>DATMPQ010000138.1:0-11376 GCA_035567015.1 Chthoniobacterales bacterium | reverse complement strand
CCGTCGTAAGCCGTCGCCAATGTGAAGGCAGCGGCGGCGATCGTTTCGATCTGATGCTGTTGGTAGGCGACCTTCTCGCGCTTCGCTGCTGGATTTTTTTCGAGCAATTTCGCTCGCCATTTACCCACGATTGCCTCCGCTGCATCCTGACTTCCTCGAAACCGAAAACCCCCCGCAAATCTCGGATTGTTATTGTCGATGGAAATGAGCGCGACGAAGGCATCTTTGGGATCGAGCTGCTCGATCTCCTGTAGCGTCTGTGCAGTCGCAGCTGTTTTCGGGAGCCTGGCCAGCGGCTTGCGCAAAAAATCCTGCACAGTGGGTTCGCGGTAGATCTGGTAAATGTCGGAGTGATGCCACTGGTCACGCGTTTGGGTAAAGTCCGGCACGTGTGCGACGAAAATCGTTTCGCGCGGGAGAAGCGCGCTGACGACCGCGTGCGACGTCTTTTCCGAAATGCGTACGCCGTACCAAATCGCAAGCGCTGCGAGAGCGCCGGCAATCAGTAAAAGGAAAATTCGTTTCATAAGTGCTGGATGCTGGATACTCGATGCTGGACGCGGGATCAATTAACGAAAAATCGGAACTCGCGCCGCCTTCCGTCAACCATCACCCTCCGCTTACGCACGCGGATGAAATTGCCGGTGGACGGCTTTTAATCGTTGTTGATCGACATGTGTGTAAACCTGCGTAGTCGAAATGTCGGCGTGGCCGAGCATTTCCTGGATGATGCGCAGGTCGGCGCCGTTGCCGAGCAGATGCGTAGCAAAGCTGTGCCGGAGCAAATGCGGATAAATATTCTTTTCCAATCCGGAGTGGCGCGAAATCCTTTTCACGATCTGCCAGATCCGCGCAGTTGTTAATTTCGTGCCGCGCTCGGAGAGAAAAATTTCGCTGCCGCTACGGCGTTTCACAAGCTTGGGCCTCTCCACCGACAAGTAAGCGGCGAGCGCGTCACACGCTTTCCGGCCGACCGGCACGAGGCGGGTCTTGTTTCCTTTGCCGAGTACGCGCAAGATTCGTTCTTCGAAATTGAAATTCTCGAGCCGCGCATTCGTCAGCTCGGAGATGCGCAACCCGCTTGCGTAAAGCAGTTCGACCATCGCTCTGTCGCGCAATCCGAGAGAAACTTTCGTATCGATGTTTTCGATCAAGTGCTCGACTTGCAATTCGTTCAGCGTTTCCGGCAAATAACGCTCGATCCGCGGCAGCGTAAGCGCTTCGGCCGGGTCGCGCTCAATCGCGCATTTCTCCGCGAGGAAGCGAAAGAAAATCTTCAGCGCGACCACGATTAATTTGATCGAGGACGCGGACAACCCCGCCCGTTTCCGATCGCCGAGATACTCGCTGATCAGCGGCAACGTGATGCCGCGGAAATTGTCGATCCTTTTCTTCGAGACGCACCAGTTTGCGAACTCTGTCAAAGATCGTTGAGTGGAGAGTTGATAATTTTCCGACAGCCCGCGCTCGACGGCAAGGAAGCGGATGAACGACTCGATGGCATGCTCCACGCGCGACCATCAACCATCAACCATCAACCATCAACCCTTGCACAGTTGAGGCGTAGAAACAGGCGCGTTGACAAGAATGCAGGTGGCGAGGTTCTTCGCGCTGAAGCGCTTGGGATTTCTTCATGGTGACCGCGAGGGTTTGAACATCCGACGCTCGAAAGGCTGGTCTGTGCGGAACGGTTCCAAACCATTCCTCAATTGCGCCAAAAACAGTGCAAAGCACTGTCAGACAAGCGCTAATCACCATCCAAGAACTGAAATCCCTTCTCTAGCTTGGCTGTTCACCGCTCCGCGCCATCCGGTGAATCCTGCAATCCGTGATTGAAGGAAGGATACCGCCCATTGACAAGGGAAGGGCAAATGTTCGATGCTTGACTTGCGATGAGTTTGGATTTGAACACCATCCTGAAGGATTGGCCGCACGAGAATGGCACGATCAAAGTGCGTAAGATCATCGGGCTCGATGGTCGGGAGAAATTGCAATTGCGGATCGATCTCGGCGTGTTGCAAATGGAAATGACCGGCCGGCCCGATGGACAACGGCCGCACAATTACGAGTCGCTCCTCGCTTATCATCAGAGCCGCGCCGCGTGCGCGGAGGAAAAGGCGAAAGACTACGAGCTGTCGCCGGAGCAATGCACCGAGCTTCAGCAGGAAGGCATTCAATACTATCACCGTTATCTCAGTTTGTTTCAGATCAACGATTTCGCCGGCGTCGTGCGTGACACCCAGCGCAACCTCGACCTGTTCGATTTCGTGCTCGCGCATACCAATCGGGAAGAGCTTTCCTGGGGCTTGCAACAATTTCGGCCTTACGTGCTGATGATGAATACGCGCGCCAGGGCGTCCATTTTGCTCGGCCAGGGAAAATTCGCGGAAGCGATGAGCGAGATTCGACGCGGACGCGACGCGATCGCGGATTTTTTTCAGCGCTCAAATTTTCCCGAGCTCGCGTCGAAAAGCTCCGAGATTAACTTTCTCGACGAATGGCTAGAGGAAGTGCGCGCCAAACGTCCGCTCTCGAAACTGGAGATCATGCAGCGCGAAATGGAAAGCGCGATCACCAAGGAAATGTACGAACGCGCCGCCGAATTGCGGGACGCCATCAAGCTGTTGAAGACCGGCGGCGCGGTCTGATTCTGGGGAGCGCGCCTGCAACTCGCGCGCTGATTTCGCCGACTCGGCGAAATGAACTTCTCAATAATTAGAACTGACAGTGCTCAGAATTTATTCATTTTGGCCGTGTGATTCGTGTAATCGGCGGTAAGTTCTTGTGTCTGTCCTACGCCGAACTGAAAACGGCCAAGCCCGCGCTAAGCGTCGTGCTGTTACTCGTAAACAGGCTCGAGTTCCTGATCGATGATTTGTCCTGTAAAGCGATCGATCGCAACATGTAGCCAGTACCGTTTCTCGCCTTCGACTACGAAGTTGGCCAGACTTAAGGCGTTTGGAGGATATCGCCCAGTTTGCGCGATCACATCGATCATCAAACCCCAGGTTCTAGTTTGACCTACTTCGGTTAACGCACGGGCGATCGTTTCCTTCGTTTCTTCGTTTGCTGTAAAAGTGGAATGGGTGACGGCGCTTGCGAGACGTGCAACATCCTGACGTCCAATTGCTGGCAGGCTCGTCGTTGCGTTCACGATGCTTGTTGCTGCTAGCGCCGCGGCGGTCCTTGGAACAGTTGCGGACAATGATTCGGTTGTAATCGCTCCCATGAGAATCGCAGCGAGCACGTAAATGTTTTGTGTATTCAAGTTCACGATCCCAGAGCGCGGAGTAGCCGTATTGTAAGTGAAAAGATCAAGCAAGGGAGCGTCGGAGCTGCCTGCTGTTCGGAAATCAAGGCTGGTAGAGCCATTTTTGTACGCGTAACCTAACTCCCCAACATTCCTGAAGTTGCGATTTAGAACTAATACGGTCGAGGGCGGAGGCGGCGCTCCTGGTTCTGTGGATGCATTCTTATCTACGCCGAACGCTTTCTGAGGGGCCGCGGGATCTCCGAATTCGATCCAAGTTGTGTCGTCATTTTGGTCACGCTGATCGATCAACGAAGCTCCGATTGAAAGAACCTCACTCATCGACGTCCCAGTTGGCAATGCATACTGGAGTAAGGGAAATAGGTCTGGACTTTGGTTGGTTCCGTTTACCGAAGGAATTGCTGATAGCAGCGTATTACCAGATGTACCGCAATATCGCCAATGCTCAGCGGTGGGACCTGATGCCGGTACATAGTTCAATCCGAAATATTGTTGGATAGCCGCAGCATCGTTGGGAGGCGTGGTTGCAAACAAATCGAAGCGGCTGAGTGGAAATCTGCCAGCCAACTCAGTTCCGGAATTACCCCAAGTGGAGCGGTTGGATTCTCGCGAGAACGTGCCCAAATATTGCAGCATAGTGGCCGCACCAGCGTCCGTATCGCTTCGAAGTTTTATTAGTTCAGCCCGAGTGATGAAACCTTGATCCGTCCGATTGGATGAAAGATTCGTCGCAACCGTTCTGAAATCGCGACTTGTGTCCAAAAAGTAATTTACAAAGTTCGAAGTCGCGGCTGCAGTGAATGTAAAGCTGGGGAAAGTGCCAGCCGGTTGAACGGTCGCATAATTTCGCCAGCCGATTATCCTGTTTATGACGGTGTTACTTACAAAACTAAAACCGGTTGTCGGCAAAGCAGTGAGATCTGCAAAAGCGATAACACCTTTCCTTCCTACGTAGGTTTTTGGCGCCGGAGTCGGCGAAGGAAATCCGGCAACGTTGATATCTAACAATCCTCCCTCATCGTAAACAGCATAGGCATAACGACCAAGCACGTAATTTGAATTTCCGTTTGCTGCGCTATTCAACGCAGTTGAACCAACACCGATACCGGTCTGGACTGATGGTCCGCCTCTGGTCACAAGCACCCAGTCTGGTGCAATGAAGCTGGTAACAGGTGCCGGATCATCGTTGGACGTATCACTTTTAGGGACCAGGTAGTGCATGTTCCAGCGATCTAGGCTGACCGAGCGGCCATTGACGGAAACATCCGTTGAAGAGTTAATCGCCGACGCGCGGCTTGGAACTGCCGGGGCGACAAGGCCATCTGATCGGACGCTACGGCGGATTAAGTTGGGCACGGTGCCCGGATTGCCGCTTCGCATTGGTACGACGTAGGCAGTGCTTGTTGGAGTATAGGGAGGGGTGGCCGGCGTTGATCCGTCGACGATCTCCTGTTTGAAGTCACCCACGACGATATCCAGTGCGCTTCGCGCTAGAAGCTCGGCGCTGGTGTCGTCGAAACTGGATTTGGCGAGCCGCCGATCGGTGCTGGTCCGGGAAAGATAAGCAACGACTAATCCGCTGAGTAGCACAATAAGGGCCAGAACGAGCACCAACGCAGCGCCCTTGTTTTGTGGCTGCTTAAACGAAGAATTGAATTGGAACTTCATTACTGAGTTGGAGACAGATAAAAATAACGCTCGTAAAGACGAGTATTCGAAACTACCTGGCGAGGGATTCCAGTGATTCCATCAAGAGCGGTCTGCCATTCTGCCAATAACTGTCCGGGGCCCATCGATGCCGTGTAATCGGACAAACTTCCCGCGATGGCAGCAATCTGCGAATTCGTGACAAGTACTTTGCTCTTTGGGTCCATGGCTGCGATTGCCACGACAATTGCCGCCACATCCTTAACAGCGACTGCATTGGTAGAAGTCCAAGGTCCCGGAGACAACGCACCCGTAGTTAGGAGATAATAATACTCAAACCGAAAAACGTTCGGTCCTACCAGTTCATAATCTGAATCACTAGTGGAACTGTTTGTAGCCGCAGGCCAGATGTTGTCGATCGTGGTCGTGGGGGTGCCAGCGGGCGCAAGGAAAAGAATTGGAATATAGGTCGGAGAAGCGCCGCTCCATATAAGGCCTTTTCCCATTCGCTCTAGCTTGTTGTAAGAGGGCGAAGTGGAGTCGGAGTTAACCCTGTAAGCAACTAGTGAGACAGGACTCTGCTTGCTTGGTGAGGGATAGTATCCAGTTACCGCGCTGTAAAAGGCAATCTGATCGTTTCCCATCTGGAGGTTTGCCTGTGTCTTTACAAAATAGCTGACATCACTTCTTTTCACCATCTGAGAGAAATCGACGCCCATTCGGTCAAGCAGTGGTCTCGCACTTGAGTCTGCATCGATCCGCTTCGTGCCCAAACTGGTGATGGTAGACGCGCTATTGAAAAGCTGTGCGAACAGAACAATTAGAAGCGTCAGGACAGTGACTGCGATCAGCATTTCGGTCAGCGTAAAAGCTCGATCGGATTTTCGCACAAGATGAACGTGATTAGTGGCGGTCAAAGGCGGCAAAGGATTCCACGACGCCGGCGGGTCGAGTTGTCGCAGGATCCACGGGTGCCGGCCAACTTACTTTCAAATGGGCGAATGTGGCCGCGTGCGTACCGGTTGGATTTGCGGGAAAACTGATCGTGAGACGATAACGAGAGGTTGTAATTGTCGTCGACCTTCCATTGCTATCGAAATACAATGTCGTTGGGGAGCCAAAGGTGAGACCAAATTGGGGTGAGGTAATAGTGGTTTCGGGCGTCGCACGCAGGTCTGCGATGACAGCGGAGAGTATGCTCGCGGATGCGGTTTCGGAGATGGCGTCTTGACTTGTCTGGATCCCGACCGGGAGCAGTCCGAAGACAGCAATCAAGCAAAACGAAGCGACACCAAGAGCAAGTGTTAGCTCGATTAGTGAAAACGAATCCTTAGCGCGTGAGAAGAGCTTCACTTTCTATAAACCTTAAAATTGCCACCGATGCCGCCAAACTGAATAGCAACTATGTTTGTACTATTTGCATCGACAACATCTCCGCGAGTCGGTTTTACTCCAATTTCTGCGGCGCGTTTTAGCGTATATGTGCTGTTTATGTTCGCTTCTTCACGGGAATTGAATCGAATTGTCTTATAGAATGTGTAGTTCTGAGCTGCGAATGCAAACCGAGTCGCGTCGGCACTATCGCTACTGATTCGGTTGAAGTGATCGAATGGTGCCCCCTGCGTGTAAGGCAGACTAGGTCGTCCGTCGAGAGCGTCTGAGTTTCCGCCCGCAGGCGTGCCAATATCAGTAATATGAACGCCTTCGATCTTGATCAATTTTCCTAGTTGTGTAATCCGGCTCGGTGGCAGCACCGGGCTCGGATCTGCATCTTCTAAAATCTTCGTCCCATCATTTGAAAAAACAGTTGCCATAACTACTCGTCCTTTTCCCGGATAGGCGGGAGTAGCGTTGGTTGGTGAAAACCCAGATGCGTTTTCTTCGTAAAATCCGACCCATGTGTACGTGTGATTTGCCTTCGCATAGTTTCGGGCCTCCTCGCACACGCCTTTGATTGTGTAGGCCGCATTCGTAGTGTCGTCCGCAGTTTTCCTGTTCGTGAAAGCCGGTGCTACGAGCACCGTCAAAATCGCGATGATGCCGATAACGACGAGGAGCTCTAAAAGGGTGAACGCGTTGCGCGTGTTCACGCGGCAATTGTAGAGTGTAAAGTAAAAAAAGCAGAGGACCGCGAACGGGAAGTGGAGAGCGGAATGCGGAAATGCACGGGCGGGAAAACACGGAAAATCATAGCTAAAGAATTAAAAATTAGAAAAGGCGAAAATTCGGATGTCAGGATTGACTCATTCGCTCTTGCTCGGTCGGCCTGTCGGCGTGCCGATTCATGTCGGTCGCTCAGGCGGGCTCTATTCCCAAGAAATCCCGTTGCTGGGAGCAGTTTGATGGGGAATTAGGGGCGGGGCGGCTGCCAGGGGCATGTTTCTAGCTTTTACAATCCCCCGTGCTGGAACACAAGCTGTCGGAAGAAGAACATAGCCAGATCGTCCAGACGATCGAGATGTTTGAGGCGATCACTCAAACTCAACCTGCCGATTATCAATCGCTGGAGATTCTGAAGGAGGCCTACCAAAAGATCGGGAGGCACGAGGACTCGTTGCGCACCTCGCGCAAGCTAGCGGAAGTGTATTTCAACGTCGGGTCGTACTCGAACGCGTTGCAGGAGTGTGAGGCGATTTTGGTGAAGGAGCCGAACGCGCCGGAAATCCTCGCGATGCTTGGCGAAATCGAGACGCGGCTGCAAATTTCGGGCGAGGCGATCGCCAACGTGACCGGGAGCGGCTCATTGATCAATATTCACTCGGGCCGCAGAGGGCGGCCCAAACGTACGAACCTGTTGGACCGGGGAGATGATCATCTCGCGAAATTTTTGATTGTGCAGCAGCTTTTCGGCGAAGAGGAAGTGACCGCCGCGCTGGAAATGGTCAAGCAACTTAACAAAGATTTAAACGGGCAGGCGCTGGCGGCTTCGTTGGTGGATTCCCTTTGCAAGGCGGACGTGGACCGCCTAGATGCGGTGCTCTCGGCATTGATCGACCGGACCAAATTCGCCTATGTGCCGCTCGAGTATTACGACGTGGACCGGCAGATCGGGCCGATGCTGCCGGATTACCTGACACTGGGGCGTTTGTTTGTGCCGTTCGATCTGGTCAGTCGCACGATGATGGTGGCGTGCTGCAATCCTTTCGACGCTGCCGGACGCGACACCGTGCAGCAAAAAGTGGATTACACGGTTTCGTGGTACCTGGCGCGACCATCAGCCATTGTAAAAAGCTTGCAGTCCGTTTATCGGCTGGAGACGAGGGATTAAGCGTTCATCGACATGACAAGCAAATCTTTCGCAGAACGCATCGCTGAGGTCCTGATCGAAGACGGTCTCCTGCTGCCGAACCAGCTCGAGGAAGCGGTCAGCATTCAGAAAACCCAAGGCGGGCGCTTGTTGAAGATCTTGACGGACAAACAGTTCGTTACCGAACAGGACATGGCCTTCAGCACGGGTCGCTGTCTTAACACGCCGCCCATCAATCTGGCGAAATTGCACGTGCCGGAAGAAGTGATGGCGCTCGTGCCGCGCGACATGGCCAAAACGAACAAGCTGGTGCCGATCGCGCGCTTGAACGGGAAGCTTTTTGTGGCGATGGCCGATCCAACGAACGTGCTCGCGGTGGATGATCTGAAGCGCCGGGTGCAGCTCGAAATCGTCCCGATGATCGCGACCGAACGAGCGGTGAATGACGCGTTGAGCGGGGTCCATGGTTCCAGCGCTAACATGAGCCAGGTGCTCAAGAAGGTGGCCGAAGAAGCGATGCAAACGGGTGAGTTAGAAGTGCAGGCCGCGCAGCACGAGGAGATCGATCTCGATCGGCTGGCCGCGGACAGCGAGGATGCGCCGGTCATCAAAATCGTGAATCTTATTCTGGTGCAGGCGCTGAAAGAAAAGGCGTCGGACATTCACATCGAGCCATTTCAAAACACACTCAGGCTGCGCTATCGCATTGACGGCGAATTAGTCGCGGCCGAGTCACCGCCCAAGGCGCTGCAGCTGGCGATCACTTCGCGCATCAAGATTCTTGCCGCTCTCAACATCGCTGAACGACGCGTGCCGCAAGATGGCCGTTTTCGCATCAAAGTTGCAGGTAAAGAGATCGATCTGCGTATCTCGTTTCTGCCTACGACGCACGGGGAGAAAATCGTCATGCGTCTTCTTGATAAGTCGGCCCTGACGGGCGGCATCGACCAGATGGGTCTGGAGGAGGGGACGCTGGAGAAATTTCGCAAGGCGATCGATGCGCCGCATGGAATGATTCTGGTGACCGGGCCCACTGGCTCGGGCAAAACAACGACGCTTTATTCGGTGTTGCAGGAGCTGAATAACCCGCAATACAACATCGTGACAGTCGAGGACCCGATCGAATACGAACTGGCCGGCATCAATCAAGTAGCGGTGCGCAGCGAGATCGGACTCGATTTCTCCTCGGCGCTGCGTTCGATCCTGCGCCAGGACCCGGACATCGTGATGGTGGGTGAAATTCGCGACAACGAAACAGCCGATATCGCCGTGAAAGCGGCGCTCACCGGCCATCAGGTCTTGAGCACGCTGCACACGAATGACGCAGCCGGCGCAATCACCCGCCTCGACGATATGGGGATCGAACCGTTTTTGATTTCAAGCTCCATTCTCATGACCTGCGCGCAGCGACTGGTACGACGAGTCTGCACCAATTGCCGGGACGAGTTTGTTCCCGAGCCGGAGATTTTAGAAAAGCTCGGCCTCAAGGAAAGCAAGGGAGCTGTGTTCTATCACGGGACGGGCTGCGGCCGGTGCAAGAGCCGCGGTTATCTCGGGCGGGTAGCGCTCGTCGAGGCGTTGCCGGTAAGCGAGGCGGTTCGCCGTCTCATCATCAAGCGTGCCTCGGCCACCGTCATCAAGAACCAAGCCATGAGCGAGGGGATGAAAACCTTGCGCATGGTCGGCGTGGAAAAGGCGCTCGAAGGCGTCACCACACTAGAAGAAGTCTGGCGCGTGACGGCGGAAGACCACTAGGCACATGACGATTCCCTTTGTCGATTTTTTCAACAAGGCTAGAGCACGGCTCCTTTCAGCGGCCGCTGATAGTCCGGCTGCGCAGCCGCGGACAGATCCCAGGGAAAAGCCGAGTGGTGAACGCCTGAGCAAAACGGTCTTGCCGAATACGATCCGCACGTTGACGTCACCCGATCCTATGAAAGTCGCGACTGGTCCTACGCGGGGGGCAAAAGCCTCAGCGCTGCAACCAGTTGAAGCCAGCTCCCGCCCTGCTGCTGCGCACTCGCGTCAGTTGCCACGGGCCAGTTTGCTCGGGCTGGAACCGAAGATGGAGCGCACGATCTCGCTCCAGCTTGCCGACATTCTTGAGCAGATACCGGCTGGTTACGTCAAGTCGCCAGAGACTCTCGATCTCTCTCGCCGCGTTGTGTTAGACGCGTTGGAAATCGAGAAGGGGATGGGGGAGAGCAAGCCGAGTGTGTCGCTGGCGAGCATTTATAAAGAAGCGCCGGAAATTTTTGCGCACCGGCTCGCTCCTACGGAGTCGGCTTGCGTCCTATTGCCATACGAAAAAGTGCTCGAGGAATTCCGCAGCCTGCGGGTGCGGCCCGATCAAGAGCACGGCGATATGGCTCCCCAACTGGACACACCGTTTCTGAAAGTCACGCTTGAGGACACGAAGCGTTTCGGAACAACCATGGAGCCACTCCAAACTTCGTCGCTCCCGCCCGTACGTGTGGAACCGGCAAGCGCAGAAACAATTGCCGCGGCTACACCGGAACCGATCGCGAGCGAGACGATCAAGCGGCGATCGCCGCCGTTACTCAGCCCCGGCGTTTCGTTGCATGATCCAATCTCGAAGAAGCAGGAAACGCCCCGACCAAGAGCCCCCGGGCCGGCTGGGCCAAAGAAGATTTCATTTCATCTTCCACCGAACGGAACGGGTGCGCCCGCCTCTGAGAGAGTTCCAGCCTCAAGCGGGCCGCCCGTTCCAACTAGCTTGCCAGAACCGCCGAGAGCGGGGGGAGCTCCTTTTACAAACGTAACCGCGCCGTGCGAGGACCTGCGTTCGAAATTTCAGCGCGGATCGCCGGCGAGGCCGGCGCGTGAGGTTGCGGCCGCATCGTCTCCACCGAAAAGGGACGAAACCAAAATCGCCTTGGCCCTCAATCGGCTCCTGCAAGAGGTGCCAGCATTCCAGTTGAATGGAAGTCCATCGGCCATTCCGGAAAATGTCCGCGTGGAATTGCCATTGTCTTCGATTCAGCCTCAGCTTGCCGGCGGACGGGTCGTGATTTCACCGACGGTGCTTCAAAGGGCAATGCCCGAGATTTATCGTCCGCTTCTCAACATCGATCCAGGGGAAACGCCGATCTCATTGCCGTTGGAAGAAATTCTCAAGAATCTGCCCGCGACTACCCTGCGGCTACGTGACGACCAGGAAGAAACCGTAATCGCAGAAACGTTTGAGACG
>DATMPQ010000137.1:0-7855 GCA_035567015.1 Chthoniobacterales bacterium | reverse complement strand
TGCTTCATCGCGATGTTGTTGATCAACTCCTGGATAATGACAGTCTTGCCGACACCGGCCCCGCCGAACGCGCCGACTTTTCCGCCTTTCGAAAACGGACAGACCAGATCGATGACTTTTATTCCAGTTTCCAGAATAGAAGCCTTCACGTCTTGTTCTGTGAGACCCGGCGCCGGGCGATGAATCGGATACCGCTTCGTGAATTTCACCGGGCCGCGATTGTCAACCGGATCGCCCGTGACGTTAAAGAGGCGGCCAAGCACGCCTTCGCCCACGGGAACGGAGATGGGACCGCCGGTATCGGTCACGCTCATGCCGCGCTTCAGACCTTCGGTTGAAGACATGGCAATGGAGCGCACCCAGTTTTCGCCGAGATGCTGCTGCACTTCGAGCGTGAGTTTGGTTGGGTTGCCGTTGACTTCGTACTCGATTTCGAGGGCGTTGTAGATTTTCGGCAACTCCTTCACTTCCGGAAATTCCACGTCCACCACGGGACCGATGACTTGAACGATGTTTCCTTTATTCATAAATGTTCGTTAGGCGCCGAGCGACATTTGGGCGGTAGCGATTTCGAGCAGCTCCGTCGTAATGCTAGCCTGGCGCATCTTGTTGTATTCGAGGGTGAGATCCTTGATGAATTCGTTCGCGTTGTCGGTCGCGTTCTTCATCGCGACCATGCGCGCGCTGTGCTCGGAAGCGCGTGCGTCGAGGATCATTTGGAAAACTTGATACTGAATGTAATAGGGCAGCATGCTGTCGAGCACCACTTCGGCCCCCGGTTCGAAAACATAACCGAGCAATGGATCGACATCTTCGCCCTCGGCCGATCCATCGTGTTTTTTCGGCAAATCGAAACTGCTGATGGGCAGAAGCGTCTCCACCACTGCTCTCTGACTGATCGTATTGATGAAATGCGTGAAGAGGACGGAAACCTTATCCACCTCGCGATTCAAAAACTTTTCCGTGCAAAATTTCGCAACCGGCTTGGTTTCGACAAACGTCGGCGCGTCTTTCAACTCGAAATCGGCCAGCAACTCGCGTTTGGTGCGCGCGACGAACTGCCGCGCCTTTCTCCCTGCAACCACGTAAGCCGTCTTCGCCGCGTCAAACTTCGCAGCCTCGCGAAAAAGATTCGTGTTTAACGCCCCAGCCAGTCCTTTGTCAGTGCTGATGATCAGGACCAGCTCTTTCTTGAGCGGCCGGACGTGAAGAAGCGGATGCAGTCTCGGGTCGGTGCGTTTTTGGAGCGAGACCAGAACTTTGTTCATCAGCGCGGCGTAGGGCCGGCCAGCCAGCGCGTGCTGCTGCGCCTTGCGCATTTTGGAGGCGGCGACCATCTGCATCGCCTTCGTAATCTGTGCGGTGTTGCGGATGGACTTGATCCGACGCCGGATGTCTTTTGTGTTCGCCATTAGAGTCTCGGATTTCGGATTGCGAATTGCGGATTGCTAAAAAGTGGCACGGCCGTCTCGGCTGTGGGGCCGGCGGGCTGCCAGCCTGCCGCCGAATCGCTTCTAAAAACCCACGGAAGATAACGGCGGCCCCCTCGCCCGTTTGAGGTTGCAAATTGCAACCTCAAGTTTGTAAATTCCCCAGCCGTAAGTCGAAAAGCGAAGTCTACCGGGAATCGTTTGCGATTTCGCGTGAACTGCTGATTCAGCCTTTTTGTCGTGACTTGGTAGATGGCAGCCAGATCCGAATCCACCATGACAAGCTGGCCGCGAATCAGATAGATCGCGCTTTGGACATTATCGATCGCGCGCGCGGAAGCCATGGCTGAATCAAGCGCGACCAGCGAGATCATTGCCAGGTTGTTTTGAATTCATCGAGCGTAGCTTTGAGTTGCGCCTCGAGATCTTCATCAAGCTGTTTTTTCTCGCGGATCGATCTAAGCAGGCCTTGCTTCCGCGTCCCCAGATAATCTTGCAGCTTACTTTGGAATTCTTTTACGCGATCGACCGGAACAGGATCGAGATATCCGTTTTGCATGGCCCACATCACCGCGACCTGTTCCTCGACCGGGATTGGATTGTATTGTTTTTGCTTAAAAAGCTCGACAATGCGTTGACCACGATCGAGACGCGCCTTTGTCGCCGCATCAAGATCGGAGCCAAATTGCGCGAATGCGGCCAGCTCGCGGAACTGCGCAAGATCGAGTTTCACCTTGCCAGCCACTTGCTTGATGGCTTTGATTTGCGCGGCGGAACCGACGCGGCTGACCGAAAGACCAACCGAGATGGCGGGCCGCACGCCCTGATAAAACAGATCGGTCTCTAGATAAATCTGACCATCCGTGATTGAGATCACATTTGTCGGAATGTAAGCAGACACGTCGCCGGCTTGCGTCTCGATAATCGGCAGCGCGGTGAGGGAGCCGCCCCCAAATTCCTCAGTCACGCGCGCGCTCCGTTCGAGCAAGCGCGAGTGCAAATAAAAGACGTCGCCCGGATAAGCTTCGCGACCGGAAGGCCGCTTCAGCACCAGCGAAACCTGCCGATACGCGACCGCGTGCTTCGACAAGTCGTCGTAGATAATGAGCGCATCCATCCCGTTATCCATGAACCATTCACCCATCGCTGCGCCTGCGAACGGCGCGAGATACTGGTTCGTCGCGCTGTCGGACGCGGTCGCGGAGATGATCGTGGTGTAAGGCATCGCCCCTTCTCGTTCGAGAACATCGAGAGCGCGCGCCACGTTGGAATTTTTCTGGCCAACGGCGACATAAATGCAATAAAGCGGACGATAATCTTTGTTGTTCGCATCTTCGGCCGCTTTGTTCAGGCGCGCCTGGCTGATAATCGTGTCGATCGCGATCGTCGTCTTGCCAGTCGCGCGATCGCCGATGATCAACTCGCGCTGCCCGCGACCGATCGGAATCATCGCGTCGATAGCCATGATGCCGGTCTGCACTGGTTGGCTGACGCTGCGGCGTTTGATCACGCCGGGCGCGATTTTTTCCAGCGGATAGAACGAATCGGTGTTGATCTTGCCTTTGCCATCCAAGGGCTGACCGAGCGTATTCACGACGCGCCCGAGCAACGCTTTGCCCACAGGCACCTGCAAGAGTTTACCGGTGGTTTTTACTTCATCGCCTTCCGAGACTGTCGTCGCTTCAGCCAGCAATATCGCGGCCACCTCTGTCTCTTCGAGATTTAAGGCAAGACCAAAAACTCCGTTTGGAAATTCAATCATCTCGTTCAGCATGACTTCGCTAAGACCTTCGATGCGGGCGACGCCATCGCCGGTTTCGCGCACGACACCGACGTTGCTTTTCGTCGTCGATGTTTTTAGCCCCGCGATTTTTGTTTCGATCTCCTCAAGTATGCTGCTCATGATTCTGGTTGGTTAGAATTGTTGCCGGAGACTTTCCAGCCGATGGCGCACGCTGCCGTCCCAAACGTCGCTCCCCACGCGAATGCGCATTCCGGCGAGAAGTTCACGATTCACAACAAACTCCGTAGTTAAATCGCGTCCGTATTTTTTTTTGAGGTTCTGGAGGATTCGTGAATTTGTCTCCGCACTCAGTTCGGTCGCACTTTCGATTCGCGCATGGCGTTTCTCGATCTCAAGGCGAAGAAGTTGTTTATAATTCTGGAGGATGCCGATGCAGTTGCGCGGCTTCTTGGCGATCAACGACTGCACCAGGGACGCAATCTTTCCGCGATCAAGCTGGCCATCGGTGAAACTGGCGCGCACCATTTCCCGGGAAAGCCGGCGAATTTCCTTATTGATCTTCATGAGGCCAGTTGACGCGCCGCTTCCTCCTGAAGCCGCCTTTGATCGTCGGAAGTAAGTACTTTGCCAGTGACTTTCGCCGTTGTATCGACCACCAACCGTCCGAGCTCGCGTTTTAAGGCCTCCATCGTGCGCTCATGCTCGATCCTGCTGGCTTCACGCGCTTTCGCGATGATCTGCTCCGCGGCGGCGACCGCTTCTTGCTGTTTGCGTTCAGCCACCTGGGCGCCGCTCTCGCGCGCCTCGTCGATCATTTTTTGCGCGTCAGCATTAGCTTTGGCCAGAATCTCCGCGTAGCGTTTTTCAGCTTCGGCGAGCTCCTTTTTGATTTTGTCCGCGTTGATCAAGCCTTCCTCAATCCGCCGGCGGCGCTCTTCCAGCACGGCGAGGATCGGTTTGTAAGCAAAGCGGCGCAGCAAAAGCGCGACGATCACGAAGCTGATGACTTGCGACAAAAACAACCACGGATTCCAACCGAAGGTGTTGGCTGTATCGCGCAACATGTCAGTAAACCCCCCGCTCGCAGCTATAATCATCACGTTCATAACGAAAGCTCAGGCGCAGCGGCAATCGCCGCCGTTCCCAAGAATCTTAATGAGCAAGGAGAAAGAGAGCGTAGAACACGATCGCCTCCGTGAATGCGATTGCCAGAATCCCATGCACTAGAATCGGAGTGAAAGCGCCGGGATTGCGGCCGACCGCGTTTGCCATACCCATACCGGTAAGGCCAATCCCTATTCCAACGCCCATCGCGGCGAGGCCAACGTGAATGCTTCCGGTCATTTCTGCCAGCAGTGGTAACATCATAGTTTTTCCTTTGTGCTTAATTTGGCGATTTCGCTGTGAGATCGCCCAAAAGTTAATTAGTGTGCGTCCTCCGGTCCATGTTGTGCGATTAGGAGAGTGAAAACGGCTGTTAGTAGCATAAAAACGAGCGCTTGAACAATTCCGACAAGTAGCTCCAAAAAATAAAACGGAATCGGGATCAGCCACGAAAGAAACGGCACCATGTTCGACATCACCTCTAAAGTACTTTCGCCCGCATAAACATTTCCGAAAAGTCGAAAACTCAGTGAAACCGGACGAAAGAGGATGGAAACAACCTCGAGCCATCCGACCATGAAGAAGATGACGACTAACATAATCTTCAAGAAACCCGTTGTCTCACCTTTCGGACCAAAGAGGTGACGCAAGAATCCGCCGACGCCGTTTGCCTGGATCGCCCAAACGATCCAGAGCAGAAAGAAGATCACCGCCATCGCCGTGGTCATATTAAGGTCGGCGTTGCCTCCGCGCAGCAGGGGTCGATCGACATGAAAGACACCCGTTGTCGAGTCGTAATGACCCCACCCAATCGTCCCGACGCCTGGAA
Organism: Chthoniobacterales bacterium; assembly: GCA_035567015.1. Classification (GTDB taxonomy): domain Bacteria; phylum Verrucomicrobiota; class Verrucomicrobiia; order Chthoniobacterales; family UBA10450; genus AV133. Next base: position 2,748 of record DATMPQ010000137.1, on the reverse strand, counting down.
CGAGGCCGAACCAATTCACAAATAAAATAAAGATGAAAATTGTCGCGAAAAACCAAAATGTCTTGCTCACCAGTTCTCGGCCGATGATTCCTTCGAGGAAGTTGTAAAGGCCTTCAACCAGCCATTCCCAAAAATTTTGGATGCCGCTCGGAATCGGCTTGATCTTTCGTGTCGCTAATTGCGCGAAAACGATGATTCCAGCCGCTACAATCCACGTTACCAGCATCGAGTTGGTAATCGCAAACTTTCCGATACGAACGAGTTCCGCAGGCTTCAGCGGCACCGCCGGCCCGGCTTCAGCCGCCATTGTCGACGTCGCGAAAATACATCCGCAGGAGAGCGCCAGGATCGATAATGATAAGCGTTGGAAAAAACTGTAGTGCATTCAGATCGTTGAAATGCCGCGGCCCCAATCTTTCCGGCCGGTGCGACGGCGGCCTGGGCCGGAGCACTCAATACACGGGGACGCTGGCGTCGCGCATATCAAAGCGCGTTTTGCCCGGATGACAAGAAACAAAATTTTCCGGGCGAGATCTAATTTGCCGTCACGTGCTCGGCGAATTGCGGAGCCAGTGGAGTTAGCGCCTCAGATTTTGCAGGCTCTCCGGCATTCCGCATTGCGATCGCTTCTTCGTAAAACAATTCGAGCAACCGCGCCTGCGCTTCCTGTTCAAAACGCCGCACCACCGCTTCGCGGGCACGCCATCCCATCTCGATCAATGCCCGGGGCGAGCTTGTAATTTCCTGCATCGCGTTGGACAAGGCAATGTGGTCCTCCTCCGGCACAAGCCAGCCGCTGCACCCATGCTCGATCGCTTCCGGGATACCACCATGCAGCGTCGCCGCGACTGGCAAACCGGTCGCCATCGCTTCCAGAATCGAGTTCGGGATGCCTTCCTGGTTTTCATCCGGCGGCGTTTCGCTCGGGTGCAGAAACAGGTGCGAGCTCGCGTAGAGCTCCATGAGTTTCGGTTGCGAGAGAAAGCCGACGAAGTGCACATCCTTCGAAATACCGAGACCGGCTGCGAGCATTTCCAATTCCGGCTGCAGCGGTCCCTTTCCGGCAATGAAGAATTCGGCGTGCGGATTGTCCTTTTTAAAAATCGCGAACGCGCGCAGGCTGGTGGCCAGGCCCTTTTTTGGAATTAAACGGCACGCCTGCATCATTCTCCAGCAGCCATTCCGGGGCTGTTGTCGATCTACGAATGGGAATTCTTCCAGGGGAACGCCTGTCCGATTGATGCGAAGTTTTTCGGGCGGACAGCCGAATTGGATTAATCGATTGGCGAGCGACTGGGAACGCGCGAAAACCAACGGCACAGCGCCAAACAACCGGCGCAACTTCGCGGGATAATCTGCTATGTCCTCCTTAACCGCCACATCAGCCCCGTGAAATGAAACCACGCACGGTTTGTCCCATTGCTCGATAAAGGGCAATAGATGCACCCCGGTGTGACCAAAGTAAATGTGCATGAGATCGGCTCCGCGGCGCTCCAACATCGACGAAAGTATCTGATATTCGCCGCGATAAACGATCGGTGGCTCGCGTTTGACAAACTTGAGCCAGCCGTGTCGCAAAAGGTTCGTAGAGCGCCGTGGGATAACTTCAATATCGCGGAATGGGAAGAGCTCCGCGTTCTGCACCGCTTTGGTAACGACAAATGTCTCCATACCGCGCAGCGCCTTTACCTGCCGGTAAATGTGCAACATTTCCGGCTTGAGGAACGAACTGCAATAGCTGGCTACCACTCGTTTGCCCATTAAAAGTGCCTGACTGTGTGCGTGCCTTTGTCTGTTGTCTAGTTCTTAATCGGCGGACACAGTCTGTTCGGTCTTCTGGGAAGCAAGATGTCGATCCCGTTCTGATGCACTGGCCAGCCATTGTTCCAGTTTTGTTTTGAAGGCATCGACGCCTTGACCGGTTGCGGCAGAGATCGGCGCAAGCTCCACGGCAGAGAATCTTTTTTGCAGGGCCGGCAAATTTTCAGCCGCCCCGGGCAAATCCATTTTGTTTGCCACCACGAACCATGGTCTCTTCGATAGATTGGGATCGTAAAGATCGATTTCGCGCCGGAGATTCTGGAGATCTTCGACCGGATTGCGTCCTTCGCTCCCCGCAACATCGACAACGAAAAGCAAAACGTGACAGCGCGTGATATGTCGCAAAAAATCGTGCCCGAGTCCAAGATTGCGATGCGCATCCTTAATCAAACCCGGAATGTCCGCGATCGTTGCGCGGCGATAACCCGAAAACTCAACCACACCGATGATCGGATGCAGCGTCGTGAACGGATAGGGCGCAACCTTGGGACGCGCCGCTGAGATTTTTCTCAGCAAGGTCGATTTTCCGGCATTCGGATAGCCGACGAGCCCGGCATCGGCGATCGTCCGCAGCTCGAGCAAAAAATGTCCCTTCTCGCCTTCCTCGCCTTCGGTGTACTGGCGCGGCGCGCGATTGCGCGAGCTTTTGAAATGAACATTTCCCTTTCCGCCCGCGCCGCCGCGACAAAGCACAAACTCCTGACTGTCGCGCGTAAGATCTACAACTAATTCGATTTCGGATTGCGGATGGGCGATTGCGAATTGATCAGATCCCGCGTCATGCGCTTCTGTATTGGGCGTTGGACGTTGAGGGTTGGACGTCGAACGTTTTCCATCTTCTGTTCGCCAAACAATCGTTCCCACCGGCACCTTCACGATCTTGACCGGCGCCGATCGACCATACATCTTCTTCCCCATCCCGTGGCC
>DATMPQ010000136.1:0-5830 GCA_035567015.1 Chthoniobacterales bacterium | reverse complement strand
AGTCATTTCGCCGAAAAGTTCCCCCGAGCCCAACTGCGCGAGTGGCCGGTTGATCGGAAGATCGACGTTTGCATCGATGCCGATGAATTGCCGCTGGTGCGCTTCGGCCCGGCGATCTTCCGCGTCATCGGTCAGAAAGCTCTTCATCCGCGAAAAGCTGCGCCCGAAAAATCCGAAGGCCGGGCGCGTCCGCAGGTGGCTGAGCGGATTGTGAATGAAAATATCAACCGTCCCAGAGACGATGTAATAGGCGGTCGAACCAAACTCGCCTTCCTCGCAAACAAACTCCCCTTTCTTGTAACGATGCAGAACCGCCGCGCCTTTCGCCCAATTCTCGACCTGCGCTCGCGCCACCTCCTTGAGCGCCGGCAAGTATTCGATGAGCTGATCGACGCTCAGCGGTTCGCCTGTCGTCAGTTTGCCAACCGTCTGTTCCATATCCGCAAATCCATCGGGATGATAATGGATGGCGGTGCGCGGTTGAAAGCAATTTCACCGCCGCGCAAGGCTCGCGGGAGAATCGCAGGGGAAGCTGACAGCTTTCCCTACACGGCTGCGGATAATCTACATGTGCCGTACGGCAGGTTTGTAAATCGCACCGACGATTGCGCCCGTCACGATCATTTCGATCACACCGGCAGTGCTGCCGTAGAGGATCAATTTTCCGGGGAAAGGCTGCACGGCGTACATAGCCAAGCGCATCCCGATCGCGGCGATCTCCAGCATGATGCCAAGACGGATTCCCGCGACCACGCCGCCGCCGGCAAAACCACTGGCATAGATCATCACAAACGCGAGAATCACAAGCGCCTGTCCGATGATGATCCAGTGGAACAGACTCATCATTTCGCTTTGCGATCGCCAAAGACCTGGCGTTTGCGCGTAGACATCTTTGAGCAGCACTCCGTTAAGGAGCCATCCCCAGAAAAAGGTAAAGATGAACGCGGCGAGGAACGCGGTGATGAATCGTTTCATAAATTTAAGCGGTCGAACTCGAGAGGGGTTTGTAGATTGCGCCGACAATGGCGCCAGCGACCGCAAATTCGATCAGGCCGCCGGCGATCCACATCCAAAGAATTTTCGTGGTCAACGGTTGCACGGAGAACCGGATCAGATCGCCGCCCGCGCACAAAATCCCGATGACAAGTCCATAGCCCGCGCCAGTGGCCGGGCAGTTAACACCGATTTTGCTGACATAGAAACCGGTGAAAGCAAACGCGATCACGGCCTGACCGAGAATGAGCCATGGGAACATCGGCTGTTCCCGCCAGAGCAACGCAGTTTCCATATAAAGGCTCTTCATCAGCATGCCGTGCCAGACGAACTCGAAGAAAAAGATAAACACGAACGCAGTAATAAATGCCGGAAAACCTCGTTTGTGATTCATGGCGTCGTTCTACCGCCCGTCACAAGGGTTGTCGATGCAAAAGGCGTCACGGCCGTGACGTTCCCGCAAGATCGACAACTGCTATTCCCGCACACCGGGAATGTGACCATACCCGACAAACGTCGGCCGCATTTTCCCTTCCTCGTTTGCGTGTCCGCGCTGAATCTTGAAATCGAACACGCTCACGCCGTTGCGCGATTCACCTTGATATACCCGGCCGTCGCTCGCACCGACCATGACCCGTTGACCGTTTTTCTTCTCACGACCGAGATAAATCATCGCATGCGTGATCGGCGGATCGCGTTCGATCGAATACGTGCCTTTCCAGAAGAGCAGATCGCCTGGTTTCAAATTTTCCAGTTCGAACGAGTCATCTTTAACGCTCAGCACCGGCTCGAACGCGCGCGCGCGGCGCAGCCAGACGTATTGCTCGCTCGAATCGCGCGGCACATCGGCGATGCCGCTTTGCTTGAGCACGAAATAAACGAACCCGGAGCAATCCATCCCGCCATTGGCCGGGTCGGCCGAGCCGTATCTGTAATCGAGATTGCGCGTCGTTAGCGCGAGCGCGAAGACGAGAAGCTTCTGCACATTGGCCGGATAATTTTCGAAGCCCTTGATCTGATCGGGCAACAACGTGGCGTTAGGCGCGCCATGTTTTTTCGACGATGACGGCGATTCTCCTGGCGTCGCGGTCGGCGACAGAATTTCCGATGGAGAAATCGATCCTGTCGGCATCTCAAACGGCTCCGGCGTTGGCGAAGTCTTTTTCTTTCGATGCGGCGAGGCGCTCGGCGAAAGCATGGGCGAGGTTGTTTTCTTCTTCAGGCTGGGCGACAGCGACTCCAATTCCTCTTCCGTGGACGAACTTCTCTTCTTTCTCGGCAATGGAGTAACCGATGGCGTCGGTGATTCTCTTTCCCGTGCCGGTGACGACTTTTTTGGACTCGGCGACGGCGTGGGCGACTTCTTCGTGGTCGCGGATGCGCTCTTCTTCTTTCGCGGCTTCGGCGTTGGTGTCGGCGTGGAAAGGATGTTTTTGATGGCGTCGCCTAACGATTGCTCGGCGCGCACGGGAGCGAGCAGTGAAAGCAGGATCGAGATGACGATGCAGAGACGGATCGACATGGAATAATTGGACGAAGCGAGGCTGCGATTTCTTGAAAACGACTTCGGCTCTATCGCGGAACGGAAGCAAAGACAACTCTTGATTCGCTCCGCGCGAACGCTCTGATAACTTTGCCTCATGATCTCGCGCCGTGTCATTCTCTTGTCGATCTTAGCGTTTGCCTCAGTCCCATTTTTTTCTTTCGCCCAGATCGATCGCATCACCGGTAGAAATTTTGCGACACGCTCGGAAGTTGTGGCGCGGCACGGAATGGTTTGCACAAGTGTGCCTGCTGCAACGCAGGTAGGGATCGACATTCTGAAGCGGGGCGGCGACGCAGTTGACGCCGCGATCGCCGCGAACGCGACACTCGGATTAATGGAGCCGGTCTCGAACGGGATCGGCGGCGACTTGTTCGCGATCGTTTACAGCGCGAAAGAGAACAAGCTTTATGGCTTGAACGGAAGTGGACGTTCGCCGCTTGGCCTCAGTTACGATCAGATGAAGTCGGAACTCGCCAAGCTGCATCGCGACACAATTCCGCCGCTCGGGATGTTGCCAATCAGCGTGCCGGGAACGGTGGATGCGTGGACGGAGTTGCACAAAAAATTCGGGAAACTCAAATTGAGCGACGATCTCGCGCCGGCGATCCACTATGCCGAGGAAGGTTTTCCCGTCACGGAGCTGATCGCTTATTACTGGGAACGGAGCGTGCCGCTCTACAAGAACATGCCGGGCGGCTTTCTCGAAACTTATACACTCGACGGCAAAGGGCGCGCACCGGCCAAAGGCGATATCTTCAAAAATCCGGCGCTCGCGAAAAGCTTGCGCTTGATCGGCGAGAAAGGCCGCGACGCTTTTTACAAGGGCGAGATCGCGGACAAGATCGACGCGTTCATGCAGGCCAATGGCGGCTTCCTGCGCAAAGCCGACTTCGAAAAGCATACATCGACATGGGTCGAGCCGGCCTCGACGAATTATCGCGGCTACGATGTCTTCGAGTTGCCGCCGAACGGCCAGGGCATTGCGGCGCTGCAAATTCTGAACATTCTCGAAGGATTCGATCTTCACGCGATGGGCTTTGGCAGTGTGCAAGCGCTGCACACGATGATCGAAGCGAAGAAAATCGCCTGGGCGGATCGCGCCAAATTTTATGCCGATCCCGCGTTCGCGAAAATTCCGCTCACCGGTTTGCTTTCGAAAAATTACGCGGCGGAGCGGCGCAAGCTGATCGATCCAAATCACGCCGCGAAAAAGGTCGAAGGAGGACAGCCCTCCGGGCTGTCAGGGCAGACAGGCTTCCAGCCTGTCATCTCACTGGACCAGGCGAGACGCCTGCTTGCCCTGACAGGCGAGGACGCCTGTCTTCCCAAAGGCGACACGATTTATCTGTGCACGGCTGATGACGAAGGCAACATGGTCAGCCTCATCCAGAGCAATTATCGCGGGATGGGCAGCGGCATCGTCGTGCCTGGACTGGGCTTCATGTTCCAGGACCGCGGCGAACTTTTTTCGATGGCGCCGGGGCACGCGAACGTTTACGCGCCGGGCAAACGTCCGTTTCACACGATCATCCCCGGCTTCGCAATGAAGGATGGCAAACCGTGGGAAGCATTCGGTGTGATGGGTGGAGGGATGCAACCACAGGGTCACGTGCAAGTGCTCACGAACCAGATCGATTTCGGCCTCAATGTGCAGGAAGCCGGCGACGCCTCGCGCTGGCAGCACGAAGGCGACAACGAACCGACCGGCGAAAAAATGACCGAGTCCGGCGGCTATGTCGAAGTGGAGAGCGGCATTCCGTACGAAACCGTGCGCGAGCTGCGCAAAAAAGGACACGACGTCCGCTTCGATGTCGGCGGCTACGGCGGCTATCAGGCCATCAAAATCGAAATGCACGACGCCCAACGCGTTTACGTCGGTGCAAGCGAATCACGCAAGGACGGAATGGCGGCGGGATATTAGGTTCAAAAAACGCCCAATGCTCAACATCCGACGGCGTTCCTCCCTGTCCGAAAACGCATGTCCGCGTTATTGGGAACGGAAACTTGTCGAACCAAATCGCCAGCACGTCTTCGATACTGCCTCCAACTGCAACGGATCGGGTCGCACTGACAAGTGGCGCAGCAAGCTTTAGAGCGCGTGCGGCTACCATTCTAATCTTTCGACGCTTTGAGTTCGGCGAGTTTTTCTTGAGCGCGATTGACATCGGCTTTATGCGCGCTGCCGAGCGCGAGCAGTTTCTGTTGTCGACGCACGTTGGCTTCGGCGGCGTCGAGTTCGGCGCGTTCACGTTTTGCCAAGGCGATCTGCGCAGCTTGAGTTAGTTGCGCGAGCGTTGTTTTCGCCGCTTCCAGTTCGTCTTTGGTGCTTTCGCCGGCTGCGAGTTGAGATTCTTGCGCGGCAAGCTCGGCTTTCGCCTGCGCGAGCCGCGCGTTGGCAAGGTCGGATTCCAAACGAATCGCCCGGAGTGCGCGCTGCTCCGCCTCCACTTTCGATAGCGCGCCGATTTTGCAGAAGCGTTCGACGCCAGCGGCGTTTCTTTTCGCGCGCTGAAAATCCTTTTCCAGCCGCGCAAGATCGACAGTTGGCGCGGGGGTGACCGCCGCATTCGCAGGCAGCGGTTCGTCGGATCGATTTGGAATCAACAGCGGCGGCTCGATTTCGAACGAAACATCGGCGTCGGCTGGCGGCGGTTCGTCCGCGGCCAGCGCTGCCATCGCCATTGCGACAACCGCGACCGGCAACGTCAAGACGCGCCTCATGCCATAACCTTATCATGAAATTCCCGGCAGCGACCAGCGGTGTTCGTCTTTGATGTCGGCCGCGCCAAAAATTGTTCTTCCACACTTTGCGGTCATCGCCCGTCTACGCCTCGATACCGCGCCGTGGGACAGATCAGTTGAAATATGCTCTTGCGTCTGCCTCGTCGTGACCTTTGCATCCTTTGTGCGAGGCGTTAACAGTTTCGGTTTCACCCCCTCGGAGTTGCGCACACTGCGCGCGCTCAAAACTCCGGCCGGGGTTCAGCGATTTCTCGATGAGTTGCCGTATAATCTCAGCTACACGGCGCGTTCGCCGCAAAAAGTCTTGTGCGATCGCACCGCCTCTTGCCTGGAAGGCGGAATCTTTGGCGCGGCCGCTTTACGCGTCCTCGGATTCCCGCCGTTGATCTTTGACTTGGAAGCGGACCAGGACACCGATCACGTCGTCGCCATCTTCAAAGTGCGCGGACATTGGGGCGCTGTGGCCAAATCGAACTTCACCGGTTGCCGTTATCGCGAACCGGTTTACCGAAGCCTGCGCGAATTGGCCATGAGCTATTTCAACATCTA
>DATMPQ010000135.1:0-2867 GCA_035567015.1 Chthoniobacterales bacterium | reverse complement strand
TCGATTGCGCTTACGCAACCGTGAAGCCGCAAATCCAACAATGCCGAGCCCGCAGACCTCGAGGATTTGGTTGAAAGTCGATATTTCCGGCACCGGCACTGGAAGGACGCCGACATTATCGACTTTGGTCCCGTTCAAGTTTAGCGTGCCTTCCGCCGATCAGTCGTTCAGAAGGAAATAGATACGGAAACGAGTGGTCGCCCGGCCGCGGTGTTCCGACCAGAAATCATCAACCTGCTGCGAGTGGTTGAACTCGTCCTTCATTTTTTGCCGCAATGGCGTGCCACCAACCGTAACCAAGAGTGCCCGTGTTCCATGCCCGACTGTATAACCCGGCCAGAGCGTGAACTGGTTTTTGCCGTAAGCCTCGGGTGGCACATAGACAAAAGGATGCTCTGGCAGATAGAACCGCATCATGCTGGCGAGTGCGGAGGTGTTGGCGATCAACAGGTCGGGCTGAGTCTGTTGGCGAGCTTTCTGTACGTGCTGCGCGAAATCCAACCAGCCCTCGGCCCGGCGGAGAGGGTCATACTTCAAGGGCAGGCGAAGAAAAATTACGGTATGAAGGAAGACGGTCGCCACCAAACTCAGGCCCAGCGCGGACCATGCCGCCCAGCGCCATGTTGGGGTCCGGGCAATGAGTTGCCGCCAAAAGACGACAAGCAGAACAATTCCGGTGATCATGGACGGACCGATCCAGTTGGGTTCTCCTTTGCTGTTCAGGCCGAGGAGGAAATACATGACTTGGACAGGCAAAAATTGACTCAAGAGGTGTTTAACTCGCGCTTGATCGCCTTGCAGCCGCCAGAGTCCGATGATGGCGACCACCATGCCAGCCATGATCAGCGGCGAGACAACCCCAAAAAGTTCGCCCAGGTATTGGAGGAATTCCCAGGGATGGATGCCGAAAGAATGCTTGATACCACTGCGTTCATGCAGCGCCTGAACATGGAGCCAGCCCGTCTGCACATTCCACCAAAACACCGGAAACGAACTCACTCCAAACGCAAACAACGTTGCCAGACTTTGCCGGCTAAAAAGAAAATGCCGGTGTGGCTGCGACCAGCAGAGGAACAGCGCAACCCCAACCAGCTGAACCACGTTGATGAACTTTCCGAGAAAACCGACGCCAACCGCCAGTCCCAGCAGCAGCCAATAGCGCATTCTCCCGGTTTCGAAAGCCGTCCACGACAGATTCGCGCCCCAAGCCCAGAAAAACACGCTCAAGGGATCTATCGTCATCAGAATGGATCCGATCGAGAACAATGGGATTAGCGCCGCGACGCCAACACACCAAAGTGCGGTGCGGTCGTCGTACAATCGCTCGGCAAGCCGAAACAACTGAAATGCGGTGCCGGCGCTGAGCAGGACCGCAAAAAAGCGGACGCCAAATACCGTGTCACCGAAGAGGTGCGTGCCCAGCGCGATGGTCCAAGCGACCAAGGGACCCTTGTCCCGGTAGGAAAGGGCAAAGTGTTTTGACCAGACCCAGTAATATGCTTCGTCAGGAACAAGGTCGACGCAGCACATGTACCAAAATCGAAAGAACGTCACCAGGGCCACACCCAACAGAGCGAGGTGTGCGGGACGCATGCCCCAAACCAGCGTGTTTTTCGTTGCCGTTGTCCCGGTCGGAACGGCAGTCAGACTCATATCGGGAGATGGTTCACTGCACGGTGCTTCTTTTCTTCCGGCTTCTCTTAATTCGAACGCGACCATATCCAGTGCCCGCGCTTCGCGCAATCAGTGGATGGACGACTCTCTGAATAGGGACTCGTAATATCCCGCCATGAAGAAAAATCTGCGTTGTGCTAATCTCTACGTTGACAAATGAAATTGATCGATCGATTTGTCAGCCGCGAATTGCTGGTCAACGTCCTCTTCGCGATCGCGGTGCTGAGTCTGGTCCTCGTCGTCGGCAATATTTTCCGCAAGCTTCTCCCTTTGCTGGTGAACCACGACGTGCCGATGGAATACCTCATCACGTTCATCGCCTATGTGCTCCCGTTCTCACTGATCTTCACAATTCCGTGGGGATTGCTGACCGCGATTCTGCTCGTATTCGGACGGCTTTCTGCGGATAACGAGCTGATGGCGCTGCGTTCAAGCGGCGTGAGCATTTCCCGCATTTGCATTCCGCTCGCCGGGATTACCCTTGTTTGTACCGCGATTTGTTTGTGGCTCAACGTGCAGGCTGCGCCGGCCGCGCAGGAAAAATTGCGCAGCGCGATTTTTGATCTCGCTACGAGCAACCCGATGGCGCTTTTTGGCAGCGATCAGATAATTGATCAATTTCCCGGGCGAAAGATTTATGTTGGGAAAAAAGAAGGGAACAAGCTCGAGAACATCACTGTCTTTGAATTGAACAAAAATTTGCTTCCGGTAAAAGTCACTTACGCGCGCACCGGCATGCTCGAGGCCGATTTGGCGAACAAACAAATTCTCATGCATCTTTATCAGGCACGTTATCAAGCGCGCGATGAAAAGGACCCGTACGACCTGCGAAAGATTCGTGACGGAATCTATATGGCGGAAGGCACCTTGCCGATTAGCCTGGAGGAGCTATACGAGAAAGAGAAAAAACGACCGTACCGTTCCGCGTTATCGATCGAGCAACTACTCGATCAACTGAAGAGCGAAGACCAGCGGGAGCGCAGCGCCAGCCGAACAGAAATAAACAAACGTTTTTCATTTCCGTTCGCCTGCATCGCGTTCGCCATCATCGGTGTGCCGCTTGGCGTTACTGCCCACCGCCGCGAGACTTCGGTTGGCTTTGCCATGGGCTTGATCGTGGCCGTCAGCTATTTCCTCTTCGTCATTATCGGTGACACGTTGCGCGGAAATCCGAAAGTGCACCCGGAGCTCCT
>DATMPQ010000134.1:0-2603 GCA_035567015.1 Chthoniobacterales bacterium | reverse complement strand
TGGCACGCGTGATTAGAACCACCACCCTTTCCACAATAGGCGTAAAGCTGGGCCCTCATATGTTTCGGACCTGTGCCGCGTCCGCTGCCGCCGTCTACGGCGGCGCGAACCCCTATCTTGGCAGTGCCGTTTTGCACCATGCCGACCCGCGCGTTACTATGGAGCACTACAACCGAGCAACTAGTCTGAGCGCGGCGGAAAACTTCCGGCAAGTCATTAGAACCTATCTCAGAATCGTCTGAAGAGGACAACGAGGCAGGCGAGCTGGAGGTGAGTAGGCCGGGGAATTTCACCGCCAGCCTCTCGCAGAACCGAGCGTGAGACTCTCGCCTCACTCGGCTCCCATCAAGCAAACGTGCCGGTCATACCGAGCCGCCAATGTACGAACAGGCCCGCGTTTTCCTGAGCCAATCTTTGCAGAAAGCGACTCGCGCGGATCCTGTGCGCTTTGAAGCGCCTGAACTTCCGCATCGCCCAAGCTAGTAGCATCTGATTGACGTATCTGAGCAAGGGGTACAGAGCCGACGGCGCATATCGTCCGTAGTATTCGATCCACCCTCGCAGGAGCGGATTGATCTGCCGGGCGATCTCATCCATAGGCAAGTCTGTTCGATGTCGGAGGTTCAGTTCCCGAATCGTTGCCCGCATGGCCTTCAGCGCTGAGGCACTGACCGCCGGGTTGAAGCCCCAGAATAGAGTGTTGTCTCTGGAGCGTCTGACCAACCGGGGCCGAAAGCTGTATCCGAGGAAGTCGAATTGAACATCCGGATACGTGCCTTTACGGTTCTCGTCCTTGCAGTAAACGATCCTGGTTTTCGTCGGATGCATTTCCAGGTTGCATTGTGCCAGCCGCGCCTGAAGCTCTGCTTTGAGTGCCAGCGCTTCTTGCTCGTTCCGGCAGTGGACCAACCCATCGTCTGCATACCGACACCACGGGAGGTCTGGGTGCATCCGCGTCATCCAGAGATCAAACGTGTAATGCAGGAACAGGTTTGCCAGAACCGGGCTGATGACGCCCCCTTGCGGGGTGCCACGCGTTCGCTCGGCCTTCGTACCATCATCGTGTTCCATTGGCGCCGTCAGCCATCGTTCGATGTAGAGCAGCGCCCATTTGCACGTCACGTGCTTCCGGACAGCCCGCAGCAGAAGTTCGTGGTCAATGTTGTCGAACAGACCTTTGATGTCGAATTCTAGAACCCAGTCGTATTTCCAGCACCGCTTGCGCGTGACGCCGATAGCATCGAGTGCCGATTTCCCCGGCCGATAGCCATAGGAGTCTGCCAAAAATATTGATTCCAGATCCGGCTCAATGATTTGCTTGACAACCATCTGAGCCACTCGATCCGATACGGTGGGTACACCTAAAATCCGCTGGCCTCCAGTCTTCTTGGGAATGGAGACGGCGCGCACCGGCGGTGGAAAGTAGCTTCCCGAACTCATCCGGTTCCAGAGCTTGTAGAGATTGCTCCGCAAGTTGGAATCAAACTGCTCGATCGTCTGTCGATCAACACCGGCCGCGCCCGCTTTGGATTTGACCGCTTTGTACGCTTCGTACACTTGCTTCTTAGCAATATTGAACGGTTTGTCCGTCGTATAAATCTGCATCTTCCTGTTTCCAGTTGTTTCGACCATACGACTGCTTGACCCGATCCCTTCGCTCCGTCCCCATTACAGGGCCTTCATCACTACTGCGGATCGGTCCGTCCCAGTGCTCCGCTTCGGTACTCTCGCCTCGCGATTTTCGTCGCTTGTGCTTCTCCCTTTCCATCAGAGCACTGGTTCCTGCAGTTCCGCACAAAAGCCTGCATCCGACTCACGCCTCCTTTACGCCGGTCGCCGTCTGCCCAGTCATCAGGCACCCGACAGACTTATCCCAGAAGAGATTCGCGCTCCTGGTTTTGACGACGCTTAGCTTCTTAACGACGCGTCTTCGGTAGGTTCACTTTCGTTCGTCTTTCGGATGCGCACCTGCTCGAGGTTCTTGCCTTGAGCTTTTGCTCCAACGCTCACCACCACGGCGCTTCACCGCAGCAGCTTGAAGCGGTTTGAGACCTGCGCCTGCACGCCGATCTCGAGGGGCCCACCCTCATCTTTCATGCAGCTTTACGACACCATTTGCTGTTGCCCTCCTTTCTTTGCGTCTTCTGCAGCACACCAAAGCCGAGGAAGTTCTGAGCGTGGTACTCCCAGCGGACGAGGATGCGACGTTGCCATTGTATCCAGGCGAAGAAGCGCTCGACCAGCCAGCGCCGCATGTAGCGGCTTAGCCGTCGCCGATCTTGCGTGGGCGGCTTGCTGCGATTGGAACGATGCGGCGCAATCATCTCAATGCCGTTGTTTCGCAGCTCCTCGTCCAGCGGATCGCTGTCATAGGCGCGATCGCCGATCAAATTCTCCGGCTTGGCTTCGATCATGTAGAAGTCGAAGCAGAGCTGCACCAAGCGGACTTCGTGATGGTTCGCTGCGTGCGTGCTGACCGAGAGCGGCAACCCATGGCGATCCACAATCGCCATGATTTTCATGCCTTTTCCGCGCTTCGTTGGTCCGATTTCCGACCCGCCACCTTTGGCCATAACGAACGTCGCATCGATGAAGCATTCTTC
>DATMPQ010000133.1:0-16264 GCA_035567015.1 Chthoniobacterales bacterium | reverse complement strand
TTCCCCACCGCTAAATTGTCTCAGTTGCAGCGCGGCCTGGGTAATCGCGGTCTTCCAATCGACCGCGGCCAGCTTCTCTTCGGAAGAGATACGCGGCTCGAGCAATCGGTTTTCCGATTCGAGATAGCCAAAATTGAGCCGCCCATAATCGCACATCCAGCAAGAGTTGACCGCATTATTCTCGCGCGGCGTTTGGCGGTAGATAATATCCTCGCGCGTGCCGATAAGCGTGTTGCAACCAGTCGCGCAGCTGGTGCAGATACTCTTCGTTTCCTTTAAAAACCAGACGCGCATCTTGAATCGGAAGTCCGTTGAGGTGAGTGCGCCGACCGGGCAAATGTCCACGGTGTTGAGCGAATAGTTATTTTCCAGCCGCTTGCCAGGATGCGCGGTGAGGACAGTGTGGCTGCCGCGATCGACAAAGCCAAGCACGTCGTCCTTCGCGATTTCCTGACAGAAGCGGATGCAGCGCGAGCAAAGAATACAGCGCTCATCGTCGAGCGTGACGCGCGGCCCGAGCACGACGTTCTTCGGTTTCTTGACCTTATTTTCGAGGAAACGCGACTCAGCCGTCCCGTACTGAACGCTAAATTCCTGTAAGCGGCATTCGCCGGCCTGATCGCAAATTGGACAATCGAGCGGATGATTGATGAGGAGGAATTCCATAACGCCGCGCTGGCATTCTTTCGCCAGCGGCGAATTTGTGCGCACGCCCATTCCATCGGCGATGTCCTGCGCGCACGAAATTTGGGGGCGGGGCATCCAGTTAATAACGGGTTTGCCGTCGGCGCCGAGCTCGGGTTTGCGATCGGGTCCGAGTTTCGGCATGCCCATCTCAATCAAACACATCCGGCAATTGCCAGGCGAGCTCAGCTTCTTGTGATAACAATATCGCGGGACATAACTCCCGGCCTGCTCGCATGCCTCGATCACGCGCGTGCCTTTCGGGAATTGGCGCCACACGCCATCGATCTGGACATGGAACATGGGCGCTGCCGTCGATCCCTCACTCATCGTTCAATCTTATTCTTTCTCTTGCTCAGAACCGAATGCGAAGTCCGGTTCCTCGCGCATCATCGCGGTTCCAGAATCAAAACAGTAGCCGAGCGCTTTCAGCAGCCCAATAAGCATATTGACGATTTGAACCACAGGTGTTTTGCGGGATCAACACGCGCCTTTGTCGTTAACTTACGCGAAACCAAGACATCAAGGCTCGCTGCTGACTCGAGGGCTGACCCGCGCGCGATATCGACAAATCGGGCGCGATCTTTCTTGGAAAACTTTCCATTCCCTTCAGCAATATTGAGCGGAATGCTTGTCGCGGCGCGATCAGTTGATCCTTTGCTGCGGCGTTTGCTTCGACTGAGCTGAGGAATTCGCCGACCGACTCGTTAAGGGCGAGTGAGAGTTGATATGCATTCAGCTTTTCGTGATCAAAATACGCTTTCATTTCCGAGGATAGAGCGAGAGCAGGAGCATGAGAAAGAGTAAGAATTAAATCGTTCCTGCGGCGCCGGCTTTTTCCCAACCCGGATCGTGTGCGAGCGAACTGGTTGGAATTGTTTCGTGTTCGACTAATTCTTCCGGTGTGTATTCCGGTGGCAAAGGCGGTGGGGCTGGCTTTCGGGCCCGGGCGGCAAATTCATCTGGAAATTTCTCGACAAAACTTTGTGTCGGCCAGGCGCAGGCTTCGCCGAAAGCGCAGATGGTTCGGCCGGCAATATTATCTCCAATTGTTTTCAACGTTCGCGGATCCTCAATCACACCGCCCCCGAGCAACATGCGATCGGTGATTTTTTTCATCCACAACGCCCCTTCGCGGCAAGGGGTGCACTGACCGCACGATTCGTGCGCATAAAACTCGTTGATGTTGTTGAGAGTCCAGACCATGTCACGCGAATCATCCAGCACGATCACACCGCCGGAGCCAGCCATCGAACCCGCCGCGGTGAGCGAATCGAAATCCATCGGGATTTCATCGATCGACATCTCACGTTCGATTGTCGATCCATCGGGTTGTTTTTGCTTGAGTTTGAATCGTTCATCCGCGCGCAGAACTTTCGCGGAACTTCCGCCTGGGATGACCGCTTTTAGCCTTCGTCCGAATTTCAAACCGCCGGCCATATCGTAAATCAACTGCCCCATCGTTACGGCGCCGACTTCTATTTCAAAATAACCCGGGCGTTGCACGTCGCCGCTCACGCAGACGATGCGGGTGCCGGTGTTGTTAGGCCGGCCCAACTGGGAATATTTCGCGCCGCCCATCGCGATGATGTGTTTCACATGACAAAGCGTCTCGACATTGTTTACGATCGTCGGGCACATATAGAGACCGAGCACGGCCGGAAAGTAGGGTGGCTTGATGCGCGGATAAGCGCGCTTGCCTTCAAGCGATTCGATCAGGCCAGTTTCTTCGCCGCAAATGTAAGCGCCGGCTCCGCGATGGATATACACATCGACATCGAACCCTGAGCCCAGAATGTTTTTCCCAAGGAAATTGTGCTGACGCGCCTCTTCGATGGCGTGCTCGAGGATTTTTGCGCCCTCGGGAAATTCGCCCCTTATATATATGTACGCGATGTGCGCATTGAGGGCGAAACAGGAGATCAGGATGCCTTCGAGCAATTGATGCGGATCCTCATGAATGATGTAGCGGTCCTTAAAGGTCCCGGGCTCGGATTCATCCGCGTTGGCGATTAAGTAAACCGGCTTCTTCTCATCCGGCTTGATAAAGCTCCACTTCACGCCGCAGGGAAATCCGGCACCGCCACGGCCGCGCAGGCCCGAAGTCTTTACTTCGTTGACGATGTCGATCCGCGACATCGTCACGGCTTTCTTTAATTGCTCATAGCCGCCGTCGCCGATGTATGTGTCGATGTCGGTCTTCCAGTCCGGACGCCCAATGTTTTTGAAAACGAGCCGATGCTCGAGCGGGTGAGGCGATGGCGGATTGCGAATTGCGGATTGCGGATTGGAAAGAATGTTCGCCGCATCAGGCTGCACATTTTCATGTAGATCATCGTCGATCATGCAAACCGGCGCGGTGCCGCAACTGGCCAGACATTCGACGAATTCGATGCTGTAATTTCCGTCCGCGCTGACAGAAATGGGATTGTGCATTTCCTGCTTGTCGATCTTGCGGTCGATGCCGGCGATTTCGCAAAATTTTTCCATAAGCCGATAACTTCCCGCCATCGCACAGCTCAACGTGCGGCACACGCGTATGTGCTTCTTGCCCGCGCTTTGCTGCCGGAACATGGGGTAGAAGGTGACGAGCTCGAGTAGGTTGATCGGCTGCAAGTTGAGCTTGGCCGCGATCCAATTCACACCTTCATCGCTGATGAAGCCGAAATGTTCCTGCCACAAATGTAGCAGCGGCATGGCCGCGCTTCGTTGTCGATCTAGCGGATAACGCGCAATCGCCTCATCCATTTTCCGCTCCAGCTCGGCGGGAACGTTCGTGCTCGTCGAGTCCACTGAAGAGAAGGCTTATTCGGACAACGTGCTGTCCTTCGCTTGCACCTTGTCGTCCTTGAAGACGATCGTCACTACATCTTTTCCCTGGCGATAAACGTAGGTCGTCTTCTTCATGATGAGGAAATCCTTGTTGTCGATGGACGTGGGCGGGCCCAGAATCGATTCCACCTGTTTTTTCGACATTCCCTCGGCAACTTCGTCCACGTTCGCTTTTGTGATCCGCTTACCAACGCACGAAATCCCGATTACGAGCATGAGCACGAGCACGAGAAGCGCTTTCATTCCGCTCCGCGCCATTGACTGCAACCTCGACCCGCTTCGCGCCAAAGGCAGCCGATTGGGACAATCAGCTGGGTCGCCCAGCTCCTTCTGTTTGTAATTTTCACGCATTGGTTCGTCTCCATTGAAGGAGCTGCCTTGTTTCACAAGGTTCGGCGACATGTTCATCTGTCGCATTCGCCCATGACGAAGTCCAGACTACCCAGCACGGCGACAATATCGCTGACCATGCAGCCGGGCAGAAGCTCCGGCAGGATGCTGAGATTAACAAATGAGGGCGCCCGAATTTTCAGCCGGTGCGGTACACCGCCGCCTTTGCTATTAATGTAAAAACCAAGCTCGCCCTTCGGGTTTTCCGCCGCGAAATAAACTTCGCCCGGCGGCGCGTCGAGTCCTTCCGTGACGACGATGAAATGATGGATCAGTTCTTCCATCTTAGTCATCACGCGCGATTTCGGCGGCGTCATGTTCTTCCAGTCCGCAACGTTAATCGGACCGCTCGGAAGCTTGTCGATCGCCTGCCGCAAAATGCGCGCGCTTTGTCGTATCTCTTCGATGCGCACGAGGTAACGATCGTAACAATCTCCCGCGCTCCCGACCACGACGTCGAAATCGTAATTCTCGTAATCCAAATAAGGGTGTTTACGCCGCAGATCATGTTCGATTCCGCAGCCGCGCAAATTCGGCCCGGACAATGAGTAGGCAATCGCGCGATCCTTTGAAATCACGCCAATATCCCTGGTTCGATCGACAAAGATGCGATTCCGTGTCAGCAACTTGTCGCATTCGTTCAGACTCGGAGGGAATTCATCGAGAAATTTCTTGAGCCGCGGGATAAAAGTTTCGGGAAGATCGCGAATTTGTCCGCCGACCCGCGTATATGAGGTGGTGAAACGTGCGCCGGTCAGCAATTCAAAAAGATCGTAAAGTTTTTCGCGCTCAGTGAACGTGTAAAGAAACACCGTCATCGCGCCAAGATCGAGCGCCATCGCGCCGAGACCGAGCAGGTGCGACGAAATGCGCGAGGTTTCGCAGCAAATGGTGCGAATCGCCTTTCCGCGCGGCGGAATTTCCCAGCCCATTAATTTCTCCACCGCCAACGCGTAAGCGACGTTATTGGAAAGCGGCGCGAGATAATCGAGTCGGTCGGTGTAGGGGACGAACTGATTGTATTGCATGTTCTCCGCGATTTTCTCGTCTCCGCGATGGAGAAAGCCAACATCGGGCGTCGCTTTTGTGATGATTTCGCCGTCGAGCTCGAGCACGAGCCGCAGCACACCGTGCGTCGCCGGATGCGACGGCCCCATGTTCAGCACCATCTTTTCGCCGATGTCATCGTCGGCGTGACGCAACTTCGCATCCGCCGCGACCACGCGCGTCACCGGATCAGGCGATTCAATCTCGCGCGTCGTGAAAGCCATAAGATCGACAACTGCATTTACGCTCGCGAGTCAACCAGAGCGCGCAAGCGTAAAAGTATCCGTCGCGCTCGCTGCTGCAGGCCACCGGCCTATGGTCCCCAGAAACAGAATGCGCTCGCGCTGCGAAGTGAAGAGCGTTAACTACACCGGCGTATGACAAGAAAGGTCGCGCTTTTGTTCGCCGGACAAGGAGCGCAAGTCGTCGGAATGGGGCGGGACTTGGCCGAGCAATTTCCCGTCGCGGCCCACTTGTTTGGGCAAGCGGATGAAATCCTGGGCCAAAAGCTGAGTGAGGTGATGTGGAACGGCCCCATAGAAGAACTGACGAAGACGTCCAATTGTCAGCCGGCGCTTTATGTTCATGGGTTTGCTTCTCTCGCGGTTCTGCGTGAACTAGCCGACGACTTTCCGATCGATGCCGCAGCTGGATTGTCGTTAGGCGAAATAACGGCGCACGCAGCTGCGGGAACATTCGATTTCGCAACGGGACTGAAACTGGTGCAGAAGCGCGGCGAACTCATGGATGAAGCTTGCGCAGCAACCGTTGGTGGAATGGCGGCGATGATCGGCGGATTGGAAAATGAGGTGCGCCAATTGGCTGCGGATGAAGATGTCGATGTTGCCAACATCAATGCTCCGGGGCAGATCGTGATTTCGGGCGAGCTCGCGAAAGTCGAAGCTGCGATCGGCGTGGCGAAGGAATACGGCATTCGGCGCGCGACGCTGCTCACCGTGGCGGGCGCTTATCATTCGCGTCTCATGGAAAGCGCTTACATGAAGTTGGGGGAAGCACTTGCCGAGATTCCGATACAAACGCCGCGTTTCGCGGTGATCAGCAATGTCACCGGCGAAGAAGTAACAACTCCCGATGAAATTCGGCGCACTTTGCAAGATCAAGTAACCGCCACGGTCCGCTGGCTTGATTGCATGGAGCGGCTGCTTGAGCGCGGCTGCGAATTATTTATCGAGCTTGGCTCCATCGGGGTGCTCGCCGGTTTGCTCAAGCGCACGCGCAAAGATGTCGAGGTTGTTTCGGCGAGTGACGCGGAGTCGGCGCGGAATTGCGCCGAAAGAATTGGCGCAACGAGTTAATCGCCCGCAGGTTTCAATTCAAAATGTCGCCGCGGCCCGCTAGATTTTCGTGGACAAGCGGTCACTGTTATGATTCCCGCGTTTAACTCCGCATCGAGATTGATGCTCATCGCGCCGCATCCGGATGACGAAGCGCTTGCGTGCGGCATCGCTTTGCATCGCGTTGTCCGGGCTGGCAGCACGATTCGTGTGATCTACGCCACGGATGGGGACGACAATCCGTGGCCGCAGCGCGTACTCGAACGGAAGTGGCGATTGAACGCGACCGATCGCAAACGCTGGGGAAAACTGCGTCGCGCCGAAGCGTTGGCGGCTTTACGTGTCCTTGGCGTCCGCGCATCGGATGCGCGTTTTCTCGCCTTACCCGACCAAGGCTTGACGAATCTGCTGATGCAAGATTGTCGAGCGACGCTTGAGCGATTTGCGGCAATGATAGTCGACTGGGCGCCTACCCATCTCTTGATTCCGTCAATTGCTGACACTCATCCCGATCACAGCGCGCTCGCGGTGATGCTTCGACTCGTCTCAGACGATCTTCTACCCGAAGACCTGCAAATGTCTGCGTGGAGTTACGTGGTTCATGGCAAGAGCGCTGCGTTTTTCGAGCGGGCCACGAGACTGCGACAATCAAAAAGCGAAACGGCGATCAAACTCCTCGCGATTCGCTGTCACAAGACGCAAATCAAATTGTCGCGCCGGCGCTTCCTCGCCTACGCGACCCGACCCGAGCGATTGCTCAAGCTCCGCGCCCGCGAAACAACCATCGCGGATGGTTCCATTCGCTCGATTTTGAGACAACCGCATACGCTTCGCTTGGATCTTCGGCTTTCCGTAAAACCGATAGGCGCGGCGGAACCGACTCTTTATATTTTGGGCCGAGATGTCGAGGGAGCTTGGCGTTGTCTCAGGGTGCAGCTTCCGGTTCACTCTTGCCGTATCGAACTGCGCGATGCTGCCACTGAACGCTGTGTCGGTTTAGCACGCTATCACGGCAACGCGTTCGTAGGCGAGCTTACAATTCCGATCGATACCTTTTCATCTGCTCCTGCACTTTTTGTTAAACTCGAGCGCCGCTCCTGGTTCTTTGACGAGGCTGGCTGGCTCGAAATCCCGGCTGCCATTCATCCGCGACAGATCATCTCGTCAAATATCGCACAGCCGTCGCTTGCGATTCGTTAGGCAATTTTGCAGGGTTGCGCTGCCGGTTCGTTGCCGTAGCCTGCAGAGATGACTCTTCAAGAGCGTCTCGATTCCGATTTGAAAGAAGCGATGCGCGCCAAAGATGCGACCACGCTCGGCGTCCTGCGCATGCTCAAATCGGCCCTGAAGTATACCGCAATCGAAAAATCAGGCGCGCAAGCCGAGCTGAGTGACGCGGAGGCCGCCCAGGTGATTCGCAAGCAAGCGAAGCAACGACAAGACTCGATCGAAAGCTTCGAGAAGGGCGGGCGGGCCGAGCTCGCGGCGAAAGAAAAAAAGGAGTTGTCGATCTTGAACGCGTATTTGCCGCAAGCGATGAGCGCCGACGAGCTGTCGAAAGTTGTACGTGAAACAATTGCAGAGATCGGTGCGACATCGAAAGCGCAAATGGGTGCGGTTATGAAAGCGCTCCAAGCCAAAGTCGGCGGCCGTGCCGACGGCAAAACGCTCAGCCAGGAAGTGACACGACAGCTCGGTTCGTGATTCGAGAATCGAGATTCGTGAATCGATTTAACGATTTAACGATTCACGATGTAACGCCATGAGCATGCTCACTGCCATCATGGTTGGCGCAGGCAGCAGCCAGCGCATGGGCTTCGACAAACTATTCGAGACCATTCTTGGTAAACCAGTCCTCGCACACACAATCGCCGCGTTCGAAAACGCGAAGTCTGTTTCACAAATTATCGTTGTCACCCGCGAAGATCGACATCGTGACTTGGAAAAGCTCGTGCGCGATCAAAATTGGAAGAAGATCCAATCAGTTGTCGCCGGCGGCGAGCACCGGCAGGATTCGGTTCGCGCCGGTCTGAAACAGTTGACCGAAAATGCGCGCTATGTTGCCGTGCACGACGCCGCGCGACCGCTGATCACAGCCGAGCAAATCGAGCGCGTCTATCAAGCTTGCCGCGAACAGGGCGCTGCCGCGTTGGCGGATCCGATCACCGACACGCTCAAACGCGCCGATGTCGATCGTGTTGTCAGCGAATCAGTGGATCGACATCAACTCTTTGCCATGCAGACGCCACAGATTTTTGAGCGCGAATTGTTGATTAAAGCTCACGAAACCGTCACGGCCAAAAATATTTCGGTCACGGACGAAGTTTCCGCAGTCGAATACCTCGGCCGCAAAGTCGTTCTCGTGCCTAACGACGATTTCAATTTCAAGATTACCTACCCGCGAGATTTGCCGCTGGCTGAGTTCGTTCTTCGGCAAAGAGCGGTGAAGAAATAGTATTCACGTCGTGTCCGGCAAGATCGACAATTTGCTTCGGTCCGTTGTCAGCGCTGATCTCGCGCAGCTGATGTCGATCTGGCGTACGCGCGACACCGCAGAATGGTCGCACTCGCCCGAAATTTATCGCGCGCTCGGGCAAAAGATTTTGCAACAAGGCGAGCCGCTCCTCGCGTTCGACGTGGTCCGGGAAGGATTGTCGATCTTTGTGAGCGACGTCCGATTGCGTCAGTTGCAAGGGCTTGCCCTCGCGCGCAGCGGCGCGAGCGAGCGCGCGAATGAAATTCTCGAAGAATTGCGCTGTGAAGGGCAGGCCGATGAAGAAACGCTTGGGATGCTCGGCCGAACGTACAAAGATCTGGCTGCCTACGCCCCGACTGACCGTGAGCGCGCAGAGTTTTTGAAACGTGCAACTGGAATCTACGCGCAAGCATATGAGGCGACCGGCGGCTATTGGACCGGAATCAACGCCGCGACGATGAGCTTGCTCTGCGACGAGATTGATCGTGCCCGCGAGCTTGCGCGCAAAGTTCGCGATGAATGTTTAAAAGAGATCGAAGATCCTAGCGAGGATTCGTACTGGAAACTCGCGGCCCTTGGTGAAGCCGCGCTGATCTTGCGCGATCAATCGCAAGCCGAAGAATGGTACGCGCGCGCGGCCGACCAAGGAAAAGATCGTTATGGCGATTTGCAATCAAGCCGCCGCAACGCGCGTCTGATTCTTCAACATTGGAATGATGACAAAGATTGGATCGATAAGTACCTGAAGATTCCGTGCGTGATTCTCTTTGCCGGACACATGATCGACAGACCGGATCGGCCGTCACCGCGTTTTCCGAGCGAACTCGAACCGTTCGTTGCAAGAGAAATTCGCAACAAGATCAACAAGTTGAAACCGGGATTCGGATTTTCCTCGGCGGCTTGTGGTTCGGACATTCTTTTTATCGAGGCAATGCTCGATATCGACGCGAAGGTTTCGGTCGCATTGCCCTACGAAAAGGAACAATTCATTCGCGACAGCGTGGATTTCGTTCCCGGTTCTGATTGGCGGGCGCGGTTTGAGAGCGTGCTCACGCGAGTTGCGCGCGTCATCACGGTCTCAACGCAGCGGCTCGAGATCGGCGGCATTTCGTATGATTTTTGCAACGACATGCTTCTCGGGCTGGCCGCGATTCATGCGCGACAGCTCGATACGCCTCTCGTTCCCCTGGCGGTTTGGGATGGAACGCCGGGCGACGGGCCCGGTGGCGCAGCCAGTGCGGTGCAAAATTGGCAAACTCTCGGTTACGAACCGGAAATTGTTGATCTTGCGAAGATTGCGCGACCGGAGGGACGCGCACCGCCTGCCAGACCGAAGGTCGTTGCGGCGACCGAAGGCGGGTCGCGCCCCAAGACCGGCGCTGCCAGCTCGCCACCAGACGAGTCCGTCCGATTGGCGGACGTTGTGCCCTTCGCAGAATCGAGCGGTTTTGCTTCTCGCATCGTCGCGCTGCTTTTCGCCGACGCGGTCGGCTTCAGTAAATTGCCTGAACCGGAAGTTCCGCGCTTCGTGCAACACTTTCTCGGCGCCATCGCGCAACTGAGCGAGCAATTTCGGAACACGATCATTGGGAAGAACACGTGGGGCGACGGACTCTATTTTGTTTTTTCCGATGTCGATCTTGCCGGAAAATTTGCGTTACAACTGGCGGACCTGGTTGGGACAACAAAATGGGATGAGAAAGGATTGCCCGCCGATCTGAGTCTTCGCATTGCGTTGCATGCTGGTCCCGTTTACGAATTCGTTGACCCGATCACAGGAAGCCGGACTTACAGCGGAACGCACGTGAGCCGCGCCGCACGCATCGAACCGATTACACCGCCGGGACAGGTTTACGCGAGCGAAGCCTTCGCCGCGCTCGCGGCCGCGTGTCGCACCAGCAGCTTCAGTTGCGACTATGTCGGACAAACGCCGCTTGCGAAAGGCTACGGTACTTTGCCAACGTACCACGTCCGGCCAATTAACGCTGCTTCAACCTTGTAAGATTGACCTCAACTTGATAGGTGGTTTTTCACGGTGTCACCGCGTCCGCCTGTTTTCATTTCTGCAGTTACCGCCGAGCTGAGAAGCGCGCGTCAGCTCGTCGCCAACACCTTGATGTTTCTCGGCTACGAACCGGTTTGGCAGGACATCTTCGGAACCGAAGGCGGCGATCTGCGGGAAGTATTGCGAAAGCAAATCGACGAGTGCAACGGTGTCGTGCAGCTGGTCGGCAAGTGTTATGGGGCCGAGCCTCCCCAATTCGATGAGAAATTTGGGCGCGTGAGCTACACGCAGTACGAAGCGCTCTACGCCCGTGAGCAAGGCAAGAAAGTTTGGTATCTTTTTATCGACGAACACTTTCCTGCGGACCCATGTGGTGCGGAGCCCGACGAATTGCGGGCGCTTCAAGACACATATCGGCGGCGTCTTCAAGCTGACACGCATCTCTTTCATCCGCTGACCAGTCGGGAAGGGCTCGAAATGAGCGTGCTTAAACTGCGCGACGATCTCACTCGGCTGCGTCGCGGTGTGAAACAATGGGCCGCGACTGTGGCGATTTTACTCGTTGTCAGTGTTGCATTAGGCATCTGGTTGTTGCGAAGTCAGCGGCAAGCGGCGCGTGAGATTGGCGAGACTCGTCAGGCCGTGACTGCAATGTCGGCGGAAATGTCAAAGCTACGCCGCGGCATCGCGGAATATCCCAATGTCGAAGCACAGGTGCAGCAATCACGACCTGAGCAGGACGCAGCTGCCACGCAAGAGCAAGTGTATGCCGAATTGGGCAGGAAGCTGGGTATTGAGCCTAAATTGTTGCGCGAAAAACTTCCGCAATTAGCCAAGCAACTAAAAGGCGCGCCGGACGCGACCAGCTACGAACGGGCCAACGCCGCTTTTGTGGCCAGGGATTATGATGAGGCGGAACGTCTCGCCTTGCAGGTTGCTGGTCAGGCGCAGAAAGCGCCCACACCGAAGACGAGCCAAGCGATCCGGGCGTTTGAACTCGCCTCCCTCTCGGCGCAGCGCCGCATAAAGTACGCAGACGCGCTTCGGCATTTGCGCGATGCTGAGAAATTAACGGATCAACAACGCGACCCGAAGGAATGGGCACGCATCCAGCACGAAATCGCGCAGGGGCTGATGCAGCAGGGAAAATATGGAGAGGCGGAAAGTGTTTACCGGAAGGTGATCGTCGTTCGCACGGCAGCGCTGGGCCCCGAGAGTCCAGAAACGCTGCGCAGCCGAGTAGGTCTGGTCACCGCCCTTGATTTCGAGGGCAAGCCTGCCGCTGCGGAAACGGAAGCGCGAGACGTTATCCGAATTCAAGAAAAGTTTCTTGGCAAAGAGAATCCCGATACGTTGGCGGCGCGCTCCAATCTGGGCTTTGTGCTGAATAAAGAAGGCAAACATTCGGAGGCCGAAACGGAGCTGCGTGGAGTCATTGACATTCAGACGAAGGTGCTCGGTCGCGACCACCCTGACACTCTCAATAGCCGCCATGCGTTGGCCTCTGCTCTCTTATTTCAAAATAGACTTCAGGAAGCTGAAGCCGAGTACCGCAGCATTCTCGAGGTTCGGAAGAAGAGGTTGGGGCCGGAGCATCCTATGATTCTAATGCTTCGCAACAACCTCGCTCACGTTCTTGACCGGAAGGGCGACTACGCCCAAGCCGAGAGTGAGCTGCGTGACGTTGTCGATTTGGGCATCAAAGTGTTGGGCCCGGAACATCCGCACACACTTACATTTCAAGACAGCCTCGCGGCCACTTTTCGCGAAGAACATAAATTTCCTGAAGCTGAGGCCGAATACAGAAAGGTGGTCGCCGCAAGAACCAAAGTCTTGGGCGGCGAGCACCCCTTAACATTGGAATCCGAATACGGACTGGCCTTCACTCTCTTTCATGAGCTGAAGATCAGCGAAGCAAAAGAAATAGTCGCCAAGCTGCGCGAGCTTGCACCGCAAGCTTGGCGGCCGGGTCACCCGCTCAGGCGCGCACTGGAGAAACTTGATCAAAACTTGCAGTCGCAGCCGTGATGGTGCCGCGCGACTCCGCTCTTGTAAGACCGAGCTCAACTTGATATAAGCTTTCCCTGCGGTGTCCCCACGCCCGACGATTTTCATTTCCGCAGTCAGCCAGGAACTTCGAAGCGCCCGGCAGCTTGTTGCCAATACCCTTACTTTTCTCGGTTACGAGCCTGTTTGGCAGGACATTTTCGGCACGGAAGGCGGAGATCTTCGCGAGATTTTGCGCCGACAAATCGATCAATGCAAAGGCGTAGTCCAGCTCGTCGGGCGCTGCTACGGCGCGCAAGCGCCCGCTGCGGATAAGGAGTTTGGTCGCGTAAGCTACACTCAGTACGAAGCGCTTTACGCGCGACAGCGTGGAAAAAAGGTCTGGTACCTATTCATCGATGAAAGCTTTCCTATCGACGCGCACGAACCGGAGCCGGAGGAGCTGCGCCAGTTGCAGGCCGCTTATCGCCAGGTCTTGAAAGCCGACACGCATCTTTTCCATCCGCTGGCAAGCCGCGAAGCTTTGGAAGCGGGCATTCTCAAGCTGCGCGACGACCTAACGAAACTGCGTCGCGGGGTAAAACAATGGGCTGTCGGCGTGGCCGCTCTGCTCTGCCTCATCGCGGTCCTGGTTATTTGGTTGGTGCGTGGTCAGGACAAAACCAGTCGGGACTTGGAAAAGATCGCGAAGCATTTCGATTCTCTTTCCTCGACCGGCGGCCTCATCGCGTCGCCCAAGACTCCCGAGGAGCATTATCATAATGCGCGCGTCCACGAGCTTGGCGGCAACTTCGCCGCGGCGCGCAAGGAATACACCGAGTACCTTTCCGCGAATCTCGAAGCGCTCGATCCGTGGCTGAGTTATTCGGCCATGCTGAAGGCCTCGGAGGGCATAGCGGGCGCCATCGAGGCCATTCATCATTTCGGCGACGAACTGAAGCCCCCCACTGTTTCCTACCAAACTGCGGTCGATTTGCTCGACGACGGAGAAGCGCGTCTCTCGAAACTTCAGGTGCTCGCTGCGAGTCATCCCGGCTTCGGTCCGCTCGCGTGGCTGATCAGTCAGGAATATTCTGAAGCCAGGCGAGGCGATCAGACACTCGCTGAACAGCGCACGGAAAAGGAGTGGCTCGAGAAGTTCCGCGAAGCGCAGGCTGCCGGAAAATTCCAAAAATATTTTCTGGATAAAAAGGAGGCGCAAAAGTGGGCTGACGCCGCGGAAGTTCGCTGGGCAAAGCTTTCCAGCATGCCGGAGAAGGTCCTCGAAAATCCGGTGACGGTCAGTCCGCAGCAGAGCAATGCCGGCTGGGCCGTCGTCTTCGGGTTGACGGATTTCAAGGCGAAAGAGCTCTTCTACAAGCTTGACGGGAAAGGCGATTTCCAGTCCACGGGCCATCTCCCGAACCGTAATCCGCAGACTGGTTTACCCATGGTGAACCTGCACCTTCCGCTGCCAAACCTTCCACCCGGCGAGCACAGTATCGAGGTGAAATATGTGGACAAGAACGAGCAGACGAATGGTCCATACACGCTCAGGTTTTCCACGACCGACGAGCAGTTCGCGCAGGGAAAAATGATGCTCAATGCCGCCTCAGGAGCATGGCTGAGCTTTCGTGATTACGACGGGAAAGTGCTCCTCTATTTCACCACGCTGATGTCATATCGCCCGATCATCAAAGAGGTGCACTATTCGCTCAATAGCGAGGCACTCGATCAGACTTTCAAATTCAAGCCGACCGAAAAAATGTATGAGGTTGGTGACGATATTTTTACCAGCGTGCCAAAGGACTCCGAGTTCGCGACCGTGCAGGTGACGTTCAAGGACGGCACCACCTCGGCGGCGCAGAAGGTCGTCCGGTCAAAATAGCGCTGAGGACAAGGCTGCAATTGCACCAAACATCGGATCGACGGGACGATGGGGCGAATGAGCTAGCCTAATCGCAGTAAGCGGCCAATCCTTGCCCAGATGGTTTTGGAGATTCGGCTGCTTCCAAACGCGATCTCGGGCATTCCGCCGTTTCAAGAGACGATCGCGCAGGTCTTGCCACTCGAGAACGATTTGGTTGAACAGTTCTTCGGTGAGAATTTCTTTCCGGTCACTTCAATTTGTTTCGGGCCAATAAGAAGGCAGTGGCTTCTAAATCAGCATGGGATCGACGGGGACGAGTGGGCGAATGAGTTCGGTGACTACTGGCACATCTTTGGTCTTAAAGCGACGACCACGTCGTCGGATCTTCGCCGTCTTGAGTTCGCTGACGCGCAGAAGTTGGCCGTTTTTCCAAATCCAGGCGTCCGGATTGTAGGGGCCGACGCGGCGGGGATCGGTCCAGGTGTGGATCGACACTAAGCGATGGGTAACGGCGGCGGCGATATGCATCGGGCCGCTGTCCACACTCACGATGAAACCCGCCACGCGAATCAGCCAGATTAACTGAAGCAGTGAAGTTTGGTTCGTGAGCTCGATGCAGTTGGCCGGCGGGTCGAACTTGCGATACGACTGACCAACAACCACGACGCGGGTGGGAGCAAACACACGGCAGAACTCCTCGATTACGGCATTGGAGAGAGATTTGCTCCGGCCGCGCGCAAAGGGATGGAGCAAGATAAATGGCGGATGTTCATCGAAACGGGGCAGCGGGTCGCCGCTCGGAAGAGGATAGCGCAGCGATTCATTTACCCTGGCGCCAGCACATTCTGCCAGTTTCAAATATCGCTCAATGGCGTGTTCGCCGTGCTCGACTTTAGCGATGCAGTCATAGAACCAGCGCGAGCCTTCGCGCGCGTCGCTCATTCCGTAAATTTCTTTGGCGCCGCTGACTTTTCCGATGAGCGCGCTGCGCAAGAGACCTTGGAAATCGAGTGCGAGATCGGGACGAAGTTTTCTTGTTTGTTTCAACCAGGGCAGCAAACTCGCCGCCGCGCCCAGTCCACGGAATTCACCGCGCGGAAAAAGATGAACATGATTGACATCGGGATTTCCGCGCAGGAGCGGCGCCCATTCGGGATTAATGATCCAAGTAATATCAGCCTCGGGGCAGGCTTCGCGAATCAAGGCTACGGCCGGCAAGGTGTGCACAACGTCGCCGAGCGAACTCGGCTTAATGATGAGAATGGAATTCACGGGCGTTACAGCGTTGAATCAAGAATCGTGAAATCGGCCTCATCGGCCAAGCGAAAGCCGGTGGGCGAGAAGCTCGGGCAACCCGGCCTTGATGACTTTTTCTTGCGCCGCTGGTAAATCGTATTTTACCCGATGCTGTTCAACGACATTTTCTTCCGTGTCATAAACGCAGTAGGCGGCGCGCCAATCGGAATCACGCGGTTGCCCGACACTACCGGCGTTAATGAAGTATTTTTTACTGATCTCGATTTGAAGCCGCTCGATTTTGACGCGTCTTATCCCGTTGTCGTCGCGAATAAATGCCATGGGCACATGGGTGTGGCCGAAGAAACAAACGGTTGTGTGCTGATAAGTGAAACTCGCTGCGGCGTCGAGATTATTGAAGACGTAACCCCATTGCTCCGGAG
>DATMPQ010000132.1:0-2636 GCA_035567015.1 Chthoniobacterales bacterium | reverse complement strand
GACGGTGTCGTGCCTGTTCGTCGCGAAAGCGATTTTCAATTTCGTGCCCACGCCATCGATGCTGGCGACCAGTACCGGCTCGCGCATGTCGCGAAACCGCGCCCGAAACAAACCGCCGAAGCCGCCGATTTTCCCAAGTACGCCGGCGCGGTGCGTTC
The DNA here is from genome assembly GCA_035567015.1 of Chthoniobacterales bacterium. Lineage (GTDB taxonomy): Bacteria > Verrucomicrobiota > Verrucomicrobiia > Chthoniobacterales > UBA10450 > AV133. The sequence goes on along the minus strand of DATMPQ010000132.1, from coordinate 2,478 downwards.
GCCTAGCGAGTTGCTGGATATTGCGCTTGAGCTGGTTGCCAAGATCGACATCGACGCCCGCAGATGCATAAGCCTTTTTCTTCCTGCCCACAGATTTCATTCTCCGATTCTATAGGGGAAGCTGTCAGCTTCCCTCGGGAAGGCAACGCTTCCCCTACAAAAATCCGCGCCATCCGTGTAATCCGCGGTTTATTTCAAATCCGCGAACAGTGTCGGATGCGTTTCCTGATCGGCGAGCGCTTTCGCCCGTTGTTCGCGCTTTTCCATGATGAATTTGTCGAGCGCGGGATCGACGGGCAGGGGATAATTGCCATTGAAACAGGCGAGGCAGAATTCGTTTACCGGTTTTCCCGTGGCGCGCACCATGCCTTCAACATCGAGATAACCGAGACTGTCGACGCCGAGATATTCGCAGATTTGTTCTATCGACATCCGGTTCGCGATCAACTTTTCCGGATCGGGAAAATCGATGCCGTAATGGCAGGCGAAGCGATGGGGTGGACAGCTCACCCGCATGTGCACTTCCTTGGCGCCGGCCTCGCGCAAGTTTACCACTCGCGCGCGCGCTGTTGTGCCGCGGACGATCGAATCATCGACCACCACCACGCGCTTTCCGGCGACCATTTCTTTGATCAGGTTTAATTTCACTCGCACATCGAAATCCCGGATGAGCTGGCTGGGCTGCAAAAATGAGCGGCCGATGTAGTGATTGCGCACAAAGGCGTGCTGATAGGGAATGTTCAGCTCGTGCGCAAAACCAAGCGCCGCATAATTTCCGGAATCGGGTACCGGCACAACGATGTCTGCATCGACCGGGAACTTACGGGCCAGTTCGCGTCCCATTTCCGTCCGGATTTTGCCGACGTTCACGCCGCCGATGATACTGTCAGGGCGCGCGAAATAAACATACTCGAACATGCAGAAGGCTGGCTGCTGCGGTGGGAACGGGTGCTCGGAGCGCAAGCCGCTTTCATCGATGATCAACACCTCGCCCGGCTCGATTTCGCGAATAAACTCGGCGTGGATAAGATCGAAGGCGCATGTCTCGGAAGCGAGCACGTAAGCGCCGTCCAGTTTTCCCAGCGAGAGCGGCCGCCAGCCAAATGGATCGCGCACCGCGATTAGTTCACGCTCGCTCATGATGAGGAGCGAGAACGCGCCCTCGATCCGGCGCAATGCCGCCAGGACGTTACCGCCGTTTTCGGAAGGTTGGGCCAGGAGATGCAGGATGATTTCGCTATCGGCGGTGGTCTGAAAAATTGAACCTTTTCGCTCCAGCTCGTCGCGCAAAAGATCCGCGTTGATCAAGTTGCCATTGTGCGCGATCGCCATCTGCCCACGAACGCAATCCACCACGAAGGGTTGCGCGTTTTTCGGCGTGCTCGAGCCGGTCGTCGAATAACGCGTGTGCCCGACCGCGCGGGTGCCTTTCAACCTTGCCAGTTCTTCCCGGCCGAAAACTTGCGAGACCAGCCCCATATCTTTGTGAACGCGAAATGTCGTGCCCGGCCCGTTGCTAGTCACTATGCCTGCGCTCTCCTGCCCGCGGTGCTGGAGCGCAAAAAGTCCGTAGTAAGTCAGCACCGCCGCGTTGGGATGACCGAACACGCCGAAGAGTCCGCATTCGTGGTGCGGGAAAGCTTCGGCTTCGGTAGGCTCGACGATGTCGATCCCCGCTCGCGAAGGATTTTCGGGGTTGTCTGGAGAGATCACACTAAATAATTCACCAAATCAGGCGAGGTTCAACGAATGGTTCCAGATTGCACAACATTGTGACCGACCGAGGCAAGAAATCATTCATGCACAGCGCGCCACACAAACGCCTGCATCGTGCTTTCGACCGGAGCCGCGCCATAGCGCTGGGCAATTTCTCGCGTCACAGCCTTTATTATGTCGTCTAGTTCTACGCCACGCTCTTGAATTGCCGTTGAGACAGGATTCCCGCGAACCAAGCCAATCGCAAATTCCGCGGCTGATGAGCTAAGGCACGGCAGTCTGACAAGCGATACCGAAATTGCTTCAAACCCTGCTCCTTCCAACAACCCTCGAATTAAATCGGCATCGTAAAAGCCAAACGGCAGCTCGTAAAAATTTGGCGGATCATGCTCAAAAAACGAAGTGATCGTTCTATGAGCGATTTGCCCAAAGGGATTCCGCTCGATCGAGTCCCAAACGTTGAAGAGAAACACGCCCGCGGAGCTGAGGATCCGATGACATTCGCGCATTACGGATTCCTTGTCGGGAACAAACATCAAGCCAAACTGGCAAACGACTACGTCGAATGAGCCGTCATCAAACGGCAGCGCTCCAGCGTCGGCCTGTCGCCATTCTAGGTTTTCATTTGTGCTAAATTTGCTCTGTGCAAAGGCAAGCATCCCGGGGTTGAGATCCGTGGCGACAAGTCGCACCGCTGGGGCGAGGCTGTCGCGTAGCCGACGTGTGAGAATGCCTGTCCCGCAGGCGATCTCAAGGACATTC
>DATMPQ010000131.1:0-7120 GCA_035567015.1 Chthoniobacterales bacterium | reverse complement strand
TCCTCCGGACTTGCTACGCCGATGTTCTTCGCATCCGGCATTTTCGGATTTGGATTGCGGATGCGCGCGAGATAACTAGTCCGCGTATTCACATTCAAATATTCGAGCAACCGATAATTGCGGTCCTGCTTCTTCATTTTCGATACAAGGCTTTCTGGATCTTTGATGTCGCCAAAGACAATCGCCTCGGTCGGGCAGGCTTGCGCACACGCCGTGGTAAACGAATCGCGGGGGATGCGGGTGTCCGGTGAAGCGCCCGCGCGCACATGAGCGGCGATCTTCGCCTCTTCAATGCGTTGGACGCAGAAGGTGCACTTTTCCATCACCCCGCGCATCCGCACCGTGACGTTCGGATTTTTCTGCAACTTCACGACGTCGGGCGCGCCCTTGGTCGTGAGAGGCGCAAAATATTCTTCGTAGATGCCCAATTGTCCGGCGATTTTCTTTTTGCCGACCGGTCGCTGGTTGTAATCGAAATAATTAAAGCGGCGCACTTTGAAGGGGCAGTTGTTCGAGCAGTAGCGCGTACCGACGCAGCGGTTGTAAGCCATGACGTTGAGGCCATCCTCGCTGTGAATGGTCGCATTCACCGGACAGACCGTCTCGCACGGCGCGTTCTCGCAGTGCTGGCACATCATCGGCTCATGCACGATCTCGGGATTCTCCGGCCAATCGCCGTTGTCTTGATTAAATGGTTTCACGCTCGCGTAATAACGATCGATGCGGATCCAATGCATGACGCGGCCGTGGGCGACTTGCAGCTTGCCCACGATCGGAATGTTGTTTTCCGCTTGGCAGGCAACGACGCAGGCACTGCAACCAGTACAGACGTTAAGATCGACAGTCATCCCCCACTGTTGCGCCGCGCTCAGCGGTGGATGACTGTAGAGTGATGGCATCTGTTGCGGAAATTCCGAGCTCATGCCAATCTTATTCACGAACTCATTATCTTCGCGGTAATGCTCGAGTGTTGCTTCCCGAACCAGGCCGCGGCCTTCGATGCTGAATTGTTCCTGCGTGATTGAGAGCGGATAGGTGCGACCGACCTTCGTCACCTTCACGCTCTCGATGGCCTGCCCGTCGGCCGCGATGAAGTGCGGATTGGATGACGTGCGCAGGAGATAGCCATCGAAGCCCGCTTCCTCACCGACAGAACCCGTCTGTTTTCGTCCATAGCCCAATGCGATCGTCACTGAATGATCAACGTGCCCCGGTGAAATGAGAGCGGCGATGACCAATTCGCGTTTGATCGGCTCTTTGCCAACGCTTTTTTCGGTGACGGTGATCTGCACCAGGTCGCCGGTTTCGACGCCGAGCCTCTTTGCGAAAGCGGGACTCATGAGTGCGGCGTTGTCCCACGTGAGTTTCGTCACCGGGTCGGGCAATTCCTGAAGCCAGCCGTTGTTGATGTAGCGGCCGTCGTCCACCGCATAACTGGCAACAAGCACAATCTCGGGCGAGTTCACCGTCGGCGCGGGCGGCGGCCCCGCGCCCCAAAGATTATGCGCCAGAGTTCCGGCCGTGTTTGAATTAAACGACGGCGGTCGATCGACCAGCTGAATGTGCGCCGCAAATCCATCCCGCAGCAGCCGGGCCCAAGCCGCTTGAAAATCACCCGGCGGCGCGGTCGCGCGAAAAGTTTCCTCCACGAGCTCCGGGCCTTCGACTTTCGGACCGCCAAGTAACATGTTCATCAACTCGATTTCAGACAGCCCGCCGAAGAGAGGAAGAATCATCGGTTGGATCGACAAGTACGCGCCATCGGATGTGAGCGCGTCGCCCCATGATTCGAGATAATGAGCGGCAGGAACATGCCACTGACTCAACGCCGAAGTCGCGTCCTCGTAATAACCAAGCCGCACAATTTCCGGCACTTTTTTCTGCAGATCAGTCCAATCCAGCGGCAGTTCCTTACGGCGGTCGCCCGCCAACGCGCGTGGCGCATTGTAAACGGGATCGCCCCCGAAAATAAACAGTTGCTCGATTTGTCCTTCGTTTATGTCACTTGCCAGTTTCAGAATGCTGTTCCGACTCGGATTGCGGTGAAACTCGCGGAGAACCAACGTCTGGCCGAGATTCTTCAGCGCAGAATTGATGCCGTAAGCGATCAGTTGCACTACCACCGGCTGGTGCGGCCCGGCCAGCACCAGACTCGCTCCCGGTTTTGCCAAAAGATCATTGGCCGCTTCGGCCAACCATTGCTCGTCGAAAGTCGCAGCGCCTGCCGGCACTTTAAGAGTCGCAATTACAGAGCCGAGGTTAGCGTCTTTTGTCGCCGCCAGAATTTTTCCCGCGAGCGCATATGCGAACGCCGCGATTTGGCTCGCGGGACAGCGAAGACGGTGGTCGGCCATCGCGCCGGTGAGCGTGAAACGATTCTCGACCACGTAAAGGCGGTTCATTGCGTCTTTCGCCGCGCTCACTCGCCGGCGCGAGCTGAATGCGCGTACCGATGCGAGATCGCCCTGGCCGCAATCGAGAAAGTCGCTGTCCAGCGCCAGGATGACATCGGCGCGATCGAGCTTGGGCACCAGGCGAAGGTTGTCACCGAAACTCAATTCCGTGGCAAAGGTTTGCGCCTCGCTCAGGAGCGGGTCGTAAACGACCCAGCGGAGACGCGGAAAGATCTTCTCCAGCTCCGCGCGCAACCGCTCACGGGTGGGCGAATCCGCTGCCTCGACAAGGAACGCAAGACTATCGCCCTGCTGCACCAGGAGCGTTTTGCGAAGTTGTGTGATATGGGATTCAAAGGCCGCGCGATCACTCGTCTTCCCATTGTGAACGAAGCGCTTTGACCGCGCTGGATCGTAAAGATCAAGAACGGAGGCTTGCGCGAATGCGTCGGTCGCGCCACCGCTCGCTGGATGGAGCGGATTCCCATCGATTTTCGTCGGCCGTCCGTCATGCGTAGTGACAACGAGCGGAATGGCGCCGGTGCGCCTTGGCATCGCCGTGGCGTAGAAAAGCGGCTTGCCGGGAATCGTCCATTCGACGCTCTTCGTAAATGGAACCAGATGCGCTTCCGGGCGGCGGCAGCTCGTTAGGCCAGCTCCGGCCAGTGCCATCGACGCCCCCATCAGCTTCAAAAAGTCGCGGCGCGACCATTCGTCGCCTTCCAGTTGCGCCGCGCCGGCCGGAAACTCGCGCTCCAGCCATTCACGGAACTCAGGCGTTTCGCTTAGTTCGCCCAGGCTGCGCCAATATTTCTTTCCCGTGAGCGGCTCGGGCGGATGTTGAAAGACGTGTTTCATCGGTGACATCCCTGGCAGTTGGCCGTCGGATTTATGTTCCAGCGTTCCTTCAAAGTCTGGCCAATCTCTGTCTGCGTTAGTTTTCTCTTCTTCGACAAATCTTCGGTCGCGTCATGCGGCTGACCGTACTTCGCCACAAATTCCGCCGGCTTCACATCATCCGTTTTCCAATCAAGATTGAAAATCTGATCTTCCGGCCGGAGAAAATTCTCCGGATGCCGGTGGCATTCCAAGCACCACGCCATGCTGTGCGGTTTGGCATGATAAACCACCGGCATGTGATTGACGGGACCATGACAACTAAAACAACTGATCCCGCGATTGATGTGCGCCGAATGGTTGAAAAAAACGTAATCCGGTGTGCGATGCAGTTGCACCCACTCGATCGGGTTTCCGGTTTTCCAACTCGCCCGCACCGGCTCCAGTTTTGGATTGTCCTTCTGCACTTGGCTGTGGCAATTCATGCACGTTTGCGTATTGGGCAGATTCGAATGCGCCGCCACCTCGACGAAACTATGGCAATAGCGGCAATCCATCCCAAGTTGCGACACGTGGATGTCATGCGGGAACGGCACCGGTTGGATCGGCTGATAACCCACGCGTGTGTACTTCGGCGTTACGTAATACCAGGTTGCCGCAGTTAGCCCACAGACGATGATCACGCTGCAGATCGCCATTTTGAGCGGCAGCCAGTTTGTCCAGCGTGGAAAAAAATTCGCCATAAAATCAGCGTGCGCCCCCGCTTCTCAGCCGCAGCTGGCAATTTAAAAACGAATTCGGCTTGCGACCAGGATGTGCACGCATCGAAGCAAAGAGTCTATAAATCGAGGTTGCCAGGGCAAAACAAAATTCGTCGCGCAATGTCATTTCGATTCCAAATCATGCGTCGCCCTTTCCGATACAGAAAAGGAAGCGATTCGCAAAACAGATAACTTCAAAACTTCGCCAATGCGTCAAGCCCGGAACGCCGATATTGACCCTGCAGGGGAAGCTGACAGCTTCCCCTGCAACTCTTGATCCGTGAAATCAGCACGAAATCCGCTGCGGCTATTTTTCTTTTTCGTCGCGTATTCTATTAGCTCAATGAGTCGCGCCGAAGACGTCGATCTTATTTTCGTCAACGGGAACATTTACACCGTCAACGAAAAGCAGCCGCACGCCGAAGCGATTGCGGTGAAGAAAGACCGGATTGCCTTCGTCGGCTCGAATGAAGCTGCGAAAAAGTTGGCGAGCGACAAAACGCGCATTATCGATCTTCGCGACCACACTCTCGTGCCCGGAATGACCGATTCACATTGCCACATCTTCGGAATCGGCGAGCGCGAGATGAACTTGAACCTCGAAGGTACAAGCGCTCTCGAAGATTTTCTCGCCAAAGTAAAAGATCGCGTCGCACAAACCGAGCGCGGTAAATGGATCATCGGTCGCGGCTGGATCGAGACTTTTTGGAAACCGCCGCAGTTCCCGTCGCGTACCGATCTCGACAAAATTGCGCCGGACAATCCCGTTTTTTTCACGCGCGCCGACGGTCACGCTGCGATCTCGAACAGCGCCGCGTTGAAAATTGCTAAGATCGACAAGCACACACCGAACCCATTTGGCGGCAAAATTTTAAAAGACAAAACCACTGGCGAGCCGACCGGCATGTTGCTCGACAACGCGATGGATTTGGCCGCGAAGAACATTCCGAAACCAACCGAGGCCGAAAGAGAAAAGGCATTTTTGCTCGGAATCGAGCGCGAGATCAAGCTCGGCTGGTGCGAAATCCAAAATGCCGGCAGCCATGCGGATGACATCAAAATAATTCGCAAATGTCTCGATGAAGGAAAGGTGAAGTTGCGGTTTATCAACGCCGTTTACGGGCCCGGCGAAGATGCGGAAACGCTGCTGGGAAGACAGCCGTCCCCGGCTGCCATGGCAAACGGGCATCTCGCCCGTTCGACAGGCCAGAGGCCCGTCGGCCATGACAGGCGTGACGCCTGTCTTCCGCTGGTTAACGCCTACGATCATCATTTCACGCAACGTACAATCAAAGTGATTCTCGACGGCGCGCTCGGCTCCCGTGGCGCGGCATTGCTAAAGCCGTACAGCGACGCACCCGACACTTCCGGTTATCTCACCGAAAAGGAGGAAGACTTGCGGCCGATGTTCGAAGATGCGTTGCGTCGCGGCATTCAAGTCGAGACGCATGCAATCGGCGATCGCGCGAACCGCGTGATTCTCGATCTTTACGAACAAGCATTCAAAGCAGTACCGCCCGAGCAAAGAAGGATCCGCGAACCGCGCTGGCGCGTCGAGCATGCACAGATTCTCGACCCTAGCGATCTTCCGCGATTCGCCAAGCTTGGCGTGATTCCGTCCATGCAACCATCACATGCGATTAGCGATTTATTTTTCGCGCCCGCCCGACTCGGGATGGAACGCCTCGCCGGCGCTTACGCCTGGCAGAGTTTAATCAAGTCCGGCTGCATCATTCCCGGCGGATCCGATGCGCCGGTCGAGCGCGGCGAGCCGATGATTGAGTTTTACGCAGCGGTCGCGCGCAAAAGCGTGAAAGGATTTTCCGGTGAAGGCTGGCATCCCGAGCAAGCCGTCTCGCGCGAGCAAGCGCTAAAAATGTTCACGCTCTGGCCTGCCCACGTGGCGTTCGAAGAAAACGACAAAGGCTCAATCGAAGTCGGCAAGCTCGCTGACTTCACCGTTCTTTCCGCTGACATCGTGAAACTGCCCGAGTCGGAAATTCTCAACACGCGCGCCGAGATGACTGTGACCGGCGGCGAAATTCTTTATCAAAGAAATAAGTAAGGTCCCATGATTTACCGCGGATAACGCGGATTTCGCAGATGGCCGAATTCAATCCGTTTACATCTGCGTGACTCGCTCGCCCCGCCTGACGGCTTTCCTATGTCGCACGGCTTCCACCGGCTCCATTCACGTTGCGTCGCGCACTGGCCGAACAACTACGAGTACAAGTACTCGTCGTGATATTCGCGCTGGGGCGCGAACTGCACGGTCTGATCGCCGCCGGTTTCGGGATATTCGAAAATTTCTCCTTCGTAATTACGGATCACTATTTTTTCGTTGTCGTGATAGAGGATGTAGCCGGGATTGATCGGCACTTTGCCGCCGCCGCCGGGAGCGTCGATGACAAATTGCGGCACGGCGTAGCCGGTAGTGTGACCGCGCAAGCCTTCGATAATCTCGATTCCTTTCGCGACCGACGTGCGCAAGTGCGACGAGCCGTTAATCAAGTCGCATTGGTAGATGTAATATGGGCGCACGCGGCACATGAGCAGTTTGTGCACGAGCGTTTTCATCGTTTCGAGATCGTCGTTCACGCCTTTGAGCAGCACGCTCTGGTTGCCGAGCGGGATGCCGGCGTTGGCGAGGCGCTCGAGCGCTTCTTTTACTTCAATGGTCAACTCGCGCGGGTGATTGACATGCACGCTCATCCAAAGCGGATGATGCTTCGCAAGCATCGTGCAAAGTTCGGGCGTGATACGTTGGGGCAGAAAAATTGGAACGCGCGTGCCGATACGGAGAAACTCGATGTGCGAAATCGAGCGCAAGCGGCTCAAAATTTTCTCGAGCTTATCGTCGCTGAAAATGAGCGCGTCGCCGCCACTCAAAAGCACGTCGCGCACTTCGGTGTGTTGTTCGAGATAGCGGAACGCTTCCTCGAAATTGGTCTGCAGTTCCTGTTCGCCTGCACCGCTGACGACGCGACTGCGTGTGCAATATCGACAATAACTCGCACAACGATCGGTTACGAGAAAGAGCACCCGATCGGGATAGCGATGCACTAAACCAGGCACTGCCATGTGCGAATCTTCGCCGCATGGATCGATCATGTCGTACGGCGACGTCCA
>DATMPQ010000130.1:0-14869 GCA_035567015.1 Chthoniobacterales bacterium | reverse complement strand
AAATTCTCTTGCAACGTGACTGTGTCATACGTTTCCGGGTCCATGAAATGATAGCCGTTGTGATCTTTGTAACTGAATTCGAGGTGTTTTCGATCGATATCGACCACCTCCACTTTGTCGGTCGAGCCAAAGCGAACATCGGCGCTTTTGCCGGTGTTGATGTAGCGGATGATGGCCTGTACGAACGCGCGCAAATTTCCGGGCGTGCGATGATGCACTTCGAGCACAATGGCGGTGTTGCCGTTGTACTTAATCGCCATTCCTTTGCGAAGATCGTTGGCTGCGGCCATGGTAGAGATGTTGAATCGTTAAATCGAGCGGCGACTGTTGCACGCGCCTAGAGCAACTTCAAGCGCGTGAGGTCTTGTGAATCGACGATTCCAACCGGCACTTTATTGCCATCCACCACCACGAGGTCGTCGATCCGGTGGCGTTCGAGCAGGTTCAGAACTTCTACCGCGAGTTTGTCTTGATCCACGGTTACCGGGTTGAGCGTCATCAAATCGGCCACGAGGCGGTCGCCGACTTTCGAGTCGTTTTGGAAATGCCGTGCAAAATCGCCATGCGTGAAAATGCCGAGCAATTGCCGATCTTCGCCGGCCACGACGGCGGCGCCGGCGCGGATGCTGGTCATCGCCTTTAATACTTCGCGAATCGGCGTGTCGGGCGATACCAGCGCCATCGCTTCCCGGGGCCGCATGATTTGATGCACGCGCATCAGAAGGCTGCGCCCGACCATGCCGCCGGGATGAAATTTCGCGAAATCCTCCTTATTAAACCCGCGCGCCTCCAGCAGCACCATGGCCAGCGCATCGCCCAAGGCGAGCATGACCGTCGTACTCGAAGTCGGCGCCAGATTGAGCGGACAAGCTTCCTGCTGAATGTTGACATCGAGAAGGAGATGCGCGGTTCGGGCGAGGGTCGATTTCGGATCACCGCAGACGGCGATGATCTTCACCTGGAAGCGGGCGATGGCCGGCAGAATGCGGAGCAGTTCTTCCGTTTCGCCACTTGCGCTCAAGGCGAGGACGACATCGCCGTCGGCCACCATCCCGAGATCGCCGTGCAAAGCATTGGAGGAATCCAGCACCACGGCGGGCGATCCCGTGCTGGTGAGGGTCGAGGCGATCTTGCTGCCGATGTGCCCCGATTTTCCCACGCCGACGACCACAACTTTTCCTCGCGCATCGACCGCCTCTTTGATTAACTGGACGGCGTGCGAGAAATTTTCGCTCAGACGTTCACGGAGCCGCTGGAGTTCGAAAATCTCGATTTCCAAAACACGTGCGGCCTTTGCCAAATAGTCCATCGAAAGATATATTGTGGGCCGAGGCGCGGTAAGCGGCAAGAACTTGCGCGCCCCTGCTAGAAGGGAAATCAACCATGAAAAAGTATCTGACCTTTGGCTTGTTAATCGTGTCGGCGCTCGCCGCCATGGCCGCGCCTCCAACTCTGGTCGCACCGATCGGGGGAAAGCACGCCGCCAGAAAACCAGCGCCGCGTCCGCAGATTTACAGGGAAAACGTCCAAGGAGTGATCCCGCGTGCCACCCGTGGCGGCAACCCGCTCCAGATGATCAACCCCTACGCGCCCGCCAAATACGGCACTTCTGCACAAAGCGTTGTCCTCGACCCGGACACGGGGAAATGGAAAGGGATCAAGCTCTTCGAAATCTTGTTCTAGGAAGTTCGAGGTTTGATCTTTGAATTGAACGTTCGGCGTTGAACGTTGAACGTTGGGCGTTGAGCGTTTCTTCTTCTCCCGCGGTCGCGTTTTACTGCGCGACATTTCTAAAACCGGAGATGCTCCACATCTACCGGCAAATCACTGCCCTGGAGCGATGCCGGCCAATAGTGATCGCGCAAAAACGCGAAGGCGTTGATCGCTTTCCATTGGAACCAGTCTATGTCGTCGGCAAACCACCGACGCATTTCCTGCGTCGATTTTGGTTTCGGCAACTACGAGGTATGCCCTGGCAGATTTCGCGAATGGAGCTCGAATCGCTGCTGCGAATCTTGAGAAAGACCGATGCGCGACTGCTCCACATTTTCTTTGGCCACATCGCGGTCCATCTGCTCCCGCTGGTCCGCGCCTGGCAAAAGCCATCAATTGTTTCCTTTCACGGCGCGGACGTTTTGGTGGACATGGACAAGCCCGCCTATCGCAAGGCGACCAAGGAAATGCTCGATGCCGTCAAGCGCGTGCTGGTTCGCTCCGAATCGGCGCGACGCGCAGTTGTCGATCTTGGCTGCGACGAAAACAAGATCGACATCACGCGCACGGGAATCCCGCTCGATGAATTTCCATTTCGCGAACGCAATTTCCCGCAAAACGGCGAGTGGCAATTCGTGCAAGCCTGCCGTTTGATCGAGAAAAAAGGGCTGCCCACGAGCCTGCGTGCCTTTGCTGGTTTCGCGGCGCGCTATCCTGGATCGAGATTGACAATCTCCGGAGACGGACCGTTGCTCGCGGAACTTCAGGAGTTGGCGCGCGAACTCAAGATCAACGATCGCGTTTCGTTCACCGGATTTATTTCACAGGAAAAATTACGAGAGATTTTTTATGCGTCGCATATTTTCCTGCACCCGAGCGAAACTGGTCGTGATGGAAACCAGGAGGGCATTCCAAATTCAATGCTGGAAGCGATGGCGAGCGGGTTGCCCGTTTTTGCCACGCAGCATGGCGGGATTCCCGAAGCGATCGAGAATGGCGTGAGCGGGGTTCTGGTTCGCGAGCGGGATCACAAAGCGTTGACGCGCTCCTTGCTCGAGGCATCGCAAGATCGGCATCTTCTCTCACGCATGGCGCGTTGCGGGGCCGAAGTGGTCGCGGAAAAGTTCGACCGGCGCGTGCAAGCGCGCAGATTGGAAGAGATTTACTTGAAAGCGATAGCTGCGTCGTCGGCCCAAACATAAGCTTTTAGCCTGTGTGCCCAACGGGCATTCTGCCCGATGTTTCAGACTGAGCGGAGTGCAACTCCGCCAGGGCGGAACTGGAGAGGAGTCTATGTTCCGATACGCGCGAAGAAGATCGCCAATTGCTTTCGCGCGGCTTGAAAAGAAAGCTGCTCCAAGGCGCGCCGTTGCGATTCGGCGACAAGCGCGACACGGGAACTGACATTGCTCAACAACTCGAGGGCGACGGAAGCGATTTCGTCGATCGTGCGCCCAGCGCCGCAGCTTTGCGGAAACGCGATTCGTTCAATCGCGCCATCTCCGCCCACGCAAGCCGTCCGGCAAAGAAGCGCGTCACCCGCGACCTGCCCCGGCACGCGGCTGCGATCCAGTTGCAGAACGATTTTATGCCTCGCGATCTCGCGCAAATAATCCACGTACGGCTTTCGTTTCTCGATCACGCGCAATTTTCCATCGGGAAATCTTAATTCAGAAAGCAATCGCCCGGCTCGGTGCCCATCCAGATTAACGACCGTAACCGGCTCTTCTGTCGCCTCGCAAAGCTGCCGCCCCACCAGCAAGGCCGCGAAATGATTGCGCGACGGCACGTCCCATTCGCGGGTGCCGAGAAAAACTCCCGATTGTTCGTTGTGCGGTACGGAAAAATTCCACTGTCGATCTTCGAGCGGGTAAGGCGTGGGAATAAATGCGGACGTGGCAGGATCGCGTTTCCAGCGCGAACGCTGATAGATTTCCGCAGCTTCCGGAGTCGTCGCGATGCAGCCATCGGCTCGTGCGACAATCTTCATGAAGCGCGATAACTTTGCTCGATCGCACAACTGTTGTGCGATCTGATGCAAACCGGTCTCCTTTAGGGAAACAGCGACGGTCCGCCCGCGTTTTTTGAGCTCACTCAATGCGCGCTCGGAAGTTCGAAGATCGCCACGTAACAGGAGCAAAACCGGCGTTGCTTCGACGATCGCACGCCGGGTGTCGTGATGAAAAAATCCGCGCGTGCAAGCAGCGTAACCGTGAAAATTGACCGGCGGGTGCACTTGTGCGGCCGGGCCAGCAGTGTCGCGAAAATGTTGTTCCGGGTCGCGACCGCCCGGATTGAGAACGGTCAAGCGAAAGTCGTCTGCGCCATGCGACGCCATTGCTTAGTCGCCCAGATCCGTCGGGGGCGGCGTCTCGGCTTTTAAAAGCGAGTCATCCGGCACCTCATCCAATGGACCAACTGGTTCCGCCCGGCGGATTTCGACCGGTTTTTCTTCTTGCGGCTCGACCGGGATCGCTTTCCTAATCGGCACGGCGGGCTCTGGCGTTTGATCATCGATCTTCTGCTTTTCCGCCGCCTCTTTTTCCGGCTCCGGCTGCGGTTTCGCGCTTGGCTTTACGGAGTTGTAAGGATCCTTCTCCGCCAGCAACGTGGGATTACTCACGACGACCGGTGTGATTTGGCTCAGATCGACCGCAAGTTCTGCGCGCGGCAATTCTCCTTCGGATGGAAGTTCGCGGACGAGCCGAGTGCGCGGTTCGCCATGAACGTTGCAAGGTTCGGTGGGCAACTGTGCCGCGGAGCCAATTTCCATGTAAGTCGTGCGTCGCTGAACAAGATCGCCGGTCGCGGTTTTCACGGCGTCGTAACACTTGTCGGTGGCGAGTAGACCTGACCTCGAACAAATCTCCACCTTCTTTAAACTGGCCGGCTGTTTGATTTCTCGCGGCGGATAATGCTCGGCCGCCGCGTTCATGATGTCGGTCCAAACCGGCATCGCGAGCTCATGACCGAACGCACCGCGATAAATCTTTTGCGGCTTGTCGAAGCCGGCCCAAACCGCGCAGGTAAAATTGCTGTCGTAACCGGCAAAAAGCGCATCGGTGAAGTCGTAGGCGGTACCGGTCTTGCCCGCCGCCGGCATTTTTTTCAAGCCGTATTGCGCGCGCGCAGCCTTTCCCGTTCCGGACTCAAGCGCGTCGACCAGGCAAGAATGGACCTCATAAGCTGTCTCCGGTTTGATGACGTTTTGCCGGTTGCCGGGCTCCCGTTGTGCGTGCCAGACCGTGCCGTCCTTTTCTTCGATGCGCTCCAAAATGTGGGGCGCGTTTGGTCGCCAGCCTCCGTTTGGAAATATCGTGTAAGCGAGCGCGAGCTCGGCGAGCGTGATTTCGCTGCTGCCGAGAAATGTCGCCGGATACGGACGCAGCGAAGAACGAATGCCCGCCGCGCGACAAAGTTGCAAGACCTGATCGACGCCAGTGTCCATTCCGATGCGAACGGTTGCGCCACCTTTCGACTTCGCCAGCGCCTGCCGCGCCGTCATTGCACCTTCGTAACGGTTCTCCGCGCTTTCCGGACCCCATTCGCCAAGAATCCCAGTTGTGCCACCGATCATGACCGCGCGATTGTCGAGTGGCGAATCTTCCACGACCGATCCTGGGAACATTCCTTTTTCAAACGCAGCCGCGTAAACAAACGGCAAGATAGCAGTTCCAACCGGACGCCTGGCTTGCAGCGCGCGATCGTACTGGTTGTGCTCAAAATCGCGGCCGCCCACGAGGACAAGAATGCCCCCGGTTTCATTGTCGAGCCCGATCACCGCTCCTTGAAGATACTCCGGCGCCGGTTGGCTCGACATCGTACCGTTCGCTTTCGCTTTGCGGAAATTCGCCGCATACTCGGCGTAGGTCGGGTGATTGTAACCGGGATGCTGCTCGGTCTGCTCGAGATTTTTGCGCAACGATTCTTCCGCCACCTTTTGCAAATCGGCATCGATGGTGGTGTGAATGCGAAACCCTTCGTTCATGGCGCGGTCCCATCCAACCGCGGCGATCACTTGCTGGCGGATGTAATCGACCGCGTAAGTTTGACCCTGGGCATTTTGCCGGCTCCCGATGACGAGGTCTTCCGCTTGGGCGCTGGCCCAGCGTTCGTGGTTGATGAAATCAAGATCGCGCATGCGATTGAGCGCGTAATTGCGCGCCTCACGTGCTGCGGCCCGATCGGTCCAGGGCGATAATTTATTTGGACTCTTAACCAAACCGGCGAGCGTGGCGCATTCGGCCAGCGACATTTCACGCGCTGGTTTGCCGAAGTAACCGCGCGCCGCGGCTTCCGCTCCATAAAGCCCGCCGCCGAAATAAATCCGGTTCAAATAGAGCTCCATGATTTTCTGTTTGCCAAAGGTCTCTTCAATTCGGAGCGCCAGAAAAATTTCGAGCAACTTGCGGTGGAATGTTTTCTCCTTGAGCGAAAAGCTATTGCGCGCGAGTTGCTGCGTGATTGTGCTCGCGCCTTGCCGGACGTGGCCAGCCGCGAAATTTTTCAAGGCCGCACGTGTGATCCCGAACAAATCGTAGCCGCCGTGTTGATAAAATTTCGCGTCTTCGACCGCCACGACCGCGTTGACCAAATCGCGCGGCAACTGGTCGTACGGCACCGTCTCCCGATTCTCGACGTAGATTTGGCCGAAGATTTTGCCGTTTCGATCGAGAATTACGCTGGCCGATTCCATTTGTTCGAGCTTGCTCAGGTCGAAGGTCGCAGCCTCGCTTTTGAGATGAGAGGCCAGGATCGAAAGGTAAATCGCGAAGCCGCTGATCAGCAGCGCAACAATGGCGGCCGGGACGCAGAATTGCGGCCTGGCGTACCACGGCCGCCGGAAACGGTAACCCGGCGGCGGCATGAGGTGTGTAATTGGCGTTCTCAAGCGGTGGGACGAAAGGAATCGGTCGCGAAACTTAGGTGCAAGTCCAATCAAAATCCAAGTCGAAGAAGACGAAAGCAAACGCTCAACGCTCAACATCCAACGTCGAATTCAAACCGCTGCATTTTCCGTTCATTGGACGTTGGACGTTGGACGTTGGACGTTTTCTGATTGCAGACTGAACTCGCCCAATTTATTAGCGATACGATTCGAGCACGCGGCCCGCAATCATTTGCCTGGTTCATGCAGCAGGCCCTTTATCATCCCGAGCATGGATACTATTCGAGCGGTCGAGCATCAATTGGTCGCCACGGAGATTATTTCACGAGCGTAAGCGTCGGTCCGCTCTTTGGGCAATTGCTGGCCGCCCAATTCGCGCAAATGTGGGAGCGGCTCGACCAAACCGATAACTTCGTCATCGTCGAACAGGGCGCTGATCACGGCGACTTTGCGCGCGACGTGCTCGGCTTTGCGCGTAAACGCTGGCCCGAATTTTTCGCCGCTTTGCGGTATCGAATCGTCGAACCGTTTCCCATCTTGCAAGACCGTCAATCGCAAACGCTCGCGGAATATGAAGGCAAAATCGAATGGCGCGATTCCATCGATGCGCTCGAACCCTTTACCGGCGTTCATTTTTCCAACGAACTGCTCGATGCCATGCCGGTGCATTTGATCTGTAGCCGCGGGCCTGTGGCCCACGCCACCGCTGGATCGCAATGGAACGAAAAATTTGTTGCGCTGGATGGCGAGGACTTTGCATTTGTCGCGCAACCGATTGTCGATCCGGCTCTGCGAGCGTTCATCACGAAGCTGCCTTCGCGAGCTGCCGGCTACGAAACCGAAGTCAACCTCGCTGTGCTCAACTGGATCGCGAATCTCGCCACAAAATTGGAGCGTGGTTATGTGCTGGTGGTCGACTACGGATTTCGCGGCGACGAATTTTACGCGCCGTATCGGACTAACGGCACATTGCAATGCCGGGCGCAGCACCGCCTGTTCGCTTCACCGTTTCACGAGATCGGTCACGCCGACATCACGGCACATATCGATTGGACAAGCCTCGCCGAGCGAGCGCAGAAGCACGGGCTCAGCATCAGCGGTTTCACGGATCAACACCACTTCATCACAGGAATAATCTCCGAGCTGCTTCGTGACCAGCTTCCCGGGAACGCCGATTTAAAAACGAAGCGCGCGCTGCAAACACTTTTGCATCCAGAAATACTCGGTCGCGCTTTCCAACTGCTCGCGCTCGCGAAGGATGTCACCACACCACTCGCAGGCCTCAAATTCGCGCGCGATGCCGGCGCTATGCTTGGCCTTTGAGCTTGTCCGATTGCCCTCTTATTGCGCAATAACCTGATCGACAATTTCCGCCGATTTTTTTTAGCGGCGATCTGTGACCGTCGCTCGAACCTACCCGCTTGAAACTGGCGGCCCGGCCGGCGCAGTTGGAGTCGCCGCCGATTTTTTCTTTGCTGCGGCAGCGGCCGCCGCTTCGGCCAATTTTGCGTCAACCTCCTTCGCATCGGTCGGGCAAATGCGTTGATAGTAAGTGTTCGACTTCGAGAGATCCTCCTTGCGTAGAAGCAAAGCATCGAATCGTTCGCGCGTGCTCAGTTCGAATACCTTGTCCATCTTGATCGCTTCGAACGGACAGACTTCGACGCAGATCTGGCAGCTCATGCAGACGGAAATATCAATGTCGAACACCGCCGGATAAAACTGCGGCTTGCCCATGTAATCGGGCTTCTTGTCTTCGCTCTTAATAATGTAGATGCATTGCGGCGGGCATTCTTTCTCGCAAATCTTGCACGCCACGCAGCGCAATCCGGCCTCCGGATCATCGGTGTCATAAATCAGGAACGGAAAGTTGCGATAGTTCTCGGCGAGCGGAGTGCGCTCCTCCGGATACTGCACCGTGATCAGGCGATCCTTCTCGAAATAACTTCCGACAAGGTTCCGTGCCGTGACGGCCATTCCCTTGAGTATGCCAGTGCCAATCATCGAGTTTTAATCTTGCCGAAACAGCGTCATATTCACAGGGGAAAGTTGGAATACCATGCGGCCGATCATTCTTCTCGTCATGCTTTGCGTGGCAGTGAAAGCTCAAGCCACAGACCGCGTTTTCGAGAGCGGCCCCGAGCGCACCCATTTACTTGAGCTTTTCACATCGGAAGGGTGCAGCAGTTGCCCGTCCGCCGAAGCCTGGTTATCCAAACTCAAAGCCGAGCCACGGTTGTGGAAGGATTTTGTGCCGATTGCTTTTCACGTGGATTATTGGGACCGACTTGGCTGGCGCGATCCCTTTGCCGCGAAAGAATGGACCGCGCGGCAGTATCAATATTCCGCGGTTTGGAAGAGCGACAGTGTTTACACTCCCGGTTTCGTGCTCGATGGCCGCGAATGGCGCGAACGCAGCGTTCCGGTTTCGTCGAGCGATAAACCCGGTGCGTTGAAGGTGTCGATCTCTAACGACAAGGTTTCGGCGGCATTCAACGCCGCGAAGAATGTCGATCTTCACGTGGCGATGCTCGGTTTTGATCTGAACACGAAAGTCACTGGCGGCGAGAACAACGGGCGCAATCTACGTCAGGATTTTGTCGTGCTCTCACTGAAGAACGAAAAGATGGTGACTGGCAAAGCGGAAGTTCATCTTACTGTGGACCCGCGGGCTAGCGCGATCGCCGCATGGATTACCGCACCGAATCAACTCGAGCCGATCCAGGCCGTCGGCGGATGGTTGCGCTGAATGAAGGTTACAAAAATTGCGTCGTTAGATAGTTACAACAGGTTTCCCGCGTCGCGTCTCTGTCTGTTATAACATTGTAAGCCTTTTAACTTTCTTAGCCTGTTGATCCAGTTGCCCCATTACGCGAGGGAAGAGTAGTCGATCGCTTCAATCCCTAACCCAGCCAAGATTCCTGCAATTACGGAACCAGCGTATGTGGAGGAATTTTCTTGAAACGACCCATCGTCTTTCCGCTAGGACGACTCACATACCAATGTGTTGGCTCAGTGGCCCCGCGCGCGACATAAACTCCACCGTCATACGCGAAAACGGCGACATCATCGACGAGGACTTTGCTAGGAGCTTCGAAATAGTAACCGCCCCGATCTTCGTAAAGGCGACGATATTTTCCTGCGGGAAATGTGTCGGTCGCGTTCTGATCGCGTACCGTCACCGGTGCGCTAAGCACGATGGCCGATTCGGGCGGCTTAGACGAAATCGGACGAGGTGATGAGTCCTGCTGAAGGCTACTGCAACCCGCCCCAAGCAGAACGACGAGGAGAATTACGGCCAAATGCGCGCGTAAAACTTTCGGCCTTCGAGGCACAGCGCCTCTTCTTCGGAAGATAAAAACTTGCATCGTGAAAAGTTAAATCGTTCCGCCTACGTTAAAAACTACGGCGCGACAGGTAAAACGTTAAATCGGTGGATCGAGCGCTTCGCGCGCGATGTTAATCGTATCGGCCAGCCGCTAGCTTATCTCTTCGTTTTAAAATTGTAACCCTTTTAACTTTTTTAACCTCGTGGCTTTTTAGGTCACCGATCCACTTCTCCCATCACGATATCGATGCTCCCGAGAATTACCATGACGTCGGCAACAGTGTGACCAAGGCAGAGATCTTCGAGCAAGGTTAGATTAATGAAACTCGGTGGACGCACGCGATAACGATAAGGATTTGTCCCGCCGTCGCTGATTAAATAGAAACCCAGTTCGCCCTTCGGGCCTTCGATGCGTCCGTACGCTTCACCCACTGGCGGACGAAAAGCGCGGATCTTTACTTTGGGATTCACGATCGGACCAGCGGGTACCTGTTCGAAGGCCTGTTTCAGAATTCCAACGCTTTCGCGCATTTCGAGCGCGCGCATCATCAACCGATCGTAGGTGTCGCCGTGTTCGCCAAGCGGGACCCGGAATTTGAAACGCGGGTAAAAGCCATAGCCGTCCACTTTTCGTATGTCATAGTTCACGCCGCATGCGCGCAACATCGGGCCAGTGATGCCGGCATTGATCGCGAGCTCAGCGGACAATTTGCCGACCTCCTGTGTGCGCGCGATCAAGATTTCATTTTCGACAATCAGCTTTTCGAACTCATCGAGAAATCGCGGAAAAACATCGACAATCTTCTTTGCACGCTCCATCCATCCGGGTGGTATATCGCACCGGCATCCGCCGAAGCGCATGTAGTCGCACATCATGCGCGAACCGGAGAGGGACTCGAACAGATCGAGAATCTTCTCGCGTTCGCGGAACGCGTACATGAGCGGCGTTCCCCATGCCCCCATGTCGCTAAGCAAAAATCCGAGCAACGACGCATGATTTTGCAAGCGCGTCAGTTCGGCGAGGATCACGCGGAGATATTCGGCCCGCTCGGGAACTTCAATACCGGCGAGTTTCTCGACGCTGAGCGCGTAGGCCCAATTGTTTGTCATCGAGCAAAAATAATCGAGCCGATCCGTGTAAGGCATCGAGCCGAGGTAGCTCGTGTTCTCACCGATTTTCTCGTGGTTACGATGCAGATATCCAAAGACGGGCTTGAGCTTGCGAACGATCTCACCTTCAAGCGCGACGTTCATGCGAAAGACGCCGTGCGTCGAAGGATGTTGCGGCCCCATCGAGACTTCAAGCAGCTCGCCCTCGAGCCGCGAAGTCATTGTCGTCGGCGGCCGCTCGGGTGGCTCGAGCGTTTGGATCGTCGCGCTCATTTTCGATTCACGATTCACAGATCACGATTCACGCTTTCGCCGATGCGTAGCGCCTCCGCGCCGTCCAGTTGCGGCCGGGCCGCGTAATGCTTTTTCGCCCTATCCAGCACCTCGTCGTGCGGAGTCGGTTCATATTCGTAATCGTCAGGGTCGCGATAATCCTTGCGCATCGGATGATCTACAAATTCATCCCACATTAAAATGCGACGCAGATCCGGGTGGTCGTCGAAATGAACCCCATAGAGATCGAAAATTTCCCGCTCCTGGAATTCAGCGCTACGCCAAACGGGAGTGAGCGACGGCAAACGCGCGCCTTCTGCGCGATCAGCCGTGCGCATTCGGATTATGACGGGACCATGTTTGTACGCCATTGAGTAAACGTGATAGACCGCTTCCAGATAACCGGGGATTTTTTCCTCGGTCGTTTCGTCGACTTCCTTTTCAACGCCGTCGACGACCTTTTTTACCTTCACTGTTTTCTTTACTGTGCGATCGAGCCAATCCACTCCGGTCCCGTTCGAGCAAAAATCTAGTCGCAGCGTAGGATCATCGCGCAGGAAGCGCGCAATCGCGGCTGCGTGTTCGTTATCGAGCAGAAGCGAGGATTGCTTCGATGGGCCAGGATTAGGGACGATATCGATCTTAGCGCCCGGCACGGCCGCTTCAGCACGCGCTTTGATTTCTTCGAGCGATTCCATCGCTAAGAGAGACGCAGGTGGATTGGCCGCTCCGTCGGACGATGATAAAATTTGCGACTCCGCCGCCATTCTTTAGCATCGGGCAAGGGACTGCTCGATCCACCTCGCTTGCTTTTAATCATCGCTCAATTTTCAGCGGGTGAAACACATCCGGATTCGCCGGCGGCTCCAAATCATGCGCGCCAAAAGCCGGCACCGGAAACTCGCTCGGTTGGGTTGGATCGAGATGCTCCGCTTTGTCAGTCCCGGTCAGTTTCTGGCTGTCGATCTTGCGTTGTAGTTCCATGAATGCGTGCAGCAACGCTTCGGGCCGGGGCGGGCAGCCAGGAATGTAAACATCGACCGGGATATAGCGGTCGATGCCTTTCAAGACGTTGTAACCTTGTTTGAACGGGCCGCCGGAGATCGCGCACGCGCCCATGGAGATAACGTATTTCGGGTCGGGCATCTGGTTGTAGAGTCGCACGATCTGCGGCGCCATTTTCTTGGTCACCGTCCCGGCCACGATCATCAGGTCCGCCTGGCGAGGCGATGGCCGAAAAACTTCGCCGCCGAACCGCGCGATGTCGTAGCGCGACGCGGCCGTTGCGATCATCTCAATTGCGCAACAAGCGAGTCCGAACTGGAGCGGCCAAATCGAGTTTTGCCGTCCCCAATTGTAAAGCTCCTGCATCGAGGTCACCCAGATCCCCTGTCGTTGCAGCTCGCTCCGCAGGCCTTCGTCAATCTGCTCAGTCATTCTTCCATCCTAACGATCTAAACCTTTTAACGTTCCACATCGGTTCGGTCATCCCCCGTTTTTAACAATGTAACGCTTTTAACGGTTTTAACTACCGCGCTAGCGCCCAACTTAAACACCCTTTGCTCCACGCCCAAACAAGTCCTTCAATTAGCAGCAGAAGGAAAACCAGGATCGCAATGAACGCTCCGACCGGCAAACCGGTGAAAGCCACGGCAAACGGCACCAAAAAAATCGCTTCGACGTCGAAGATTAAAAAAATGATGCAGTAAAGATAATACTGCGAGCTGAACTGCACCTGCGCTTCGCCCAGTGATTCGACGCCACATTCGTAAATCGCATTTTTTCCCGCACCCGGCTTTGGTGGCTGGAAAAAGCGTCGCCAAAGCCAGGCCAGTGCCAGCGGCATCAATGGAAACGCGACGGCTACGCCAACGAAAATGACGATGAAAAAATAAGGATTTGGGCTCATTGCTGCCACAACTAAACAGCCAGAGATAGACACTGATTTACACTGCTAAAGGTCACCAATACTACAGTCTTTTTATCCGGTTTGAAACTCACTCCTCGCCCGAGTCGCTCGGCGCTACCCTGGGCGGCTTTACCTTCTGTGTCACTCATGCCATTCATTCCATTCGTCTGTGTTAATCCGTGGCCAAGTGATCTGCCTTGATTAAAGGATTGCACACCGCTTTCCTTCATCGCACATGAGCGATTCTCTGGACCAGATCCTCGTCCGCGCAAAGCAGATGCTCCTTTCCCTGCTCGCGGGTGCTCCTGACTGGGTGATCCAGCTCGCATCGAGCCTCATCAATATTTTCGCCCTGCTCGGGGTTTTCCTGACGCTCTTCGCACTCATGTCGGTGCTGGAACGAAAAATTCTCGGGCGCATGCAGAACCGTTACGGACCAAATCGCGTCGGACCATTCGGCCTTTTTCAGCCGGTGGCCGACGGCATCAAAATGTTGATCAAGGAAGACATCGTCCCGGCCCGCGCGGATAAGGTGGTGCACTTTCTCGCGCCGGTCCTGATTGCGGCCGCAGCAATCCTGGCAGTCGGCGTGGTTCCTTATGGCCGGAACATGACGCCGTTCGCGATTGACGGCGGGATTCTGTTTTTCTTTGCCGTCGGTTCCACGAACGAACTCGCCGTCTTCATGGCCGGCTGGGGGAGCAACAACAAATTCTCGATGCTCGGCGCGATGCGCGCGATCGCGCAGATGGTCAGTTATGAATTACCGCTCATTATCGTGACGCTCCCCGTGGTGATGATCGTGGGTTCGCTCTCGGCCGATGCGATCGTCGCCGCGCAGAGTGGTTACGCATTGGGCTTTGCGCCGCGTTGGTTCGTCTTCACGCCATGGGGGGCGGCCGCTTTCGTTTTGTTTTTTGTTTCCGGACTTGTGGAATCGAATCGCACGCCGTTCGATGTGCCGGAAGGCGAATCGGAAATTGTCGCCGGACACATGACCGAATATTCCGGGTTCAAATACGCAACGTTTTTTATGGCGGAATATTTGGGAATGTTCGCCGTTAGCGGCATCGCCGTGACATTGTTTCTTGGCGGCTGGCATGCGCCCATCCGTGTCCTCGAATTCATTCCGTCCTATGTTTGGTTTTTCGCGAAGCTCTCGGTTCTGCTCTTCATGTTTATCTGGAGCCGCGGAACCCTGCCGCGCGCTCGCGTCGATCAGATGATGAACTTTGCCTGGAAATTCATGTTACCGATGGCTTTCACTTGCATTGTCGCGGCTGCCGTATGGCACTACGCGGGCGGCGGTATGGCCGGATGGCTTTGGTCGCTCGTCATGATCGCCGCTGTTTACATCACATTGTCGCTCTTGCTGGATACGCGAAAGAAATTTGCGCCCCGCACCTATCGCTTCGCAGAATGAGCACCGTTGCTTTCATCGTTATCGCCATTCTCACCCTGACCGGCGCGCTCGCCGCCGCCACCCTGCAAAAGCTCATGCATGCTGCGTTCAGCTTGGTCGTGGCGTTCGTCGGCCTCGCTGCATTTTTCTTTCTGCTCGGCGCCGAGTTCGTCGGGTTAGTGCAAGTCTTCGTGTACGTCGGCGCGGTCGCGGTGTTGATCGTCTTCACTATTTTGCTGACGCGTC
>DATMPQ010000129.1:0-4770 GCA_035567015.1 Chthoniobacterales bacterium | reverse complement strand
CCTGCGGAAGCGACTGATCCTGCACCAATCTCGACACCGGGTCCGATGAAAGCCCTTCCACCGCGGCGCGCCGCGATCAAAATCGGACTTGTTGTAGATGCTCAGGTCCGCAGACTGCTGTCTCGAGCGGAGATGAAAAATAAGGTAAGGCGCGTTTTAACGCGACCGGGTCGATCTTAATGCGATGAGTGTCACGCGTCGAATTGCCTTTGGCGTGGCGGCGTCATGGTTCAGCCGCGGCATCACAATCCTGCTCGGGTTGATTCTGCTGCCCGTTTTATTTCGTCACCTGCCGAGAGAGGAACTCGGCGTCTGGTTACTGCTCGGACAGAGCTGGGCTGCGATGGGGATTCTCGATCTTGGTCTCAGCGTCACCCTCACGCGCCGGATCGCGCTCGCGAAAGGAAAAAGCGGTGGCAATCCCGATGCGCCATTGACCCCCGAAACGCTGCGGGAAATCGCCGATCTCACAGAATCGGGACGCCGGATTTATCACGTCATGTCTATTGGAGTTTTTATCGTCTCCTGGCTGGCAGGCTTTTTTTATCTCCGTGATCTTCAACTGCACGATCTCAGTCACACAACTGTATGGATCGCATGGACAATCCTTTGTGCGAGCCAGGCGTGCGCGGTGTGGGCGACGGTGTGGACGTGTTTGCTACAAGGCGTCGGTTATGTGGGCTGGGACGCGTTAATCGCGAGTTTCATCACCACACTCACGCTCACTGCGCAGATTATCGTCCTGCTTTGCAGCGGGGGGCTTGTCGCGCTGGCCGCGGCCGCGACCGCTGGCGCGCTCGTTCAGCGCTGGCTCACGCGCTGGCTTGCGCGCGTCCGGCGCCCGGAGCTTTTCTCGCTGCGCGGACGATGGAACCGCGAGGTCTTACGCGGCCTCCCCAGCCTGGCTTTTCGCGCATGGCTTACGGCGGTCGGAACAGTGCTGGTCTTCAATACCGACCAATTTTTTATCGCAGCCACTAAAGGCGCCGAAGGCATTCCTTCTTTTCGAGCTGCTTACGTGTTCGTTCACAACATTACAATTCTGGCCGTGACGGTAGCGCTTGCATCCACTGTGTTCATTAGTCACTACTGGCAGGCAGGTGACATGGCTCAGGTACGCCGGCTGATCGAACGCAATTGCCGGCTTGGCCTTCTGGTAATGCTTTGCACCTGCGCGGTTGTCATCACGGCCGGTAAGAGCTTATTCGATCTCTGGCTGGGTCACGGAAACTTCGCGGGCTACCACATTCTAGCGGTTTTCCTGATTTCCGAAACACTGGAAGCACAGAGCTACATTATTTCTACGAGTTCACGCGCGACGAACGATGAAGCTTTTGGATTGTCCTCAATCGCGGCCGGAATTCTCAAGATCGTGCTTGCTACATTTCTGATCAAATCACACGGTCTGCTGGGACTAGCGCTGGCGACAATGATTGCGCTGCTCTCGACGAATCATTGGTATATGGTGTGGCGCGGCATTAATCGGTTGCGCATTCCGCTCGCAGAGTATTTGAAGGATGTTGTAATTCCCGCGCTGATCTGGTCAAGCGCAGCCTTGGTGTTGGCTGGAGTTACGGCGATGGCTTTTAATGAAGCGTCGGATCTGATGAAGTTGAGTGCCGCTGCGACGGCCGTTGGCATTATCTTTGTTCTGGCTCTCTTTCGTCTCGTAATGACTCAAAACGAGCGCGCCAGCGTTCGAAACAAGGTTTCCGCAGCATTCGCGCGATTTCTTCCAGCACGATGAGACTTGCGTCTGTGCGTGGTCATCACATCTGGCCAGCACCATTGAACAAGGATTCAGTGGTAGTCGATGCGGGTGCTCACCGCGGGGAATTCAGTGCCGAAATCATTCGACGCTTCGGTTGCCAGTGCCATCTCGTCGAAGCGAATCCAAAGCTCGTTGAAAAGCTGATCGTTGCTGGCGCTGAATCGATCACGCCAGCGGCGTTAGATGCGCATGATGGTCGCGGAATGCTTCATGTCTCGGAAAATCCGGAAGCAACCGGATTGTTTGATGCCGGTTCGACCAGCATTGGCGTTGAAGTTGAAACCATTTCGCTGGCAACGTTAATGCAGCGCCTTGATATCGCTAAGATCGATATCTTGAAACTCGATATTGAGGGCGCGGAGTTCGATCTAATTGTTTCAACGCCCGATCAAATTCTCCAGCGCATAAATCAAATCACTGTAGAGTTTCACGATTTCAAGCCGGCGTTTCGCGGTCGCGGATTATTCGAGAATGCACGCGCGCGCTTGCAATCGATGGGTTTCGATTGCTCCAACCTGGCTTTTCGCACGCATGGAGATGTTCTTTTCCTGAATCGGGTGCGGCTGCGGCTGGTAGCCAGCCAAAGAATTTATTTCCGATTTTGTGCGCGGTGGATCGAGAAGATGAGTCAACTTCGGGGCCAATGAGATTCATCGTCGCCCATACTGGAGCACGGCGAGGCTACGCGGTTCCAGTGGTTCTGCAGCGCGCCGGACTACTCGAACGTTTCTATACAGATGTCTGCGCTAACGTCGGTCTGGGCAAGTTAGTCTGCGCTACAGGAGGACTGATTGGAAATCCGCAAGCAATCCAGCGTCTTCGCTCGCGGCACCTGCCTGCCGAACTCGTTAGCAAAACGCGAACTCTCTGGCAACCGAACATTTCGTATTTTCTGCGGACGCTAATCGCAGGCGCCGACGCCGCGCAGTTGTATCGCGCCAACCTCCAATGGCAGTGCCGCCTTGGGGAAAAAATGGCGGCCGAGGGCTTCGGCAATGCGACATGGTTACATTCTTTTCTCGACGAATTCCCCACGCTCATTTTCGCGGCCAAACGAGCAGGCCTGCAAATCGTCTCCGAGCTCTACATTCTTCTCAGCACGGATCGCATTCTCTCGAACGAGCGTCGCCAATTTGCGGGTTGGGAACCTGACCTGCCCGACTACGATACGATTACTCAACAAGTGCTCGGCAAGCGTCCACTCTTCCACTGCACCGATTACGTTCTCTGTCCGTCGGAAGCCGTGCGCGAAGACGCGATTGCGAACTTTGGATTTCGCCGCGAACAGACGGCCCTGGTTCCGTATGGTGTCCATGATCGATGGTTTACGGTTTGCAATCGCCCCGTGCGCGCGCGCATCCTTTTTGCTGGAACAGCAGAGTTGCGCAAAGGCATTCACTACCTTGGTTTCGCGGCCGACAAATTATTCGCACGGAATTTTCGCGGCGAATTTCGAATCGCGGGCAATGCACCTGCGAGCGTGAGATCGCAAAAAGCGTGTCGTCATCTGAATTTCCTCGGCCGAACGTCGCATGAGAAAATTGCCGAGGAATTTGCTGGCGCTGACATTGTCGTGCTTCCATCGCTGGCAGAAGGATCGGCCGGCGTGATTTACGAGGCGCTGGCGGCTGGTGTACCGATCGTGACGACGCCGGAGGCAGGCTCCATTGTGCGTGACGGCATCGAAGGCCGGATCGTATCATCGCGTGATCCCGAAACATTGGCGAACGCGATCACCGAGATTGTCGAAGATCGACAAAGACGCGACCGGATGGCACACGCGGCACGCGAACGGGCGCAAGAGTTTACATGGGAACGTTACGGTGAGCGCCTGATTGCTGCGTTAAAGTCGTTCGCAGCGAAAGAACATGAGCCCGCACGTGCATGAAAATCTCTGTCATGATTACGACATTCAACCGTTGCGTCGAATTGCGGCGGACACTTACGAAATTATTCGAGCTCGATCCGCGAGCAGGCGAAATTTTGATATGCGCCGACGGATGCACAGATGAGACAGTGAAAATGGTGCGGAATGAATTTCCGGGTTGCACGCTGGTCGAAAACGAACCTGCCCATGGTTCGGTATTCTCGCGCGACCGTTTGTTGCGGCTCGCTCAAAGCGATATCGTCCTGAGCCTCGATGACGACAGTTATCCGGTTGACCGAGATTTTCTGTCGCTTCTGGGAGAGGCTTTTAAGTCTCACGTTGAAGCTGGTGTAATTACGTTCACGGAGTTACGCGGAGAGGATGCTGCGCCCGCTGGACCTGCAGTGGATCTATCGCGCGGGCAGTATGTATCCGCCTATCCAAATTGCGCGGCCGCGATGAGGCGCTCGCTCTACGGTAGGGCCGCCAGATTTCCTTTGTTTTTCGAGCACATGTACGAAGAACCTGACTACGCATTGCAGTGTTACTCGCTGGGTTTCGGCGTCTGGTTCGAGCCCACACTCCGCGTTCGGCATTATCTTACGGAATCGCGCCGTCAACCCTTGCCACGACACCATCTGCACGCGCGCAATGAACTCTGGAGCGTTTGCCTGCGGTGCCCATGGCCATGGCTGCCTTTCATGGTCGCTTACCGCGTTTGTCGACAACTGATCTTTGCGGTGTCGCAAGGCTTCGATTGGGCAATACGCGAACCGATTTGGTGGGTGATGGCCATGGCTGGCTGGCGCAACCTCGTAAAGGACCGTCGTCCCGTTCCGTCGCGCGTCTATCGCGCGTGGTTGCGTTTGAATCGCAAGCCGATCTACGATAAAAGCGAACTGCCCCGCATCGTGAGCGAATCGAAGTGAAGACTAGCGAACACTACGCCGGCGCGCGAGGAGAACAGTACGCAACTCAAAGGCAAAGCGACCCATTGAATCCAGGGTATGCGATTGACTTTGCCTATTTTCGTCCCTACCTGAAAGGGACAGATGTTGTCCTGGACTTTGGTTGCGGTAATGGCGGCATTTTGCGCTTAATCACACAGATGGTGCAATGTGCCGAGGGATTG
>DATMPQ010000128.1:0-4088 GCA_035567015.1 Chthoniobacterales bacterium | reverse complement strand
ACAAGTTCCGCAACCCGGCGTTTCAATGCGCGCGCCCTGGTCGCAAGAAAAACCACGAAAAGCAAATACGGGACGATGAACCAAAGATCGACATGGGAAGTGTTGAGCTGCCGATAAATCAAAAGGCTCAGCACAATGAGATTGAAGATGACCGTCGTGGTGACGAATCGCGTGCGGAGCCGGACGCGCGTGAGGCATTTTGCACCGCCGTGATACTCGGTCACGGTTTGCAGCGCGATGCTCCACCAGAAATTTCCGTAAATCTGAATGTCCCACTCATTCCAACCGGTATCGGTGGAATAGCGCCAGCCTTCTTCCTCGAGCAACTGGAACATGGCGCCAAGCAAATGATGACGGTCTCTTCCCTCTTCGCTCCAAAAAATTCGGCGGCTCAAGCTACCAGCGAGATTCGCGCCGGCCGGCAAATGTTCGTGCGTCCGAATCACATTGCGCGGTGTGCGCTTAAAGTGCAGCCAGGTGAAATAACGAGAAAATCCCCGCACGAGCGGTTGAGCGAAGGCCAGAAACAGGACGAGCAGGCGAGCGTGGACGGTGTCGAATTTCGGTTCGATGCGCGCCCGCACCATGTAAGAGAGAGCGACGCAGAGCGTTCCGCCAAACATCAGATAAGGGACAACGCGAAGGACCGGCAAAAAAATCCCAAGACCAAAAAGAAAAATCGTAAACGCGAACCATTCGACACTGCCCAGATAAACGGCCACGTCCGATCGCGGCGTCGGATAGATCGATTGGAAAAAACCGTCCCCGAAAATTCCATGATAAATCACCGGCCGATCGATGAACCAACTGAACCGCGGTGTTCCATAAATCTGGCCGCGCCATTTCGCCGTCCCGGTTGGGCCGAAGAAAATCAAATGTTTGAAGCGCAGCAACGATTCCGCTTCTCCGTAGCCGTCCTGTTGTTTTAAGAAAGCGCGCAAGGTAAAGCGGCGATGATGCCATACGATGGCGGTTGGGCTGAAAGCGATGACGCAACCGGCCTGTTGAAGCCGCCAGCAAAAATCGACATCGTCACCGGCCTTACGATATTCGGCATCGAACCCGCCGATGTTCTCAAAGGCCCACCGGTAGAAGGCCATGTTACAGCCGGGAATGTGCTCCGCGATTGTGTCCGTGAGTAAAACATGACTCGGCCCGCCTGGCGCCGCGGCGACGCAAGCCTGGACCCAATTTTGCGCCGGCGGAGTGACGTTGGGGCCGCCCACTCCGGCGTATTCGTCGCTCACGAGCGTGCGGATCAAGTAGTAAAGCCAATCGACGTCTGCCATGCAGTCGCTGTCCGTGTAGGCGAAGACTTCGCCTTTGGCCGCGACCGCGCCGGTGTTGCGGGCGTGACTCAAGCCGCAATTACTTTGATGGATGTAACGGACGCGCGGGAACTGCGCCGCGATGTAAGCGGTGTCGTCGGTCGATCCATCATCGACCAGGATCACTTCGTAATCGGGATAGTTCAGTTTGCTTAGCGAGTCCAGACAGGCAGCAAGCGTTTGTCCGCCGTTATAAGAACAAACAATGACAGAGACAAACGGCGCTCGAGGCAGATGACGATGCGGCAGCGCGGAATTGTCTTCACCAAGTTTTTCACGAAGCGCAGAGAACGCCTTTTTCGGTTCGCGTTCGCGCGTGACGATCCCAAATGCCCAATCGGTGATTTCCTGCTCGCCAGTGAACCATTCGTCCGTCCAGGTAAAAAAAATCGTTCCGGCCAGGCCACATTTCACCACGCTATCGACATGCCAGCTGAGCATCTCAGCCTGCTCCTCTTGCGAATGCCGGATCGTGTCCATGCCGAATTCGCCCAGAATCAGCGGCCGTTCTTCAGTCAGATTTTGCAATCGCAGCAGGTATTTCTCAAAGTCGCGCTGGTTGTGCAGGTAAACGTTGAAGCAGAAAAAATCGACATTCTGCGGCAGGAGATATTCGGTTGGCGGATACGTGGCGTAGGAAAAGAGCACATCCGGATCGATCGCTCGTCCGAGCTGAATCAATTTCTCCACAAAATCGGTGACGCGGCGCACTCCGAGCCAGCGCACCATTGTGCTCGCGATCTCATTTCCGACGAGATAACCGAAAATCGCCGGATGACCCGTATTGGCTTTCACGGCCGCCTGCACTGTCTTGGCGATTGCATTGCGCGCGGATCTCTCACGCAAGAATTCGATGTGCTTCGCCCACGGCAATGTAATCAGCACCCTCATTCCCGCAGCGGCGCACCGATCGAGAAACCAGCGCGGTGGAGCATGATAAATCCGCACAACGTTCAAGCCGACCTGACGCATGAGCGCGAGATCAACATCTACTTGTTCCGCGCGCCCGAGATGATTTCCCTCCGCGTCCGGCTTAAACGGCCCGTAGGTCACGCCTTTGACAAAAAACTTCCCCTCGCCTTCGAAAAAGAATTTCGCGACCCCGCGAATCCTGGGCAGTACGGTCGTGCTCACGGGGTGCAAAGGTAGGGACGACGCATTGCCGCGTCCAGCAACTGTAGAACCTTGGGTCTGCGCGTGACAGTGTCCTCTGTCGAGGCGATTGAGCTCAATCGCCCCTACCTGCTGGCGTCACAGCTCGGCGAGCGCTTCTCGCACAATTGCGCCTGTGCGTTCGATGTCATCCGACGAATGCGCCGTGGAAATAAATCCGGTCTCGAATTGCGACGGCGCGAAATAAACGCCGCGCTTCAAGCAGCCCTGAAAATACTTCGCGAACATTTTCAAATCGCTCCGCTGAGCGCTGGCAAGATCGACAATTGGTCCTGACGCGAAAAACAAACAGAACATCGAGCCGATCCGATGGAATGTAGCGCGCACTTCCGATTTCCTTAGCGCCTCGCACACGGCGTTCTCAAATTGGGCGCCGAGTTTCTCTAACAGCTTCCATGCGTCGATCCGCTCCAGTTCGCGCAACTGCGCGAGACCTGCCGTCATGGCCAGCGGATTTCCGGACAATGTTCCCGCCTGATAAACCGGCCCGTCGGGTGAAACCTGATCCATGATTTCGGCGCGCCCGCCGAAGGCGCCGACGGGCAAGCCGCCACCAATTACTTTTCCAAGCGCGGTCAAGTCCGGCGCGATCCCGTGGATTTGCTGCGCTCCGCCACGCGCGACACGAAACCCGGTCATTACCTCATCGAAAATCAGAAGTGCGCCATGTTTTGTACATTCTTCGCGCAAGATCGACAAAAAATCTTCACGCGGAAAATAAAGCCCGGCGTTTGCGGGAATCGGTTCGAGAATGACGGCAGCGATTTCATTTTTTTGAAATGCCTGCCGCACAAGATCGACATCGTTAAACGGCAGCGAGATCGTTAGATCGACAAACGCTTGCGGAACGCCGGCGCTGTCTGGCCGCCCATGAGTGAGCGCGCCACTACCCGATTTCACCAGCAGGGCATCGACATGTCCGTGGTAACAACCATCGAACTTGATGATTTTGTCGCGGCCCGTAAAACCGCGGGCCAATCGAATGCACGACATGGTGGCTTCGGTGCCGCTGTTGACCATCCGCACTTTCTCGATGGAAGGAATCCAGTTGCAGATCAATTCCGCCATTTCCGCTTCGAACGGGTTGGGAATTCCAAAACTCACGCCGCGGGTGGCGGCCTCACGCACGGCATCGACAACGACCCTTGGCGCATGACCGAGAATCGCCGGCCCCCAGCTGCCGACGTAGTCGGTGTATTCATTTCCATCCACATCCCAAATCTTCGAGCCCGCTGCGCGATCAATAAAAAAGGGGTCGCGGCCGACACCGCGAAACGCGCGCACCGGAGAATTCACGCCTCCGGGAATGCGCTCGCGCGCTCGCGAGAAAAGTTGCGATGACTTTGTCACGCCATCACGGTAAACATGGTTCGAGATTCGTTAAATCGTTAAATCGTTACATCGAATCACGATTCACGGTCATCGGTCATCGGTCGGCCGCCACGTTGACACTGGAGACTCAGCCGTTACGCTCCCTGCTCGCAGCGGCGGGGTAGCCAAGTGGTAAGGTCGCGGTCTGCAAAACCGCTATTCGCGGGTTCGATTCCCGCCCCCGCCTCCAAATCACGCTCCGCTTTTGTGGATAAC
>DATMPQ010000127.1:0-15206 GCA_035567015.1 Chthoniobacterales bacterium | reverse complement strand
GTAGCGGGTCCACCAACTGGTGTCCACCGTGAGCTGCGTCAGGTTAGTGAGCCGTCTCCCGATCAAGTTTTGGTTGACTCCCGTCGCGGTGCTGCCCATCAGAGTGCGAAATGGATCGAGATTCACAGGAGCCGCTCCCTTCGAGACCAGGTACGCATTGAGGAACTGGTGGTGAGTGATCTCATCATCAGTGTTGTCGTGGATGTACTGAGCCATGTCTGCGTCCAGCACCGCGATGGCGGCGGTGTAGGCTGGGTTGCCACTTCCGCCTGGAACTTCGGGGTCTTGGACGCCGCCGAGTTCGTTGTATTGGATCCAAAAATCGGCCTCGAGTATTTCCGCCGCCGCTGCGAACCGGAGCAGGGCCGCATCGCCTTCTGTGATCCCACCGTGACCGTGATCGTGCTCGTGATCGCCAAACGCTTCTGAAGCCGAGCCGATCAACCCAGTGCCAGGTGCGAGTAGAGCCGCGCCAAGCCCCAGACGGCGCAAAAAGGATCGCCGGGGAAGATGCGGTGGGCCAGGATCGATCTCTTCAGGCGAAATGGTGCCGTTTGGAGTGTTCGATGCCGAAGTATTGAACAATGCTGTGGGTATATTATTTGTTTTCATACCCCACAATCGAAGGGTTCCACGCAACTCGCCTTATCTGAAGGGTAACACGATTGTTACTTTTGCGGCTCGCCGGAAGGGGGCGTTTGATTCGCGAATCATGTAGCCGACGTGGCGCACGGTTCCATTTTCATACAGATTCAAACGCGTGATTTAGAACATCGCCTCTACGACTTTACTCGACATCCCTTCTTTGCGATTCAGGCGCGGGCTCAAAGCGGAACTCACGATGCCGGATATGTCCTCCTGCGTAAGCGATGTAAGCTCCTACTCCGAGAGCCGAGCACACCCACTGCCAGTCCGTAGACCGGCAATGGATTCAGCAAGACGCGGACGTACTCAGGTTTGCTGACATGCTCGATCATGCTCGAGACGCGATGATGTAGATGCCTTCTACCGTAATCTTC
This sequence comes from Chthoniobacterales bacterium, assembly GCA_035567015.1. Lineage (GTDB taxonomy): Bacteria > Verrucomicrobiota > Verrucomicrobiia > Chthoniobacterales > UBA10450 > AV133. The sequence continues at coordinate 14,187 of DATMPQ010000127.1, read as the reverse complement.
TTCGCCGCGAATTACGCGCTTTCACTTCGAAGACTTTAGAAACTCGACGATGGCGCGCTGTTCTTGTCCGGTAATGTTAGCACGGACACGCATGTGATGAACGATCACATCCCATTGTGCATTACTATACATTGTCGGCGGTCGAATGTTGTGGCAGCGCAGGCAATTATTAGACCAAAGCTCTTGACCGCTTAGCCCCCTATAAGAATCTGAGGACGAGGCGTCTTGTTTTTGGCCATTTTCCCGCGAATCGGCAGAGGCGTTCCAGGCGAGACCTGCCAGCACGAATAGGACCAGCCCGATCAAAGGGACTCGGATGAAATTCAACGTTGCGATCATGCAGTTCCTTCGCTCAGAAACCCATGGCTGCTTGAAGAAGTAGGGCGTTTTTATTGCGCTCGCCCCGCGGATTATCCCACTCATACGCAGCTTTCACTACAGTGCTCGGGCTAAGCCAATAATCGAGCCCAAGAGTCCAGCGGTCCTCCTCCGGATCGCCGAGCCCGCTCGGATCACGACTGAGATGATCCCAGCGAAAGATCATTTCGAGATTCCTGACAAAATCTACATCCACTTTGGTGGGGCGATACGCGACCAGCGCGTAACCGCCATCGCGTTTGCTTGTGAATGCAAGCGGGCCGAATCCCAGTGAGCCATTGGGGTCGTAGACGGTGTGATCGACTTTACTCCAGGCGTACTGCGCATACAGATTGATGCGCCCTTTCAGCAGGTCGGAATCGCGAGTAATATCCAGATCGACGGATTGAACTAACGAGTGAACGTGAGCAAAGGTGGTTCCTTGGAAGCCCGGCTCCGCTGTTTCAAAGCCGTAACCGACTTCGACTCCCGGGACGGGGAGAAAACCAACTCTGCCGCCAACAGCCTTGTTGTCGTTGTTATCGGTGTAGCTGTTGAAATCTAGCGTGCCTGCGGCGTGAGGATCGAAGGTATTAAGACTAGGCCCGTTGGAAATGTAGAAGGCGTAGTTTGCGCGGGTCGGACCAATCGGAAATCCGCCGCGCACTTCGGCGCCGACCGATATATTTGGCAGGATGCCATGGTAAACAGCAAGCGGGCGATCGGGCAGTTTGTTGATCCATTGGGGCTCGAAGCGTTCGACGAAAACATTACTCGGACTGAAGAATTCTCCGACACCCAGGGTTATGTAATCGTTGAGAAGATACGACAGCTGGGCATACACAAGATTCACATTGGTGCCGCCGCCACTGGGCTCGATCTCAAGCCGGCTCTCGAATAAAAGTTTCGGGGTCAATTCCCAGAGGAAGATCGGGTTGAAGGAGGCTGAAAAGGTGGACACGCTGCCGTTACGCGCCTCAAACATGCCTTCAGCCCAACCGGCAATGTAGAATTTGGTCGTCCCAAGCATTGGGCCTTCCGGTTCGACGACTGGCGGTGCGACCTCCGGGGCAACCTGCTTGTGCATGTCCGCGACGGCTTGACCTTCGGCGCTCTCTTGCTTTGGAACCGCTCCTTTTTCCTTCTTAATAGCGTCCAGCTCTTTCTTCATTGCCAGCATCTGGGCTTTAAGCTCCTCGTATTCTTTTCTGGTGACGTATCCATCTGTTGTCGCGTCCTGGGCGCGAGCGCCCGGATCCGCCATGAGCAGGGCGCTTTGAATGACCGCCGCCAAATAATAATGTCGGATCTTCTTCATTTTTGGTTACCTCTTAGCGAGCGTTCGAAGGTAGTTGATCACGTTCCAGCGGTCGGTGGGCGATAGCCGGGTGCCATAATTTGGCATCGGTTTCTTGCCAACGGTGATTTTCCAGAAGAGCTCGCCGTCTGTTTCTTCCCGCACCCCTGGATCGGAAAGTTTGGCTGGATGAATGCCCAGATCAACCGCGTCCGGTCCATCGCCGTTTCCTGTCTTTCCGTGACATGCCAGGCAACGTTTCAGATAGATTTTTTGTCCGGCCGCTAGTGAAAATTCATTGACAGCAACGGGATTTTTCTTTCGCGCCTCTGCTGCAGGAGCGGTCCACTTCTCTTTTGAGCCCGCTTGTTCGTCGCTCAAAGCAGCGAGCGCCGGGCCAACCAAGGCTGCGAGAATTCCCAGCAGCTTCAGGCAAGGAGTTAGTCGGGTATTCATACTACGCTCGGCAAGGAATTCTGACGTGTGGTATGGGTCGGAGTCAATCTCTACGTAGCCAGGCGGAGCGCTTCGATGCAGTGGTACATGGCTTCGTTTTGTGGGCTCCACTGTTATAGAACGGCTATGCTTACTGCAAGTCGTCAATTTCCACGAGGGCATTGCCCGTGGTGTTATTGACCCCGCGGACAATCGCGGTGTAGTTCCCCGGCTGCAGCGTGGCGATGATGGCCGATTCCGCTGGATTAGTGGGCGCGAGGTGGCTGTTCTGAATCTCCATCACCTGGTCGCTCGTAATGATTCCGCCAATCTCTGTCCGCTGCCAGTTGTCATTTCTTCCGATGAGCGCCTGGGTGTGATCGTGCAACTCCAGCGTCGGATTCGCCAGGGCGTCAGGCACGCCGAACTGGGTAAGCGACGGACCGATCGCTCGAATAATTACTCTCGTGGGTTGAGTGACAACGATAAATCCACCGATCATGACGTTGTCTGCTGTTTGCACGAAACCTCGCGTGCTGAGGTTGGCGAGGAGGGAGCTGCTGGTTGGACTTAAATCGTAAGCTTCCACCAAGGCGTTGCCCGTGGTGTTATTAACACCGCGCACAATCGCGGTGTAGTTCCCCGGCGGCAGTGCGGCAATAAGAGCGGACTCGAGCGGATTGCTTGGAGCCAGTCCGCTGTTTCGAATCTCCGTTACCTGGTTTGAGGTAATAACGCCGCCGATTTGCGTTGTCTGCCAGTTATCATTCAGGCCAATGAGGCTAGTGACGTTGTGCAACTCCAATTGCGGATTCGCCAGGACGTCAGGCACGCCAAACTGGGTAAGCGATGGACCTAGCGCTCGTATGAGCACCGTCTTCGGAGAGCTTCCGTGAACAATGAAGCCGGCGATCATCACCCGGTCACTGGTACCTACTTGTAGTCGAGTCGAAATGTTTCCAAGCGTAGCCAGCGCCGGAGTAGGAGTAGGTGTTGGTGTGGGTGTCGGCGTTGGATTTGACACCGTGACCGTGCCTACCATTCCGCAGCATTGCCCATGCGCGGTGCAATAATACGGAAACGATCCCGCAGTGTTAAACGTGTGTGAGAAAGTCTGTCCCGGGTTAAGAAATCCAGAGTCCCAGAGCCCGTTCGGTGAGCCTGGATTACCCGAAGTGGAGGTGTGGCCGCTCGAGCTAAAGCTCCACTGCACGGTATCACCCGGGTGGATCGCGACTGATGAAGGCGAGAAAAAGAATCCGCCGTTGCCAACCATTACCGTTACCGTGGCGGCGCTTGTCACGGTCGGACAGAAAATCAGAAGCGGAGCCATGATCACCGCCACTGCGGCCATGCGAAGTAAAGAGGTTTTCATCATATTAATTATTTAGGTATGCAGAGAACGCTGAGTTGAGAGGTTTTATTTGGGGTTTTTCTTTCGGTCTTGACCGTGAAGGTATTTGGATCTCAGCCGTAGAACTGCTACGATCCGTTGCCGGAGGCAACACCGGAAAAGTAACGCGATTGTTACCTTTACGGACCGTCGAAGCGCGTGATCAATGCGCAATCCTCTGCGCCGCTAAGCCTTCTGTCTCCGATCTGCCAGTTTTCGAAGGGACGAGCGGAGTTTATTATGGTTCGCGAATCGTGTAGCCAACGTGACGTATGGTGTGAATCAGCGGAGGATCGCCAATTTTTTTTCGCAAACGTCCGATGAAGACTTCCACCAGTTTCGTGTCGTATTCGTGCGCATGCTCCCAAACGCGCTCGCACAATTCGGTGCGGGTAAAGACGCGGCCCGGTTCCCGCATCAGCACCTTCAGCAGCATTAGCTCGCGCACAGACAACTCGATTTGGCGCGCGCCGCGGCAGACCCTGTGATCTACCAGCTCGAGCGTGAGATCGCCGACGCGCAAGAGGACGGCGGGTTCCTCCGGATAACGGCGGCCGAGCGCACGCACGCGCGCAACCAGTTCCTGCATGGCAAATGGCTTTGGCAGATAATCGTCCGCGCCGAGTTGCAATCCAGTCACACGATCCGCGACTTGACCACGCGCGGTGAGGATGAGAACACGGCTGGTCACATGTTGTGCGCGCAGCCGGCGTAATACTTCAAACCCGTCTATCCGGGGCAGGCCGAGATCGAGCACGATCAAATCGAAAGGAGTCTCCAGCGCCGCGTGCAAGGTCGCTTCGCCATCGTGAACCGCGATTGGATCATGACCAGCCTCTGTCAGAGCGGACGCGATCTGTCGCGCCAACCGGACTTCATCTTCCACTACGAGAATATGCACGATTAGAATTGCCTGTTTAGAAACGCACCGTGAATTGCGCCGCAATCAGATGATTGTCGTTGCCTGGGCCGGAAGTGTCCTTCTGAAAGCTATATTGCAATTTTAACTGAGTGTGTGACGTGAAACGGTAGCCAGCTGCGATGTCGACGCGGCCCACATTCTGGCCCCAGCGAATATTGCCTCCTTCGCCATCGCTGACGGTCCCGAAGAGTTGCTGATTCCAGCGGAACGCGCCGAAAAGCTGGGGCGTAAACTTATATTTCGCTTCGAAATAGTACGCGAATGTGTCCGCATCGCCGACACGTGGCACCTGAAAACGCGCCTCATAAAATTCTGCCCACAATTGCAGATGGTGCCACGCGAAACTCGCGTCCTGACCAAGCAGGAACTCCCGGTAATCATCGATATCGCGGCCGCGTGGCAGCGTCGGTTGAGCTTCGGATCGAAAATACGCGCCGTCGCTCGCGGAGAAGCCGAAATTCCACATTTGATTAGGCCGAAATCCGATGCGTGCGCTGAAATCCGGATTGCCAAAGCCGACTTCGGTGACACTCCATGACTCTGGACGTGAAGAGAGCGAAGAATTTTTCAGCTCCGCGGCGTAGTCAAATTGCCCGAGCCGGCCTGAAACAGAAATGCCACTCGCGTAACTCGGCCCCCAAATCACCGGATTCCAAATCACCGGAGTGTAGACAAACCCATGAACGAAGTTGTACGACGAGGTCGGCGCGAATGTGTCGCTGATAGGGGTCACATTTTCATAAATCAGGGGTGCGTTAATGAAGGGATTTTCCCACGACAAATGCCGTGGAACCCAATTGCCGACCACCGTAGCGAACTTACCGACTTGCAGATTGAAACGCCCGTCGTCCCACGGCGTTACGCGTACTGCATATTCATCAAGCCGGACCTGGGCGCCGTGGTCGCTGGGATCGAAGCCGCGATCGACTCGCGCCTGCGCGAAGAAATAAACTTGCGACCCGATTTGCGCATCAAGAAATAGCGTGAGGCGCGGATTGAAGAGATTGTCGATGTTCGAGTCGATGAGACCAAGCGCCGGCTGTTGAAAGTGATAAGCTTCAAGGTCAATCGTGCCGCTCAATCGCGCACGAAGATTGTCTTGAAAGGCCGCGACCGTGAGCGCCGTATCGAGCCGGTCGAGTAAATCATCGACTTCGACCGCGCGCACTGTACAAACAAGAAGACAAAAACTGAAGGTCGGCCACAGTTTCATACAATTTCCGCAGCCCGACTCGGCGGTTGCTGCGCAACCCGAAAGCACACCTCGAATTCCGTCCAATCGTCGTCTGAACCGACCAGTCTCAGATCGCCACCATGTAATCGGGCGAGCTCGCGCGCCAAATTTAAACCAAGGCCGTTACCGGAAACAGCCGTGCCAGAGGAGCTGCGATGGAAGCGCTCGAAAATGCGTTCCTGCTCATCGCCTGTGATTGGGCAACCCGTGTTGCCGATGTTTAACACAATCTTGTCCGTGTTCTTATGTCCAGCGACGCGAATCCGACCTCCGGGTCGATTGTACTTGCGCGAATTCTCCAAAAGATTTTGCACAATGAGCGAGATGTATCGTTTTTCGCCAGCAACATATAATTCGGCCGGAAATTTCTTCTCGATTTTGACATCGAGTGAATCGGGAAGCGCGCCAAGATCGTCGAGCCACTCCTCGACGATCTGGCTGAGATTTATGGGCTCAGATTCGATCTGGAGGTGCCCGGCGTCGATGCGCGACAGGAGCAGCAGGTCATCGATCACGCCGGTCAATCGGTGAGTCTGGTGGAGCAGCACAGAAAGTTCGTGATAAACCTCGGGATTGAAATCTTCGCGCGTCAGCAATGCTTCGAGACCGGCACGAAGAATGGTCACCGGAGTCTTCAGCTGGTGCGAGGCGTCGGCAGAATAACGTGCCGATCTTTCTAACTCCTCGCTAGTTGAGGCAAGCGCTGCCTCGGCGCGTTTTCGTTGCGCGCGATTCGTCTCGGAGTCCTCCGCCAGTTTCTCAACCGGCGCCGAGAGGCGGGCGGCAATGAAATTGCTGGCGACAAAACCGCCAAGCAGAAGAAGCGCACCCGCGCCACCAATTTGCCAGCGGAGCCGATGGAGCCGAGCCATCAAATCAGCGAGCGGATAAATGCAAATTTCGTAGGCGGGCGGAAAGAGCGAATCGGGATTCAGTCGCCCATAAAACAAAAGATACGGCGCACCATTCACGCTCACAGCAAAGTTGCTTTGCGTTCGATCCGATTTCGTGACTACGTTCGTTATTTCGCCGCCGAGATCTGCCTGCGCAGATTTCGACAACGCTGGCAGGTACAGTCGTCCATTCAACCAGATGCCGCTTTTTATCCCCGCACCTACGCGCTGGCGGGCAAGCTCGAAAGGTCGGAATCCGACGACGAGTGCAGAAATAACATCGCCGGTCTCAGTGGAAAAAATCGGTACTACCAACACTTCGTCCACAGTTTCACCCCCGACATCGCCACTTTCCGAGAGGTAACCAATTTGTTGCATCTCAGGTAACTTTTTGAATGTCAATTGCCCTTCGGCGGACCCGCTCAGATTCCCGACATCTTTCGGATTTAGGGGCGATAGAACGGCACCGGTGCCATCGAGAAAACGATAGAATTTTGCATTAAGCGTCCCCGCTTCTTGCTCCGGCGATGGCTCATTGCCCTTCATCAAATCGCGCAATTCATCCTTCGCGCTCGGATATAATAAATCGAGAGCGTTGTCTTCCAGCGCGGCATGAATTCGCGGCTTCGCTACCAGCGCGCGGCAACGTTCCGCGAGTTCCGCATGGCGTAACTCCTGGATTTTGTGCAGCCAAGAAAGTTCGGCTTGAAAATTCTGCTGCGAATCGCGCTCTGCGCCGGCCGCGACGGTGCGTTGCGAGAGATAAAGTCCCAGACTCGTCAGGGCGGAAACCACCAGCATCATCGCGGCCAGCAATTTCGTCCGGAAACTCATCGTGCTGGGTTTGCCTTGATCGGAGAATTCACGGGAAATCGACGTGCAGTGTCGCGCCCCTTTTCAGGTCCACAGGCTTTTCCCGCGTCGTCTTGCTGTCGATCCACGCTTTGAGCGTGTAGTGGCCTGAGGGAAGTCCGCTCAATCGAAATCGCCCCTCCTCGTCCGTCCTGATAAAATATGGAGTGTCGAGCACGAGAAGAAGCCCGCGCATGTGCTCATGAATATCGCAGCGAAGTACCACCAGCCCCGGCACATCAAAAACCTCCGATGGGATCGGCCGTTCCTCCGGACGATAGCGCCCGAGGTCGAACCGTTTTGCGGGAGAGTACGAAAAAATATTGTGGTAGACATCATCGAGACTCGGGAATTCCACCCTGGTACCGACCTGGACCGGCAGAAGCGATGGAAGGAACGCCAAATCCTTTTGCACGATCTGTTTCATTGAAGGCGACTTTGGTTTCGGAAAAGAACCATCGAGGTACACAACCGCCAGCGGTGGTTGCGTCGCCAGGACGCCCCCGATGCTGACGATCTTGTAGCGTTTCTCCATGACCGGCGCGGAATGCGATTTCGCCAGTTCTACCCGCCCTTCAACGCTCGCTTGCGCGAAAGCCAAAATCGGGAGCAAAGCAAAGATTGCGTTGAACGAAACGATCCCGCGCAAGTCCATTGCTTGCTAGTTTAGCAGTCGTTGTCTTGGACGGAAAGCTTTCCGCGGGCTGACAGAGACCCCGCGCAGCAGAAGAATCGCCGGCCTACAATTTCGACTTTGGCTTAATGCGATAAGTCAGGAAACATTCGTCGCCGATGACGCGCATGCCGGTCAAGGTGCAATGGACGCTTGCGGGCAGGAATCTCTTGCTCAAGCCAGTCAATGTTGGCGCACCAGCTCCGCCGAAAAGATAAGGGGCAATCGTAAGATTGAGTTGATCAATCAAGCCGCGCTCGAGCAACGAGCGGAAAAGCGTCGCGCCACCTTCACAGGCAACCGTGCGCACTCTGTATTCATCGCGAAGAGTTCGCAAAATTCCAGCAAGATCCACATGTTCTGATTTGCTCAGATGCAAAATCGCTTCCCTGCGAAGCGCGGTTTGAAATTTCTTCGGCATCCGCCTCGTGGAAAAAATGATGACTCGTCCCGCAGTCGCGGGATCCGATTGAAAAATCTTTAATCGATTGTCGACCTTGCCTTCATTGGAAACGATCACGCGCAGCGGCGCGGGCGTTTGTCCACGTTTCCTTCTCGCCTGTCGCAACTCATCGGGGACACCGAGCCGGACATTGTCGAGTTTGAGCGTGCTATATCCGATTAAGACGGCGTCAGCGAGAGCGCGTTGACGAAACAAATGCATTTTGTCTTCACGCGAAGTGAAATCGACCGGCGAGAAATTTCGCGTCGTGATTTTGCCATCGACTGTCATGGCAAAAGTCGCGCTGACAAATGGGCGGGGCGATTCCCGCGACGCTGCCGATGTTCGCTGCGATTTATTTTGTCTCGCCGATCTCATGCTCGAGCGTCGCGACTTCCCGTTCCATTTCACGCAAGCGCACGCGCCGCGGCACGCCGCTCGGCCGGTAGAAGAAGTAAACGATCCCGCCGGGCGCGCAGCAAAGGAGAATGACGAGAAATCCAAGTGATCCGATGAGCTTGGCTTTTTCAACCGTGACACCGCAGAGGTTGTTGAGCATGACTTGAAGGAGTTTTTCGCGTAGCCCAATTCCAGCAAGGCTTATCGGAACCGCGGTGATTGTACGCTCGATCGGCATGACGGCGAAAAAATCGACGGCGGGTACTGGCACCGGCGGTGTTTTTCGCACGTCTTCCGCGTGAAGGGCATAGGCGACAAAGAGAAAGGTCGTGAATGTTGCCAGATGGGCGACAAGCGAGGCGCCGAACGCGAGGAGCGTTGCCAACCAATGTCGCGCGTAAAGATGATACGCAGCCGCGATCTCAATCAATTTATCGCGGCCCGGGAATTTGTGCGGCAAGAGATGAAAAAGGTTAAAACCACTAATGATAAAGCTGATAAGCAGGCCGGCGATAGAAACGCCAAGAAGGAGACCGAGGACGACTAGGAGTTGGTGCGGGGTAAAACCGGATTCAATCGTGACCGGAGTTCGCCATAACAAATCGAATCTGAGAGTAACCAGCGTGACGGTAATCGTGACCAGCGCGACCAGCCCGATTAATCGATCGAACACGACCGCAAGCAACGCGCCCGCTTTGTGATGGGCAGTCTCTTTCAAAAGCAGGTAGCTCTTAATAATATCGCCGCCGGTGCCGCCAGGCAGGAACTGGTTGTAAAACATGCCGATTAAGAAAAGACCGGCCAGACGAAAAAATTTGAGTCGAATGCCCTGGACGCGAAGTAAAATCTGCCAGCGCAGCGCGGCTGAAATTTCGACAAGAATGTAAGCAAGGATGGCGGCGCCGACCCATCGGTAATCCGCGGCGTGCAGCGCCTTACTCATTTTGTCGCGCTGCGCGTGATCGTGAAAGACCCACCAGAGCAGCGCGATGGTGACAGCGAGCTGAAGTATGGTGATGAGGATCTTTCTCATGGTCCGAAATGTTTTTGCCAAAGCTCGACCGAATGCCGGATTTCCTCGACGGTTTTGCGCGGGCTCATTTCCCAAACAAATACGCAATCGCGCGGCAGAAGCGGAACAAGTTTCTTAAAGTCGATATCCCCGGCAAACGGCGGCTGATGATCCTGGGCCGGCCAAATGCAGTCCTGCACGTGACAACCGAACGCGCGCGGAGCGATCGTGCGCAGCCATTCGGCGTGATCAAGGAAAGCGAGATTTTCTTTGATCTGAATATGCCCAAAGTCATGCCAGTACCCGAGCCGGGGCGCATTCATCTCCTCCAGCAGCGCGGGGAGTTCGCGCTCGCTTGGGATCTCTTCATATCCGCGCCGCCCTTCGATGCCGAGCCGAATGTTTTTTGAGGCAGCGTAGTCGACGACGCGGCCCAGACAGTCTTTCACACGCTCGAGAAAACAGGGCGCGGCGGCCTCACGCTTTTCAACGGCTCTAATTTTTCGGCGCACATATTTTCGCGAAAGCAGTTCTCCTTTTTTCGCGAGCGCGATCAGTGAATCGGTGATCGGCTGCATCGGCACTGCGCCGAGATGCATGACAACGAATGGCGCGCCGAGTCGCGCCGCGAAATCAATTGTTTGAAATGTCTGTTTCACTGCGCGCTCCCGCTCCTTCGGATGACTCGCGGAAAACTGGTAGCAATCTGGAGACGCGCCCATCACTTCCACCGGCAGCGGGCAAAAGTTGTGCAGGCTGCTGAAGCGGACTTCGCCCGCATCGAACATTTTTTGAATTCCGGGCATGAGCGAGATGCGGATGCCGTGGCCCAGCTCGATCGAGTCGAACCCGAGCTCGCCCTTGATCTCGCGCAGCATTTCATCGCCCGCAGTGTGGCGCCCGGAATTCCAGCAGGTCGAAAACGAAATCATTATTTCCGCCTAACGAATGCTCAAGCCACTGGCGCCATCTCTGATTCCGGTACCGGTGAAACGGGGCGATCGCACACGTGCCGCCCGGCCATGCTCAGGACAACGAAGGCGGCAATTCCATAAATTACCGAGGCAACGGCCAGCGCCGTGCGCATTCCAACCAAATCGGAAAACCCGGTGACGATGAGACCGGCAATTGGCATCAGGCCAAAAAAGCTCAAGCCGAACACGGCGGAGACGCGACCACGAAGATGCGAAGGCGCGTGCTCCTGAACGATCGTATTGGCCAGGCCAAAGTTCATGGAGAGTGCGATCGCGAGAACTCCCAGGGAACAGGCGGTAAGTAAAAAGCTGTGCGACCGCGACATGAAAAACACGCCCGCGGCGATGGCGAGCACGTTGCCGCTCATAAATTTCAATCGTTTTTCGCGCGCGATGCTTAGCAAACCGAGCGACCCGAGAAACGCGCCGGTTCCCGACGTTGCCATAAGCCAGCCCATGCTATCAGGACCGAGTCGCAGGACATTGCGAACATAAAGCGGCAGCATCACGGAAATTGTCGGGAAAATGAAAATGGTGGTGAGCGCAATGAGCATGATCATTGAAAGAATGGTCCGATCCGATCGGACATAGCGAAATCCCTCCAGGATCCCGCCGCGCCGTTTTTCTTCTTCTTCTTCTGTGCCAACTGACCGTCGCGGAAGCGAAATCAACGCAATGATAAGCGCAAGAAACGAAAACGCGTTTGCAAAAAAGGCTGAGGCCGCTCCCCACCAACCTACGAACAAGCCAGCCAGCGATGGCCCGATGAGCCGCGAGCCATGAAAAACCGAACGATCCAAAGCAACGGCCGATGCAATTTGTTCGCGCTTCACGAGCTCCGGCACGAGCGCTGAGATGGCCGGCATTTCAAACGCGATCGAGACACCAAGCAACGCTGCAAAAAACATTACGTGCCAAATTTGGATTCGTCCGGTGAAAACGAGCCAACCCAGCCCAAGTGCGAATGCGATCTGCGCGATTTGTGTGGCGATTAAAATCTTTCGTTTGTCGAATCGATCGGCCGCTGAACCGCCAATCATAGTAAGGGCGAGAGTCGGCAAACCGGCGGCCAGATTCACCAAACCGAGCATGATCGCCTTGTTCGTCAATGTGCTCATGACCCAGCCTTGCGCCATGACCTGCATCCACGTGCCAGTATCGGAAATGAGCGAGCCGATGATGTAGCGGCGAAACGGGCCCGCCCGCAGCAACTCCAGAGCTTTGCCTCCAAACGGTTTTACTTCTGCGCTCATCGCTCAGACTCATACGCGGGGAGAAGCGCGGCTGCAATGGAGAGAAAACGTTGTACGCGCGAAGTGGTGGGTAAAAGCGCGTTTGCTGCACCGGAGGCCATAGTTCATGGTGAGCTGTGCGCGTCGACAAGTTCACGCAGAAGATGCAGGAGGCGCTGCAAGTAGCGCAGGATATCGCTTCGCAATTCAATCATCAGGAAATTGCGAATGAACACTTTCTTTCCGCGCTTCTCGATCAGAGCGACGGTATAACGCAGCCGTTGCTAGAGAAAATCGGCGTCCCGATTGACCGTCTGCGCGAACGATTGGCGAGCGAGCTCGAGCGTCGGCCGAAAGTTCACGGTGCGACCGTCGATCTTCGCCTCTCTAATGAACTCCGCAGCGTGCTCGACGGCGCGGAGAAGGAGATGGCGAAGTTGAAAGACGAGTTCACGAGCGCCGAGCATTACCTTCTGGCGCTGGCCGGCGTCCCGCAAAGCGGGATTCCCGCGGCAAAACTGCTAAAGGATCTCGGGGTTACGCGCGACAAACTAATGCAAGCGTTGCAACAGGTGCGCGGTTCGCAGCGAGTGACCGATCAAAATCCCGAAGGTAAATATCAAACGCTCGAGAAATACGGCCGAGACCTGACGGAGCTGGCACGACGCGGAAAGATCGATCCGGTGATCGGACGCGACAATGAGATCCGCCGCATTATGCAAGTCCTTTCGCGCCGCACCAAAAACAACCCGGTACTCATCGGCGATCCGGGTGTCGGTAAAACGGCAATCGTGGAAGGGCTGGCGCGACGGATCATCAGCGGCGACGTCCCCGATTCGCTGAAGCAAAAACGCATTATTGCGATGGACATTGGAGCGATGGTGGCGGGCGCGAAATTCCGCGGCGAATTCGAAGATCGCCTGAAAGCGTTTCTAAAGGAAGTGACCGATTCGCAGGGCCAGATCATTTTGTTCATCGACGAATTGCACACCATCGTTGGCGCCGGTGCCGCCGAAGGCTCGGTAGACGCGTCGAACATGCTCAAGCCGATGCTGGCGCGCGGCGAGCTGCGCACCATCGGTGCGACAACGCTCGATGAATACCGCAAATACATCGAGAAAGATGCGGCGCTGGAGCGGCGATTTCAGCCGGTCATGGTGGATGAGCCCAGCGTGGAAGACACGATCGCCATTCTGCGCGGATTAAAAGAACGCTACGAAGTGCATCACGGTGTGCGCATCACCGACGCAGCGCTGGTTGCGGCCGCCGTGCTTTCCCATCGCTACATCAGCGACCGCTTCCTTCCAGATAAAGCGATCGATCTCGTCGATGAAGCCGCCTCGCGTTTGAAGATCGAGCTCGATTCCATGCCGACCGAGATTGACGTAATCGAGCGCGAGATCATGCAGCACGAGATGGAGCGGCAGGCGCTCAAGAAAGAAAAGGATCCGGCCAGCAAAGAGCGCTTGAAGAAACTCGAGAAAGAATTGGCCGAGCTAAAGGAAAAATCGTCCGCGCTCAAAGCTGAATGGCAAAAAGAGAAAGCTGTCATCGAAGAACAGCGAAAATGGAAAGAACAACTGGATGCATTACGCACTGAGCTGGAGCGCGCGCAGCGCCGTGGCGAGTTGGCCAAGGCCAGCGAGATTCAGTACGGTCGCATTCCGGAATTGGAAAGAAAATTAGCCCCCGCCGGGGCACAGACTTCCAGTCTGTGGGGCGAGCAGGCTTCCAGCCTGCAATCTGCGACAGGCGGGACGCCCACCGGCCCCACAGGCAAGATGCCTGTGCCACGCAAATTGTTGCGCGAAGAAGTTACCGAAGAAGATATTGCCGAAGTCGTCTCGAGTTGGACGCACATTCCGGTCTCGCGCTTGCAGGAAGGCGAGCGAGAAAAGCTGATTAAACTCGAAGTGCATTTGCACCAGCGAGTGGTTGGGCAGGACGAAGCGATCAAGGCCGTTTCCAACGCGGTGCGCCGCGCCCGGGCTGGTTTGCAGGATCCGAATCGTCCCATCGGCTCCTTCATTTTTCTTGGACCGACCGGTGTGGGCAAAACCGAGCTGAGCCGG
>DATMPQ010000126.1:0-5780 GCA_035567015.1 Chthoniobacterales bacterium | reverse complement strand
GTCCCACCCGCGGCTTGGTCAGTCGCGGCTGAAAAACACCAAAGTTACGCAACTCGACGGCGACGTTATTGGCCAGACTGTCGGTGATCTTATCGAGCGTTCGCTGGACCACGTCGAAAACTTCGTGTTGCACCATTCCTGTTTGGTTGCTGATGGCGACAACAATGTCGCGTTTGGTTAGCTTTGCCATATGTACTTAATATAATCGCTCCACGCAGCCGGAGCGGCGGCCAAATTTTTGAGAAAAGGAAACTTCTTAACAGCTTAACCTCCTCCCAAAGAGGACTAAACGCAATGGTCGGCTTCCCTGACGAGGGAAAATCAGTGAACTGGGGCCAGCCGCCCCAAGACGCGATTCAGACGATGGCGGAACACAGTTTGGCCGGCCAGGGCCTTCCGCTGCGCTTTGAGCTGACCCTGCACCACGCCGAGCTTCGTGAACACAGCATTCCAATCCATCTCCAGCCGGCGAATTTCGTCGTTCGATAGTTCGCGGACGCCACGCACGGAAGAACCGCGCTGTAACACATTCATCAGTTTGCCCGACAGCTCGCCAAGAATGCTCAGCCTGCTGAAAACATGTTCCGTCTCTTGCAAGAGATGCGAGCGAATTTCGGTAAACTGGCGCTCCTGCTCAGCCGAGACGATTGGCTTCGCCTTGTCCAGCCCGTAGGTAATGAAGTCATGCAGCTTCTTCCAGTTATCCAGCTGGAGCGTGAGCAGGCGAAGCTTGGCTTCAAGTTCTTGATCCCTCATGATTGCGATTCTTGCGACTGTTCAGGGGGCACGCCGACGAGTTCGAGCGTCTCGTCGAATTTCTGCAGGTTATCGATCAACAGATGTGCCCACGGGCGATCAACTGTTTCCACCTGGCTAATGATTCCTTCCTCAAAATAAAACCGCCCTTGCCGCCACCGGAAAATTTCCGCCACTGCCGCTTCGCCTTCGAGCGATCCAAAGACGGCGTGACGTATCGATCCGTGATGCAGATAGATTTCGCTGTTCCCCCGGCCGGATTTGAAGGTAAAACGTCCGCTCCGCTGGCTCAAACAGCTCATCTGTAGGATTTCCGCGGCTGAGAATTGATTCAGATTACCGACGAGCGAATGACAAGGATCGACCCCCTCAGCCGCCGTCCCGGCTTGCCTCCCCAGCGACTGCACAAAAGTCTTGAGGAGCCGCTCCATCCGGTGCTTGCTTTGCTCGCTCAAGAGCAAAGTGATCTCTTGCTGCGCCGCGGTGGCAACAGCTTCGGCTTCGGCCCGGTCCGGCGCCAAGCAAATAATCTTGAGCGAGGGAAAATGCTGCCGGACATTCGTGGCTTGCTCCAGCGCCAATTTCGACTCCCCTTCCACGACAAAAGCGTCGAAACTCTCGGCCAGAAGAAACGAGACCGCTTCGGAAAGGGTTCGTACAATGCCGGTTTCCACCCCTTCCATCGCGTCGAAGATGGCGAGTTCCTTGTCTTGAAAGACAGGATCTGCGTTCAGGATGAGGAGTCGGGTTCCCACAATTACTAAGCGTCAAAAGCACGTAGCAGGAACCTTGCCCGACGCCTCCGGAAAACCGCCGTCAATCGTTTCTTTCGCCAATTTCCGCGCGGAGGCGGCGCGTGGCATAGGCGTCTGGCGCAATCTCGTGCGCCGTCCGGAAATGTATCTTCGCCACCTCACGCAGGCTCTGCGGCCCGCTCTTTTCCACGAGCTTTTTTGCGGTCTCTTTTACGCTAGCCGACACCCCTCGCTCCAAGACCAAACCGATCGCTTTCCCCCGCCGCTCCAGCCAACCGATAAATGCTTCACGTGCCAGAATCGACGCCGCCGCTACCGCGATATCGGATTCCGCCTTCGGCCGCTGTTGAATCTTGATTTTGCGGCCATGTTGCAAAAGCGCTCGTCTGATGACGCGCGCATCCGCAAATTGATCCGACAACGCGCGCGGGCAATCCGGTTTTTTTGCCAGCAGATTTTCAATGACGCGCGCGTGCCCCCAGCCGAGCAAACTGTTCAGGTTCCCAAACTTCTCATAAAGCTCGTTATACCGTTCCGGACCGATCAGCACCGTCTCAATCAAACCGCCGGCAGTTTTCCGGATAATCTGGGCAAGGGTCCGAACGCGCGCATCCGAGCCGATTCGCTTGCTGTCCTGAACGCCCGCGTCCAGAAGCTTGCGCGCGATCCCACGATCGACATACACGCCTGAAATCACCAGCGGTCCAAAGAAATCGCCCTTCCCGCTTTCATCAACGCCGAAATGCGGCTCGAACATCTCCGGCGCATGCACTTCTTCATAACCCAGTTTGGCTTCACCAAAAATTTTCGGCTCGAGCTCGAACTGAACAAACTCCTGCACACCCTTGCCCTGCACCAAAACCTTCGGTCCCTTCTCATAAGCCGCGACGCTCAACTTGTTCTTTTGTGCGAAGAAAAGCGTGTATTGTTTTGGCGTAAACTGAAAACCGAGTTCCTCGAGCAGCGCGCGAAGTTTCGTCGCCTGCTCCGCCGTCAAGGCATGCGTGTACGAGTTCATCTTGCCAGCAAAAAACGCTCAATGTTCAACTTCGAACGCGCAACGTTCAATGATCTTCTGAATTCAATCCGTGCTCGGGCAGACATTCGGAGTTGCACGCTGAGCGCTTGGCACACCGTAGTCTTGCGAAGGCCGGTTGAGCGTTGCACGTTTCTACCAACCTGATCTCGCCACCAGACTCCCGCAATTTCCGCTCCGCGTTGCTGCGCTGGTATCGCCGTCACGGCCGTGATCTGCCGTGGCGCCGCACCCGCGACCCATACGCCATTCTCGTTTCGGAGTTCATGCTCCAACAAACGCAGGTCGCCACCGTTCTTTCTTATTATAATGAGTGGCTGCGCCGATGGAGCGATTTCTCCGCCCTGGCGCGTGCTTCGGAATCGAGCGTGTTGCACGCCTGGCAAGGCCTCGGCTACTATGCACGAGCGCGAAATCTTCACGCAACCGCCAGGATTGTCGTGGATCGATATGGCGGACATCTTCCGAGATCAATCGCGCGCACACTAGCATTGCCGGGCATCGGGCGATATTCCGCGCACGCCCTCGCCACCTTCGCCTTCGATGAATCCGTGCCAATCGTCGAATCCAACACCTCTCGCGTCCTGTCCCGGCTTTTCAATTTCCGCAGGCCAATCGATTGCACAGTGGGTCGCGAAGCACTCTGGAATTATGCGGCGTCCCTCCTCCCCAAGCGCTCTGCCCGCGATTATAACTCCGCTCTTCTCGATCTCGGCGCGCTAGTCTGTCTTCCACACCAGCCCAAGTGCGCAATTTGTCCCGTGAAGAAATTTTGTCGCCCCAAGAACCCGCAAACTCTCCCGATCAAAAAAATCCCGAGCCCGCCAGAAGACCTGACCGATGCGCGCGCCTTCACTTTCCGTCGCAATCGAATTCTGCTCGAGCAATCATGCGGCCGCTGGCACGGCATGTGGATTCTGCCCCCGGCGCGGGCAAGATCGGCAATCACCCGCCCAATTCATACGTCGATCTTCCCTTTCACGAATCACCGAATCACGTTGAAAGTCTTCGCGCAGCCGGCACCTCGCACTCGCGCACGAGGGCAAAGGCGTTGGTTCTCAATCGCTCAACTCGCCTCGATTCCGCTTCCTTCTCCGCACCGCCGGGCAGTCGAGCAACTTCTCGCCAAGCAACCACAAAAGCTTGGCAGCACCCTCGCCGAAGCCTAACTTCGTTTCGCATGAGCCAAATCGAAATGCTACGCGACGCCCGCTTCGGTTTCGATAGAGAAACATCCTGACTTATGAGAAGCATGACCGGTTACGGCCGCGCCGAGACCGATCACGGCGGGGCAAAGTTTAGCGTCGAACTCAATTCCGTGAACCGGAAACAGAGCGACATCGTAGTCAATCTGCCACGCGATCTTGCCGAGCTTGAGCCACGCATTCGCCAGACGATCAACGAAAATATTTCGCGCGGCCGAACCAATGTCGTCGTGACTTTTCACAACGGCCAAAACGGTGCGCGCAACCTTGCGCTCGATGCCGAGTTGGCCCGCTCCTATCACGAAGCGATGCGCGCCCTTCAAAAAGAGCTCGATGCGCCGGGCGAGATCACGATCAGCACAATTCTCCAGGCGCCGGGCGTGATGCGCTTTCCGGAACAAGCTGTGAGCGCAGAAGAAGCATGGCCCGCGATCGATCGCGCACTTCGCGCCGCCCTCGCCGATTTGATCAAGATGCGCGAACGCGAAGGCAGACATCTGGCCAAGGACTTGATCCACCGGCTCAAAGCGATGCGGAAAAAACTCAAGGAGATCCGCGCCCTTCATCCCGAGGTGGTAAAAAGATATCGTACCGCGCTGCTCGATCGCCTGCAAAAGGCCGCTCTGCCGATCGCGGCTGACGACGAACGTTTGCTGAAAGAAATTTCCTTCTTCGCCGACCGCGCCGATATCTCGGAGGAATTGACGCGCGTGGAAAGTCACCTCGCGCAGTTCGCGCATCATCTTCGCAAGAACGAGCCGGTCGGCCGTACGCTCGAATTCATCACCCAAGAAATTTTTCGCGAACTCAATACCCTCGGCGCAAAGGCAAACGATGCTGCCATCTCGCAGCGCGTCGTCGCCTGCAAAGCGGAGCTGGAGAAAATTCGCGAGCAAGTCCAGAACCTTGAATAAACAGTTCGACCGACACGGAATTCTTTTCGTCATTTCCGCGCCATCCGGCGCGGGAAAGACAACACTCGTCGAGGCGCTTCGCCAAAGCCCCGATTTTGTTTACTCGGTTTCTTGCACCACGCGGACGCCACGCGCCGGAGAGATTGAAGGCGAAGATTATCAATTTTTGTCCGCCGCCGAGTTTCAGGCGCGGGCCAAGGCCGGCGATTTTCTCGAGTACGCACAAGTCCACGGAGATTATTATGGAACATTACGCAAACCGTTGCTTTCGAATCTGAAAAACGGTGTCGATGTTTTGATCGACATCGACACGCAAGGCGCAGCCGCCATTCGCAACTGCGACGATCCATTCATTGGCCAGGCGTTGGCCGATGTTTTCATTATGCCGCCCGATCTCGACGAACTCCGCCGCCGTCTCTTGAAGCGCGGAACGGAAACGGCCAAGCAGATCGACTTGCGCCTCGTCACCGCCGCGCGCGAGATGGAATTGTGGCGCGATTATCGCTACACCATCATCAGCCGGTCGGTGGAAGAAGATTTGCAAAAATTCCGGCATATCATGGGCGCGGAACGTTATTTGAGCCGGCGCCTCGCCCAGAAGTAATTGTCGATCTTTCATGGAAAGAGATTCAAAACGCAGAAGCGAAAGAACCAGCGCACGAAAAGTCGTGCGCCTTCGTTCGACCACGAAATCAATTGTGCTCGGCGTCACCGGATCAATCGCCGCCTACAAATCCGCTGAACTCGCCAGTCTGCTCGTCAAGCAAGGTCATCAAGTTTTTGTCGTGATGACACAGGACGCGATCGAATTCATTTCACCGCTCACATTGCGAACGCTCTCCAAAAATCCGGTCACGACTAGCTTCTTCGACGAAAAAGAAAGTTGGCAACCCGGGCACATCGAGCTGGCGGATCGCGCAAACCTGCTCCTAATCGCGCCGGCCACCGCGCACATCATCGCCGAACTCGCCCAGGGCCTTGCGAATCATCCGCTCGCCGCCATCGCACTGGCCACCCGTGCGCCGATTCTGCTCGCCCCAGCTATGAATGGAAAAATGTGGTCGCATCCGGCCACACTGGAAAACGTGGAGAAATTGAAATCGCGCGGCGTCGA
>DATMPQ010000125.1:0-6790 GCA_035567015.1 Chthoniobacterales bacterium | reverse complement strand
GAACCGTTCGCCGGCGCCATCAGCGGAGCATTCACTTGCGCCAACTGCGCGCACCGCACCTTGCACTTTGATGCTGCCGTCGCCGCCTATCGCAGCCGCGGGATTGTTCGCCGCGTCATCCTCGATTTCAAATACGGCCGCCAGATCTATCTCCGACATTCCGTGGCGCGCTGGCTAATCGCGGCGTTCGATGATGATCGACTCCGCGGCCGCCGCTTCAACATCATCATTCCCGTTCCGCTGCATCCAGCTCGAGAACGCCAACGCGGTTTCAATCAAGCAGGTTTACTGGCGGAATTGTTGAGCGTACACCTGTCGATCGAGACGAAGCCCGTTCTCGAGCGCGTTCGTTACACCACCACGCAGACGGCATTTGATCGGGTCGAGCGGATGGAAAATTTACATGGCGCGTTCCGTTTACGAAAAAAGGCGGACGTGCGAGACTTGCACGTGCTTTTGATTGACGACGTCTTGACAACCGGATCGACCCTGAGCGAGTGCGCGCGTGTTTTGAAGAAGGCGGGCGCGCTCTCCGTTCATGCCGCGACGGCGGCGCGCGCATAATTCCCATGGCAATTTTCAAGAAACCGGCATTGAAGGCGGAAAATCGCAAGAAACGCGACATCCCGCACGGCCTTTTTCAAAAGTGCCCCGGCTGCAACGAGGTCGTGCACGACATCGAGCTTGCGCAGAATCTGCGCGTTTGTCCGCGCTGCGATTATCACTTTGCCCTTTCAGCCAAGGAGAGGATCGACAATCTCCTCGATCCGGAAACTTTTGTCGAAATGGATGCCGATTTAAGATCCGTGGACACGTTGCGTTTTCACGGTATGGCCACGTACAAAGATCGCCTCAAAAATTACCAGGAGCGCACCGGTTTGACCGATGCCGTCATCAGCGGTTACGGAATGATCGACGGCTATAAAGTAGCGCTCGCGGTAATGGATTTCGGATTTCTCGCCGCGACCATGGGCTCGGTTGTTGGCGAAAGAATTACGCGAACCATCGAATATGGCACCGACCAGCGTGCCGCCATCGTCATCGTGTCCGCGTCCGGAGGCGCGCGCATGTACGAAGGTATGTTGAGCTTGATGCAAATGGCAAAGACCAGCGGCGCGCTCGCGCGCCATGCCGAGCAACGGCTTCCCTACATTTCCGTTCTCACCAATCCGACGACCGCCGGCGTCATGGCCAGTTTCGCTTCGTTAGGCGATGTCATTATCGCCGAACCGAAGAGCATGATCGGTTTTGCCGGCCCGCGTGTAATCAAAGAAACCACGCATCAGGATTTGCCAAAAGGATTTCAGACTGCGGAATTTCTTCAGGAACACGGCTTGATCGACATCATCGTGCACCGCAAAAAAATGCGCGAACAGATCAGCCAGCTGCTCGGCTATTTTTCTTCCGCGCAGTGAATTACTCGGAGGCGCTCGCCTGGCTCTACAGCCTTCAGCGCTTCGGGATCAAGCTCGGGCTGGAGAACATCCGGCGACTCATCGCCGAGCTTTCAAGGAACGGCGATTTCCAAATCGCCGTCGGCGGCTTGTTCGCCACGGGACGAATCCGTCCGACCGGCGGAGAAGCCGCCGCTCCTTGGGGCGCGTGTGTGATTCACGTTGCCGGCACGAACGGCAAAGGCTCCGTCTGCGCGATGATCGATTCCATTTGTCGCGCCCAAAAATATCGCACCGGTCTCTTCACCTCCCCTCACCTCATTACTTTTCGCGAACGGATTCGCGTGAATGGGGAAATGATTTCCGAAAACGCGGTCGCCAGCGGTCTAACGAGCATCCGTAATCTAACGGCCGACTGGGATCCGCAGCCGACATTTTTCGAGATCACTACGGGACTTGCACTCAAATATTTTGCCGACGAAAGAGTGGACGTCGTCATTTTGGAAACCGGACTGGGCGGCCGTCTCGATGCCACCAACGCCGTCCAATCGAACGTTTCCGTCATCACCTCGATCGCGCTTGATCACGAAAAATGGCTCGGCAATTCGCTCGAGAAAATTGCGGCCGAAAAAGCGGGGATCATCAAACCAAAAGTGCCAGTCGTTTCCGCGCCGCAAAAAAACGAGGTCGAAATTGTGCTGCGAAAACGCGCGATGGATTGCGAAAGTTCGATCGAGTTCATAACCAAACCATACGAGCAACACCCGATTGCACTTTGCGGTGCTTATCAAAGGCAAAACGCCGCGCTTGCGATTGGAGCCCTTCGGGCAGCCAAGTCCGCCAGCCGGACGGACTCGTCCCGTGGCGAGCTCGACATCGACGACTCGGCGATAGCGCACGGACTTGCCACGGTCGATTGGCCGGCACGTTTTCAGAAGTGGGACAAACGCACAATCATCGACGGGGCGCACAATGCGGCTGCGGCCAACGTTCTCGCGCAGACGTGGAGAGAAGCCTTTGGGGGCCAGCGTGCTACGCTCGTTCTCGCGATTTTATCGGACAAAGATTTCCAGGGAATTTGCGAAGCGCTCGCGCCAATCGCAGATTCCATTTTGCTGCCAAAAGTCCGCAGCGAGCGTGCGGCGCCGCCGGAAGAACTCGCGCAAGTTTTCTCTACCATTACTCCATCGCTCCCCTACTCCATCACTCCCTCCGTTGCTGAAGCATTGGAGTTGGCACGCGCAAAACCGCATTCCATTCTACTGACCGGCTCGTTGCACTTCGCCGGCGAAGCTCTGGCGCATCTGCGCGGCGAAGCCGCTGCCTTCGAAGAGTGCGCACAATAACGCGCTATTCTTCTATTTCTTCGGACAAAATGTCCTTACCCACCTCAATGCGCGGAAACAACGGCACGGGCTTGCCGACAACATGCCCATTTGGCAGACCGCCCCATTTTGCATCGTCGAGTGAGAAACGCTCTTCTTTGCCGCTGAACTCCATCTTCCAATTCAGTTGATCGAAAATTCCGTGCGCCGCTTTCGGCAACACCGGTGAAATCAAAATCGCAATGATGCGAAGCGATTCGACGAGCGCATAAAGAACAGCGTTAAGTTTTATCTTTGAAACCTCGGCACTATCTTTCGAAAGTTTCCAAGGCGCGGCATTTTCCACCAACGCATTTCCCTGATTGGCAATCTCCAAAATATTGGCAATTGCAGCATTAACTACGAAAGGTCCTAAGGTGAAGGGCAACGCACTCGGTATGCGCCGACTGGCGCTCATATGCGATTCGTACAGCTCGATCTCTCTAGTAATGTGGTCGGAATAATTTTCGACTCGATGCTCGTCGGGGTTCTGTAGCCATGGATCTCTCGGACGCTGGACGTGACTTTCCTGATATTTTGACGTCATGGTCAATGTGCGATTGAGCAAATTACCAACTGAATTTGCGAGGTCGCCATTGTACCGAGCCACGAGACGCTCCTCGCTAAAATCAGCATCGCTGCCCGTCGCAATATTGCTCATCAAATAATAGCGGAGGGCTTCGGCGCCGTATTTATCGATGAGGACGAATGGATCGACAACGTTGCCGGCAGTCTTACTCATCTTTGCGCCGCCGAGGTTCCACCAGCCGTGGACTAGCAACTGCGGCATGGCTTCATCAGGAAAGCCGATCGCGTGCAGAATGATAAGCCAGTAGATTCCATGTGCTGGAACGAGAATGTCTTTGCCGATGATCTGGAGCGCAGGCCATTTGTCGCGGAATGTTGATGGTTGAGAGTTGTAGGGGAAGCTGTCAGCTTCCCCTACAGTGTAACCGGCAAAGCTGATGTAGTTGGTGAGCGCGTCGAACCAGACGTAAGTGACGAAATCTTTGTCAAAGGGGAGTTCGATTCCCCAGTCGAGCCGCGATTTCGGGCGCGAAATGCAAAGGTCGCCACTTAACTTCTCAACTGCATTGCGCAATTCGGTCTGACGAAAATCGGGGATGACCGCGTCCTCACGCTTGTCTAGGTACGAGAGCAGCCACTTTTTGTGCTGCTCGAGTTTGAAATAATAATTTTCTTCTTCGCGAAATTCGACTTGTCCCCACTCCGGTCCAAACTCGCCGTCCGGTCCGCGCTCTTTGTCGGTTAGGAATTGTTCCTGACGAATTGAGTAATAACCCGCTTGTTTATCCTTATAGATTTGTTTCTCTTCCCAGAGCCGCTGCAAAATTCCTTGCACAACTTTTTTGTGCCGGTCGCTTGTGGTCTCAGCCCACTCGTCATATTTCACGTCGAGCTTTTTCCAGAGATCGACAAATTTTTGCGTGACGCCCTTAACGAATTCAGCCGGTGGAAGGCCTTCCTTCGCCGCCGATTGCCGCACTTTCTGACCGTGTTGATCGACGCCGGTCAGGAAAAAAACCTTTTCGCCCTTGAGCCGATGATAGCGCGCGATCACATCACCCAGCACTTTCTCGTAAGCATGCCCGATGTGCGGCGGCGAGTTCGTATAATCGATCGCCGTGGTAATAAAAAATTCTTTCGGCATTGCCGATTCAACCTGTAGCGGCAGTCTATGACTGTCGCAAACATCCGGGCAAGAACGGCGACGGCCTGCAAATCAATCCATATGAGCCAGCATCTTTGGCCCGCCGGTTTTGAAAAATCGGACAATGAGAAAGCCAGCAATTATCAGAAAAACAATGTTGAGAACTGTAGTGTAATTGAAGGTGATGGCGGTCTCGACAATCTGCGCGCTTCGCTGGTGCGGAATTAATCCTAGAACGCTGAAAAGAAATTCGATGATCAGAGCAGCGACAGCCATCGCGCAGTAAAAGACTGCGACAACGAGGGTAGTTACCTTCCAGCCGTAGTACTTCCGATAGATATCAATGATGGGGAGAATGATCAGATCGGCATAAATGAACGCAATGACGCCGCCGAAGCTGATCCCACCGTTCCAAAGCACCGCCGCGAGTGGGATATTGCCGACCGAACAAACGAAAGAGAAGATCGCGACTATCGGACCGACAATTGGCCCCCACAGCATCGCAGCGACTGGATGCGATGTGAGGAAAAATGTTTTCCAGAAATCCGGCGGCACCCATGCAGCGAGCGCGCCAGCTAGTAAAAGCCCACCGGCGATATCCTTCCAAACGGCGACTACGTCCATCACAAAATAATGACTGGTGGCTGTGATGCCTTCGCTTGATTTAATGCGCTGCCAGAACGAGCCGCCCCTCTCGACGCTCATATCCATCTCAGCGTGACCCTCCATCACCCCTGTGACGCCCTTGTCCGCTTGCACTCTGGCGTCTTG
This sequence comes from Chthoniobacterales bacterium, assembly GCA_035567015.1. Classification (GTDB taxonomy): domain Bacteria; phylum Verrucomicrobiota; class Verrucomicrobiia; order Chthoniobacterales; family UBA10450; genus AV133. Next base: position 1,589 of record DATMPQ010000125.1, on the reverse strand, counting down.
CACGAGTTTGCGGGAGAGAAAAATTCTGAATAACAACGCGATGATCACGACCATTATTGGTCCGCCGGCGAACTCGGCGAGCGCAAACTGCCAGCCCATCAGAACGATGACAATGATGCTCAGTTCGGCGACCAAGTTCGTCGAAGCGAGTTCAAACGCCATCGCTGCGGTGAAATCGGCGCCTTTGCGAAAAATCGATCTCGCTAGCGCAACCGCCGCGTACGAGCACGATGATGACGCCGCTCCCAGGCCCGTAGCGATAGCGAGTGTTTTCGGCGAATCATCCGGCAACAGCCTGCTCATCTCCGATTTCGAGACAACCGCCTGCACTACTCCGGACAAACCGAAGCCAAGGATGAGCGGCCACAAAATTTCCCAAAACATGGCAAACGCCATCCAAAGCGCGTGACCGAGAGCTGTAATCAGGTTCGTCATTGTTTCAGAATCAGCAGAGACCACAAAATGTTTTGGGAAAAGCCTAGCCCGTGATAAAATGTGGCCGATGAAATTGCCAGTGCGACTGCTATTTTGCGCGCTTACGATGAGCATCGGTTTGATTACATCAGCGCAGCCCGGAGAAGTATCGCGCGCGCTGTCGCACAAAATGAATTGTTGCGCGGACATGGACATGGGTGGCTGTCATGGTTGTCCGGCGAACACAGGCGGAATGAACTCAGGTTTTGGATCGACCTGTTGCGGAGGGCAAGCGGGCTGTTGCTGGCTTTACTTTACGGACGTGGCGCGCTTTGTCACAGGGATGGAAATGGTCGGCAAAGTCGGTATCAGCAATGAACGCGTCACAACCCGGGCGCAGCGCCCGCCGGTTCCGCCGCCGCGTATTGCGTTCTCCTAAACGATGGCTCGGCGCGCATCCACTGCGTGGTCGAGTTCCTCAACTAAACTGAAATAGGAGAATCCTATGAAATATCTTCTTCTAATTGTTACTCTGGCGGCATTCATTGGCACAGCCACGGCGACAGCGCCGGCGAATAGTTGCTGCCCAGGCAAATGCTGCCGCAGCGGATGCTGTAAGTAGCAAAGAACGAAAGTGACGAAGCCCTCGCCGGAGAAATCCGGCGGGGGCTTTTGTCGTTAAGCGTCAATTTCGAATCAGATCATCTCGACTCCAGGACGACGTAGGCGATGGCGTGATTGTCAGTGTGACTAAGCGTGATCAGCGCGGAAATTACGCCGCGCTGGGTCGCTAGTTCTTGCGCCGGTCCGGAAAAGACCAGAAACGGTTCGCCGTTTGGTTTCTTCCGAATGTCGATGTGGCGCCAACCCATTGCTTTGCCGATGCCGGTCCCGAACGCTTTCGAAACTGCTTCTTTCGCCGCAAACCGCGCGGCCAGATTACGCGCGGGAAATTTCATCGACATGGAATATTCAATTTCGCCATCAGTGAAGACGCGATGCAGAAAGCGATCGCCAAAGCGATCGATTGAATGTTGAATGCGCGCGCATTCGACAAGATCGACACCGATGCCGAGTACGCTCATCAGCGATAATTTTGCATGGCGGCGAGCATTTCCTTTACCGCTGCCTCGAGGCCGACGGACATGGCGCGCGAAATAATTGAGTGACCGATG
>DATMPQ010000124.1:0-4163 GCA_035567015.1 Chthoniobacterales bacterium | reverse complement strand
GGGTAGATTCCTCAACCGCTCGTTTGATCATGCGGCGCGGAGCCAGTGACGATCCTTTTTGGACTTTCGTCCGGTTTGGAGCCCACTCAATGAAGACGTTTCCCAGCGGCGTAATTTCCTCGCGGATAAGCGGCACCAAACTTTTGCCTGCGCACTGCGGATGTTTTGATTGGCCCAAAAGATCGAGCAATGTCGGCACGAAATCGATGTGGCTCACCGGCTGGCGGATTACCGTGGCGCCTCGCTGGCCGGGCAACCTGACCAGGTACGGTACACGCACCGCTTCTTCAAACATGACTTCTTTACCGAAGAGTTGATGTGCTCCCAGCATGTCACCATGGTCACTGGTATGCACCACAATGGTGTCGTCCGCCAAGCCCAACCGTTCCAAGCAACCGAGAATGGCACCAATGCTCTGATCGACCATGGTGACTAACCCAAGGTATCGCTGCTTGAGGCTTCGGTACTCCTCTGGGGTGATCCCAAAGAACAACAACTTCGGCAAGCGCGCGCGATCAAGTTCCGCTTCGGCTTGCTGCCATTCCCGCATCAACCGGTAGCGCAACGGAACATCCTCAGCCGGCGGCAGCGCTGCTGTAAGGTCGAGGTCGATTTCGTCCAACGGATGTTCGTCGTTGAGCGGACCGTTGTAAGGCGAGTGCGGTTCCACAAAAGCAACAATGAGGATAAACGGATCACGACGGCGTTTTTCGATGAATTCACAGGCATGTTTTTCGAGGAATTTCGGTCTCGATAGTTCAAGCGGTAAATTGCTAATGGCTAACTCGGAGAAGTCTCCATCTTTCCTGTCTGGCGTTAGTCCCGTTGAAACCAGAAATCTGCCGTAGTGGCCCCCTTGCTCTGTTGAAATCCATTCGTCAAATCCTCGCTGTGGGAATCCTGCCCGGCCCAGGTGCCACTTGCCCATGTATGCGGCCCGGTAATCTTTGTCCTCTAATAATTGAGGCAAGACACTAAAACGCGGGTCGAGCGCAACACTGTTCTTGGTGCAACCGGTCGTATGCGGCCACATCCCAGTCATGAGAGTCGAACGCGATGGAGTACAAACTGGATGCGTCACGTAGGCCCGGCTAAAAACCACCGACTCGGAAGCGAGTTTATTTAAGTTCGGCGCATGGACCTTTGCGCCGCCACAACAGGCGATTGTATCCGCCCTTTGCTGGTCCGGCAGAAAGACGATTAAGTTTGGCTTGCGCCGCAGCTTGGCCGGAAGCGAAATCATCGGGTGAGCCCTGCACGTATTGTCACGATGAGAAAAGCGATTTTGCTGCGATCCCCCTAGCCCTTTGCATAGGTCAAGCTGCCGTCAATAATTCTCGCGGCCGATGTAAATGGATGCGACTCAGTCTTTGTTGCACTGACAATGTGGATCACTTCGGCTGCGTGCGCTTTCAGAAAATCGGAAATCAGCGCGCGATGACAACGCCACCAGACTGCTTCCGCGCACATGATCGCAGCCGGCCCAACCTTTTTCGCAAGATCGACAAGTCGATCTACGCCTTTGCGAAATTCCTCGGTCTCCATGTAATCGGCATAACCGCGGAATGACGCGTTGCGCCAGGCCGTGTTTCTTGAATCCTTTTTCGGCTTTCGCAGACCACCGAGTTCCGGAAAATGTTCGTAACGAATTCCAGCTTTGCCTAACGAATCGCCCAGCGCCTCTTTATTGAATTGCGGATAACGTTTCGATCCCGGCAAACTCCGGACATCGATAAGCAACTTGATTGCATTAGCCTCCAGTGCGGCGATGAAATCTTCGATCGCGCGTGTCGAGTGGCCGATGGTCCAGAACCGCGCGCTCACATGAACGGGAGCGCTTACGGCGCGGGCTGGTTGGGCGCCACTGCGGGTGGTCCGGCCGACTTCAGCAAGCGGCCCAGGTCGCTGTTGGTCGAGATCACGGCGGTGGTGTCGTGCTCAAACGCTGCGCGCATCACATCAAGACTTCGCACAAAAGAATAAAGATCCTGTGCATCCGGCGAGGCATAGGCATTCGCATAGATTCTTGCGGCTTCGGCGTCTGCTTTGCCTTCAATCTCCAGCGCGTTCTTTGTCGCGATCGACCTGATGGAAGCAACGTCGCTTTCCTTTTGGCCGCTGATGTTCGCCGCTTCGCCTCTCCCCTCGGAACGGAATTTCGCCGCGATCTGATGACGCTCACTCGACATGCGCTCGATAATTTTTTCCGCGACCGCTGGATTGTATTTGCTGCGCTTGAAGCGCTCATCGAGCAGCTCGATCCCGAAATCTGCTATTTTCTGCCGGGTCCGTTCCGTGATCTGTTTTTCGATCTCGCCGCGGCCGAGTTGAATGTCCGGGATGTTGCTCGGCAGAACCGTACCGGTTTTCTCCAGCTCCTCGTCGCGCACCGGCTGGCGACCTTTCGTCACGCGAATAATCTCGACTAAATCATGCGTCGCGACGGCGGTGCGCGTTTCGCTGCCCAAAATGTCGTCGAGCCGCGAAAGCGCGCTGCGTTCGTCGTTGAGCCGATTGTAGTAGAGCAGTGGATTACTGATCCGCCATCGAGCAAAGCAATCGACGATCAGGTAGAGCTTGTCCTTGGTCGGACATTCCGTCGGCGGTCCATCCCACGCCAGAATCCGATTATCGAATCGATGCAAGACGTCTAAAACCGGCAGCTTCAATTTCAAACCTGGCTTGGTTTCAGTGCGAATCGCTTTTCCGAAACGCGTGATGATCACGGTCTCGTATTGATGGACCGTGAAAAGCAATGCGCCCCATTTAAAGGCCGTCAGAATAAAAAGAACGCCGAGCAAGGCCATGCCGCGGCTCTGGAGGAATCGAATCGCCCCGGGGAAGATTAACAAAGCGCGTGGCGTTTCCATCGAATCAATGCTGTTCCTTGGGCGGTTCCGGCGAGAGGAGCGGCAGCGTTTGCAGAACGCCCTTCAAGCTGTCATCGACTATGACTTTGTGTTGCAAGCCTGGAAGGATCGCTTGCATCGCTTCGAGATAAAGACGCCGCCGCGTGATCTCTGCCGCTTTGCGATATTCCGTGAGCAAAAGCGAAAACTTCTCCGCTTCGCCCTTCGCCTCATTCACGCGATGGAACGCGTAGGCTTCAGCCTGTTTCTCTCGCTCCTTGGCCTGGCCGCGCGCGTTGGGAACGGCATCATTATAGACAGCCCAGGCCTGATTGATCGCTGTTTGCTTCTCTTGTTGCGCCTGGTTGACTTCATTGAACGCTGCCTGCACCGCCGGTGGCGGCCGCACGGTCGCGAGTTGCACCTGCTGAATCTGAAGTCCTAAGCCATACTCCGAGGAAAGATCGGCCAGCCGCTTGAGCGCCGAGGTTTCAATATCGTGCCGCCCAATGGTTAGCACTTCATCCACCGTGCGATCGCCGATCACTTCGCGCATCACACTTTCCGAGAGATCCCGCAACGTTTGCTCCGGCTCACGCGCACCGAAGAGATACATTTTCGGATCGATGATGCGGTATTGCACGACCCACGGGACCAACGCCGTATTCAAGTCCCCTGTGATCATCGTCTCGGTGTCGGCCGGTTGCGGGTCTCCCTGATAAACGTTGGTCGCGTTTTGGGTCGAGAAACCGAACTCGAGTTTGAGCAAACGTTGCGTCGGGACGATTCCAATTTTTTCGACATACGGGATGGCGTAGGCGAGTCCGGGATTCTCCAGCCCGGCATAAGCCCCGAAGCGCAGTCTCACACCGACAGAATTTGCCGGGATCGAGACAAAGCCGAACAAGAGCCTGACAAGCGTGATGATGATCCCAAACGCCGCGATCAATCCGAGAATGAATTGCACCGGTTTAAAATCGAAACTCGAAGGGAAAGAATTCCTCGGTAGCGGCATACGTGAACCTTGTTGATGCCAGCGTATCATGGAACGCAAGGGGGCGACGAATTCGCCAGCATTCCGTCGGATTGAGTGACAATCTCTTGGTATTTCAAGACCTATCGGATTATGGTGGATTTATGAACAAAAGTCTTCTTTTTGCGGCGTTGATCTTATTGAATGCACTTGGCATGGCGATCGGAGCAACCGAAACCCAAACGCAACCTGCGACCGGAACTGCGGCCCCGGATTTCAAGCTCACGACCGGTGACGGCAGCCAGGTGAGCCTGAAAGATTATCGCGGCAAATGGGTGGTG
>DATMPQ010000123.1:0-8776 GCA_035567015.1 Chthoniobacterales bacterium | reverse complement strand
GCAGATCGCGTCCACTGAAGTGGTGCCGTAGCTGTTTTCCCACATCAAATCGAGCGCCGCGTCGGTCAGGCGCTTCTTCATGTCACTTACTCTTGGCATACAAGCAGAATAACGATATAGACTAATCAGTCAACTATTTTTTCAAACTTTTTTTATGCTCTCGTTCGTCTTTTCCTCTTTTTTCCTCTTAATGGGTTCGTTGTCGCCTCCGAAAAAAAGGCCGTCGGGTAGAACGGGTGCCTCTCTACGTAGTTTTTTGTTGCGCGTCGTTTTTGTAGATTCTAGCGAGGCAGCAATTTCACGCTAATTGTGTGAGCCAGTTGAGAGTTGACCGTTGAGGGTTGAGAGTCGGAACGATGGCGGAGCGGGATTTAAATACGATTGCTTTTCCGAAGCTCGATGATGAACAGATCGCGAAGCTCGGGCGTTATGCCGGCGCTCCACCGAAAAAATTTCGGGCCGGGGAGGCGCTTTTTCGTTTTGGTGATCGCGATGCCAACTTTTTCGTCATCAAGTCAGGTGAAATCGAGCTTATCGACGAGACTGGCGAAAGGCCCAAGGCGGTCAGGGTCCTGGGCGTGGGAGAATTTACCGGTGACGTTGGTCATCTGACCGGGCACCCGAAGGTGGTGAGTGGCATCGCCAAATCGGATTGCGAAGTCTATGAAATCTCGGACAAGGCGTTGCGCGAACTTCTAAATCAAGACCCGCAGCTAAGCGATGTCATTCTGCAAGCGTTCATTGCTCGCCGGCAATTGATACGAGAGTCAGCGGAGTTCACCGGCCTGCGCGTAATCGGTTCCCGGTACTCGCGCGATACGTTTCGGATCCGGGATTTTCTGGCCAAGAATCGAGTGCTGTTCACCTGGCTCGATTTGGAGGGGGATCCGACGGTGAGCCAAGTGCTGCAGCAATTTGGAGTAACCGAAGCGGACACGCCCATCGTCGCCTGCGCTCACTGCGTCCTTCTGCGCAACCCGTCGAACCGCGAATTGGCGGAGGCGATCGGCATCCGACGGCCCGTGGAACAAACGGTTTATGATCTCGCGATCATCGGCTCAGGCCCGGCGGGATTGGCTGCGGCAGTTTATGCTGCTTCCGAAGGGTTGAATACGGTGGTACTAGAACGCACGGCCCCGGGAGGCCAAGCCGGCAGCAGCATGCGCATTGAGAACTATCTTGGATTTCCAACCGGAATCACCGGCAGCGAGCTGGCCGATCGCGCTGTTCTGCAGGCCGATAAATTCGGCGCCAGGATTTCCATTCCCACGCCGGTGACGAACTTGACCTTCGACAAAGTGTATTCAGTTCTCGGACTGGAAGGCGGCGAAACTGTCGTCGCCAAATGTCTGCTGATCGCGTCAGGCGCGGAATATCGCCGCCTCGGCGTGGAAGGTTGCGATCGATTCGAAGGCCGTGGTGTTTATTACGCGGCCACGGCTAACGAAGTGCAGGTCTGTCGCGGGTCGGATGTTGTGCTTGTCGGCGGCGGCAACTCCGCGGGACAGGCAGCTGTTTATCTTTCCCAGAACGCGTGCAAGGTGTTCCTCTTGATCCGCGGCGATGATCTTTGCAAAAGCATGTCCAGTTATCTTGCTCATCGGATTATGAACACACCAAATATCGAGATCCTTCGCTGCACTACAGTCGAGCGGATGCTCGGCGACGGCCATCTCAGCGCGGTTGAGATCGTAAACAAACTCACTGGCGAAAAGCGGACTCTGCAAACGGCCGCCCTTTTCAGTTTCATTGGCGCGATGCCGCGGACGGAATGGCTGCCGACGGAGATTGAAAAGGACGAGAAAAATTTTGTGCGCACGGGAATCGCTTTGGCCGATTCACCGCACTGGACGTTGAAGCGGCAGCCGTTTTTGTTGGAAACGAGCCGGCCGGGCGTTTTCGCCGCTGGAGATGTGCGCTCCGACTCAGTCAAGCGCGTTGCCTCCGCTGTCGGTGAAGGTTCAATGTCGGTTCAGTTCGTCCATGAATTTTTGAAAGGGATGTGAAGTGATGTCTGAAGGAACCTGTCCCCATCTTTCCGCGATTACAACGGTCAAGCATGCTCAACGCTGTGAGTGCGCTGAGTGTGTGAAGATCGGCACTCGATGGGTCCATTTGCGCACGTGTCAGAAGTGCGGCGCGACCCTTTGCTGCGACAGCTCGCCAGAGCAACACGCGAGCAAACATGCGCGTGGGAGCGGGCACCCGGTAGTTGCATCGGCGGAGGCCGGCGAGCGTTGGCTGTATTGCTATCCGGACGACGCCTTCGCCGAGTACTAGTCAAATACTTTCAAACTGCCCGCACGCGTAACGCTCGTTTTTTGAACGCTTGTTCCAATTGCACGACCACACAGGGGCGCCCGTCCGACAGCCGATTTTTCGTGACTTCAAAAGAGAACTTTTTATCAGAGAGCTGGTCAAACGGGGCGCCGTATGAATCTATCCATCACCGGACTGCATCACGTTACTGCGATTGCGAGCGATCCGCAGCGCAATCTGGATTTTTATGTCGGGCTTCTCGGGATGCGTTTCGTTAAACGCACCGTTAACTTCGACGATCCGACTTCATATCACTTCTATTTTGGCGATGCGCGCGGCACACCGGGAACGATCCTGACGTTCTTTTCTTGGCCGGGCGCGCGCCGCGGGATTCGGGGCACCGGTCAAATTGAAGCGACGGCTTTTGCAATTCCACCAGGTTCCGTCGGCTACTGGCTTAATCGTTTCAAAGAACACCATGTTCCGGCGGAAAAAACGTCGGTGCGCTTCGGAGAGGAAGTTATTCGGTTTACCGATCCTGACGGACTCTTGATTGAATTAATCGCTTCGAGTCCCGCCGCCGGCTACGAGCCGTGGTCTGATACCAGCGTGCCGGTCGAGCATTCGCTTCGCGGGTTCCATGGTGTCTCAGTCGCACTGGAAGGGTATGAACAGACAGCCCAGCTACTGACCGAAACCTTTGGCTATCGGTTGGTCGAGCAATCGGGCAATCGTTTTCGGTTCGCGGCACCGAGCGAAGCAGGAGTCGGTAGAATTGTCGATCTGCTATGCAGCCCCGATGGTTCCGCAGGGCGCGTAGCGGCCGGTTCTGTCCATCACATAGCATTTCGTGCCCGCGATGACGAGGAGCAGCGGAACTGGCGGCATCTACTCGTCGAGCTTGGATACAATGTCAGCCCGATTATGGATCGAACCTACTTTCACTCGATCTACTTCCGCGAGCCAGGAGGTGTGCTATTCGAGATCGCGACTGATCCGCCAGGTTTTACGCTGGACGAGAGCTTGGAAGAATTGGGCAATAACTTGCGCGTTCCGCCGTGGCTGGAACCCACACGTCCGCAGATCGAAGAAATTCTGCCGGCCATCAAAGTTCCGGCTAAGCAATGAAGGCGGAGCTCGATTTTGTTCACGAATTCGTGCCCGGTAGTTCGAAGCGGACTCTGCTTCTTTTGCACGGCACCGGCGGAAATGAGCATGATCTAATTCCACTCGGACGCGAGATCGATCCGGCTGCCGCTATTCTCAGTCCGCGCGGCAAAGTTCTCGAAAATGGTATGCCGCGATTCTTCCGCAGAATCGCCGAAGGGATTTTTGATGAAGAAGATTTGAAGAGGCGCACGCATGAGTTGGCGGAATTCGTGGCCGCGGCAGCGCAGCATTACGAACTCGCTGCTGGCGAGATTGTTACCGTCGGTTATTCGAACGGTGCGAACATCGCCGCTAGCTTGTTGTTACTTCGACCGGAAACACTTCGCGCCGCCATTTTGTTTCGAGCAATGGTGCCGCTCGTCCCCGAGAAACTCCCGGATCTTTCCTCTGTACGTGTCTGGATCGGCGCGGGAAATCAGGATCCAATTATTCCAACGTCCGAGACTCAGCGCCTTGTCGACCTCCTTCGCAGTGCGCGGGCGGACGTTACGATTCGTTTTGTCAACGCCGGACACGGCTTAACTAACAATGAAATTGAAATTGTGCGTGACTGGCTGATGAATTTGAAATGATTAAAGGAAGCGAAGTTCGAAAGGCGGATTTTCCTATCGAGCCGCTGCTGCTCGACCGATGGTCGCCCCGGGCCATGTCTGGCGAGGAAATCTCGCGAGAGGAATTGATGCGACTCTTTGAAGCAGCTCGATGGGCGCCGTCCTCATTTAACGCTCAACAGTGGCGAGCTCTTTACGCGCGCCGTGACACCGAGCATTGGACGACCTTTTTCGGGCTACTGGTTGAGGGGAACAAGTCCTGGGCGAAGAATGCAGCCGCGCTCGTCCTGTTTATTTCACGAAAGACGTTCGATCACAATGACGAACCATCGATTACCCATTCCTACGACACTGGAGGGGCCTGGCAGAATTTCGCGCTCGAAGGTTTTCGGCAAGACCTGGTGGTGCACGGAATGGAAGGTTTTGATTATGAACGCGCAAGAATCGAGCTGCGCATCCCCGAGCAATTTCAAATCGAAGCGATGGCGGCGGTGGGCAAGCCCGGACCAAAGGAATCACTTCCCGAAAGATTGCGAGCGCGCGAAAACCCGAATGATCGCCGCGCGGTAACGGAAAGCGTATTCGAGGGACCGTTTCCGTCTCAAACAAAGTAAAAGAACCGCGATGTCATCCCCAAGATCGCCGCAGCGGCCGGATCAGCTCGTCAATGCGCGATTCCGCCGAGACCCAGACGTGCGGCGTCCGACTGAAGTGCGGTGATAACGTTTGCAATCACATCTTCGAGCGGCATTCGTAATTCTTGCGCGCCGCGAACGATGTCTTCGCGATTAACCGCACGAGCGAAGGCTTTGTCCTTCATCTTCTTTTTCACTGCCGCCAGATCGACTTCGTGGATGCTTCTTGTCGGGCGGACGAGCGCCACGGCAATGACAAATCCGCTTAACTCATCGACCGCGTAGAGAGTTTTTTCGAGCGGCGTCTCGCGCGTCACGCCCGAGTAATCTGCGTGAGAGAGGATCGCGCGGCAGATTTCTTCGCTCCAGCCGTTCTGGCGGAGCCAGGCGACACCGACAAATGGATGGCCTTCGGTTGAGCTCTGTTCCAGATTCGGATGCCGCTCGTAATCCATGTCGTGCAAGAGACCGACTGATTCCCAAAAATCGGCATCTTCCCCGCGCAGTTTGGCAAAATGTTTCATTGAATCCGCGACCGCGTAACAATGTTTTCGCAAGCTCTCAGATTGGACCCATTCGTGCAAAATGGTAAGAGCGCGATCAGCGAGAGGCATACAAAAGAATCGACGGTGAATCAGAGAACGTCCAACCCGCCTACGCTGAAAGCGCCGGAGTCGGGCGTTACCATCGAGACAGACTGAACAGATTACGAACGTAAGCTCGCGGCCTCTGGCGGGAGTGCACTTTCGGACGCATCGCAATCGCGCCGGGGCAAATCAGATCCATAATTTCCGCCATGCGGAATTTATAAAGCGCGGCAAGAATCGGGTGGCAAAGAGTTCTCGATTAGCGACCGTCCATTCAATGGCAACGGAGCGCGACTACGTTCTCGGCACACACGACGAGGAGATTGCAAGACTCGGATTACAACATCGCGTCTGGCGCCCAGTGGTTTTGGAGTGCTGGCGAAAGGCTGGCGTCACCGTCGGCAGCCGCGTGCTCGATGTCGGCGCGGGCCCAGGTTATGCGACTGTCGACCTGGCGGAGATTGTCGGGCCGACCGGCGAAGTGGTCGCGCTCGAGCGTTCGGGCAAGTTTGTCCGTGCCATGGAACAAGCGTGTCGCGCGCGTTCGCTCACGAATGTGAAGATTTACGAGCTAGACCTGGCGACTGACGATTTACCGAAAGGCGATTACGACTTTTCCTGGTGCCGATGGGTGCTCTCGTTCGTATCCAATCCGGCGATTCTGATTAAGAAACTTGGCGGCGTGATGCGACATGGGAGCGTTGCTATCTTTCATGAGTATGCCCACTACGAGACGTGGCGTTTTTTTCCTCCTCTTCCAAACCAATTGCGGTTCCGGCAGCATGTGATCGAAACCTGGCGCGAGTCCGGCGGCGAACCAGATTCTGCACCAGCCTTACCGGCGCTTCTTTTGCAGAATGGCTTCGTCATCCGCTCGGCCACGCCGCAGATATTTTGCATTCGACCAAATGACGCCATGTGGCAATGGCCGGCTCAATTCATTGACGTTTATCTTCTCCGCTTGATTGAGATGGGCCGAATCGATGAATCGTTCGCCGAGAAAGTGCGCGCTGATTTGGCCGCGGCTGAGAAGAATCCGAACGCACTGATGATTACACCGCTCGTTCTGGAAATCGTTGCCGAGAAGACTGATGGCGAGGAATAGTGGATCAGTCGGTCGCTCCGAGGGCCGCGCGATTTGTGCAAGATCGACGTGTCTGCCATCGAAACTTCGGAAATCAGTACGCAATCGCGCCTTTCCGTTCTCCCCTGAGGGAATCGAAAAGGCGCGCTTGAAACAAACAACGTAGCTCTTAATCCTCGTCGAGGATGACGCGATCAACCACCACGTTGTCGCGTTCGCCCACGCAGTGAACGCCGGATATCTCACGAGCAGCCGTCAGCGTTCGACCGCGTACCTCCGGAGGATTGTTCATCTGATAAGGAGAAGCTCTGGCTCGATGCCTTTGGCGTCGCGGATTCCGTTATTTTTTTATTGACAGTCGCTTCGATTTTTGTCTGGATGGGTCGCTTGAGGTTTACGCGTACTTCGCGGAACAACAATAGGAAAGCTAAACTATGAAAACTTCTCTTCTGACTTCCAACTTCCGGTTCGCCGGCTTCCGTCTCCTCGCTCTCATGGTACCGTTTATTCTCGCGGTCTTTGCTCCGCTGCGCGCACACGGCCAGATTATCTATGACAACGGCCCTCCCAACCAACAAAACGGCAACGAAATGACTCAATGGATCCAGGCTGAGGATTTCAGCGTAGGTACGGCGATGACCCTTGGGAGCGTGCATTTTTGGGACATAGAAGTACCCAATACTGCTTACCAAGGAGAGATCGATTGGGGTATCTATTCCGATGCCGGCGGTTCGCCTGGCGCACTCTTGACGAGCGGAGCGGCGATTGGAGCGGCGAATACTCGAATGTTTATACAGGGCGGCGTGTTGGGCCAGTTTGATGAATACAGCAACACCTTTAGCATCACGCCCTTTGCGCTGGCCGCGGGCACAACATATTGGCTCGGTCTCCATAACGGTCCGCTCACCACGCAGTTTCGAGCCAACTTCTATTGGGAAACGACGAACGCCAACGCGTCGTTCACCGGCCATGAACTCATCGCCCCCTTCACCGGTGGGTGGAATGATAACGGCCAACAGCACGCCTTCCAACTCCTCGCTGTGCCGGAACCCTCCACGTGGGCACTGCTAGGACTGGGCATGTGTGCTCTGTTCTGTGTTGGCTGGCGGCGTCGCGCAGCCTAAAGTTAACTTGCGGTTACCGATCGGTTTGCTCGGTGGCTCAGACGGCCGAGCGATCTGTGCAAGATTGACGTGTTTGCCATCAAACTTCGGAAGCCAGTACGCGAAACGCGCCTTTCCGTTCCCTGAGGGAACCGAAAAGGCGCATTGAAACAAACGACGTTAGCTCTTAATCCTCGTCGAGGATTACGCGATCAACCATTGTGTTGTCGCCTTCGCCCACGTAGTGAACGTGGACAGGGGCGCCTACTTTGACCCTCGTTTTCACCGTCTCTTCGTCAAGGGTCCTACCACTTCTGGTTACGTAGGTGACAGTCTTGCCGAAGCGGTAATGTCTCGGGCCGCTGCTTTCCCTGAGCACGATCGCGCTGCCAGGCGTGAACTCGGTGATCGTTCCGCCGCCTTCAGTTGTGGTTGTGGTCGTTGTCGATGAAATCTGCCCCCAAGCGAAGGGCGCTACTGCCGCCAACGCGATGCTTAACAATGTTTTTTTCATGTTGTTCCTTTCTTCGTAGTATGCGATTGGGTGCAATACTCCGGTCTCCCCATTGGTTCCAGACGGGCCGCGAAGATCCGCCCAACCTCTAACTCAGAGTCGTCGGAGCGGGGCGGAGTGGCCGTGTGGCTTCCCCGAAAGGGGGAAGAGTTCGGTGGGAGGCAAGGGTGTCGAGCAGCTCCTGGATTTGCGCCACGCTTATCGGTTTCTGCAAGATCGCGATAGCGCCCGAATGGCTCAACGATAATTCTTGGGGGCCAATCGCGCCCGAGACCAGAATGATTCGGGCAGCGGGGTCCTTCGCTAAAATGTTGCGGCAAGCCGTCACGCCGTTGAGCCGGCTCATCAGGTAATCCATGACGACGACGTCGGGCTTGTGCCGCTCGTAGGCGTGGATGGCTTCCAATCCGGAGGCTACTATCTCCACCACATCGTGTTTGGAACTCTTCACCATGGCGGCCAAAGTCCCGGCGACAGGCTTGTCGTCCTCAGCAATCAGCACACGCATCTCCTTTTGAGGAGAAAGTTGCATACCAATCACGCCAGTTTTTCAAGCATTTCCGTTCCGGGTCGACGCGACGGAAAAAAGGGCTGGTTTCAGCGACTGGAGCGGTCTATCTGCCGATGAGGATCAAGATGCCTGCCGCGAGTGCCAGAATGCCCGTCACGACAACCGGGATGGCGATTGTATGGAAGAGCGCAATGACGCCGACGAGGATGAGATAAATTGCGAGCAGCAGCATGCCGAGATTTTTTGTGATGTTTATCATGTGTGCGTTTCGTTAGGTGACGATCTCGATCTTTCATAAACCAGGTGTCACTGTCACGATTAAAAACAAGCCGCGGTTTTGCGGCTAAGACTGAACACATGCC
>DATMPQ010000122.1:0-3472 GCA_035567015.1 Chthoniobacterales bacterium | reverse complement strand
GGTGCGAAGGGCGGCAGCGTGCTTTATTGGATTCGCTTTCTCAACGTCGCTTTGATCGCCGCGCTCGTCTGGCTTGGTTACGCGGCAGCGCGAATTGTTTTCCCCGACCGAATTGCGATGCGAGTCGGCGTTCCACTGCTCGTCGCCTTCATCCCGCAGGACGCGTTTTACGGGATCGAGAACGATGTCCTGTCGCCGATTTGCTTCGCTATCACGTTCATTTGCCTGGTTCGTTGGTTTCGCGAAGACCGGCCGCGAATCAGTCTCGGAATCGTAACGGGATCGTCGATCGCCGCCGCTTATCTTACCAAGCTGAGCAATTTGCCGCTCATTCTTGTCGCTATCGCCGCCATTGCGTATTGGTGCGCTTGCCAAGTTGGATCCCGCAAGGTGCGCGATGCAATACCTGCGTTGAGTGCGCTCATCTGTTGCGCGGCGATTCCAATCGCGGCCTGGATGATCTGGATCAAATCCAATTTCGGCGACTTCACCGGTTCCGCCACTAAAGCACAATTACTCGGCTGGACTGCGAAACCATTTTCGGACTGGTGGTCGCATCCAATTTTCACTCCTTCTGGATTCTGGACATTCCTTTCGGAATTGATCGCCAGTTTCTGGCGCGGAGAATTTATGTGGCATGCTCATACCATCGGCTGGAAAGGAATGGACATGTTCTATGTCGTATCCTCGCTCGGCTTCTTTCTCGTGGCCGCCGTTTCGCTTTTGCGAAAGCGAACCACCGATGCCGGCGAAGCGCAGCGCCGCGCACTTTGGATTGCTGCGGTCAGTTTCATCGCGGCCATCGCTTTTCTCGGTTTTCTCTCGCTTCAATTTGATTTCGGCAGCTGTATCAACCCGTCGCGCGAGCGGCCTTACTTTTTTCAGGGTCGCTTGATGACCGGTACGATGATTCCATTCGCGCTATTATATGTTTACGGACTGCACTGCCTGCTCCGCGCCAAGCCAGCTCTCGTCCTTCCAGCGCTCGTGGCAATCGTAACAGCGATAACTATCTCCGAATCTTTCGCCAATGGCGTCGCCTTTGCCAGTGTTTACAATTGGTTTCACATGTGACGTCTCAGATCGACGTTTCCCGCATTGATGCAAAAATTCGGTGGCTCAGCCGCATTTACCAATCGGAAAGAACGCACACTGATTTTGCTGCTCTGTCTGGCCGCGGCTGTGCGCATCTTTATTTTCTGCGCCGCGTTTCCATTCTTTACCGAAGTCGATGAGGACCTTCATTTCGATCTCGTAATGCGATACTCGCTCGGGCGTGTCCCGCGCACGTTTGACTTGCTCAGCAAAGAATCTCTCGACCGGATAGTTCTCTACGCTTCACCGGAATTCATCCAAACACCCGATCAATTTCCGGAGGGAAAATTTCCGCCGCCGCTGTGGAAACAATCCGGCCCCGAGGCTGAGGAAGTCATGGCCGTGACCAAAGCAGCCTGGAGCACGGAAATTAATTTCGAATCCTCTCAGCCACCGCTCTACTACTCGCTGGGGGCCATTTGGTTGCGCCTCGGGCAGCGCCTCGGGTTAACCGGAATTGAATCCTTGTACTGGATTCGTTTTTTGAATGTTCCGCTGATCGCGCTCCTGGTTTGGCTGGGTAACGTTACTGCACGCACAATTGAACCCGAGCGCTTGGACATGAGCATCGGCGTGCCGCTGCTCCTTGCCTTCATCCCGCAGGACGTTTTTTATTCGATCAACAACGACGTTTTATCCCCAATCTGTGTCGGCGCCTTATTCCTTTGTGTCCTCCGATGGCTGCGGCCAGAGCCACCGGCTCTCTGGCTCGGCATTTGCACCGGTTTGGCAGTCGCGGCCACATATCTGACAAAGCTCGGCAACTTGCCGCTGCTGAGCGTCGCGCTGATGACGATCGTGGCAACATTATTGCCGATCATGCGACAAAAATCCGGTGGCAGACTAGCAGCGTTTGCTGCGCTTTTGCTTTGCGCGGCGATACCAATCGGCGCCTGGATGCTCTGGACAAAGTATAACTTCGGTGGAGTGACCGGTTCGACGACGAAAATCGCGTTGCTCGGTTGGACCCGGAAACCGTTCGCAGATTGGTGGCGCCATCCCATCTTCACACCGCGAGGTTTGTGGGTCTTTTGGTCGGACCTGCTTGCGACTTTTTGGCGGGGAGAGATCAAGTGGCTAAATCAGCCATTGCGTTCGCGAATTGCCGATGGGTTCTATTCAACATCGTCCTTGCTCTTACTCTGCGCAGCGCTGGCTGGAATACGAAGACGGGCTGGGCTATCCGCATTTCAGCGGCAGGCGCTTGCCATAGCCGGGTTAAGCTTCCTGGCATCAGTTGGCTTTTTCGCTCTGCTTTCAATTCAATTCGATTTCGGCAGTTGCGTTAATCCGTCGCGCGAACATCCTTACTTCGCGTCGGGTCGTTTGATGAGCGGTGCTTTGGTCCCCTTTGCCCTCCTTTATGTTTACGGGCTTAAGCGTCTTTGTCGCAGCTTTGGCTCGGCGCGACCATCACTCCTCGTCCTGACAGTTATCATGGCGCTGGTGACTACATCGGAGATCATCGTGAACCGCGTCGCATTCGCGAGTGAGCATAATTGGTTTCATCTGTGACATTCTCCATAGAGTTCCAATCTTTCCATCAATTGAAGCTCCATTAGGAGCGCAAATGTTTATAGCCTCGTCATCGACGAGGAATTCAAGCTCCGTAGGAGCGACATGCTTGAAGGAATGACGAATGACGAAATCCGAATGACGAGAAGGAGTGTCCGATAGATCTTTCTTCATCTTGGCATTCGAGCTTCATTCGTCATCCGTCTGCTGCGCCGTAGCTAAGCAAAGGCGGGTGTTTCGATCATTCGGGCTTCGAGGCGCTTTGCGCTCTCGTTTAGACGCACCCTCAACGACCCTGAAAGAGCGCGTTCTGTCGTGTCCGGGGAAGGGGGGCGAGACCAAGGTCGTACCTCTTTCAACTCCATTAACTGGAATGGGTTCAATCGCATCACATCGGGCGTTCTGTTCGAGCAATTTTTTCGGCTTGCCCAAACTGGGACCGAGCGGTAGAAGGATGGCTATGATTCGGCTTTTGTCCCGTCGTTTCCTCGAAGGCAAGCGGATTAGATTGAATAATTCCGCATTTAATTGCCGAATAATTCGGCCCACTTCTCGTTAGGCTTATGGACAACTCATACATGAGACGAGCACTCTTTATAGCTGTCCTCGTCCTTACAGTGGCCCCTATGGGCGTAGGGCAAAAGCAGAGCGCGAGGGGCACTCACACAACAAGTGTCGAGGAGGCCATTAGGAAACTGGATAACGAACGCATTCAAGCACAGATTCATGCTGATGCGACGGCCCTTGATCGCATCTACGCTGCTGATTTCATAGGCGTAGGGCCAAGTGGCACAGTGAGAACCAAGCCGCAGGTGATTTTAGATTTCACGTCAGGTGATTTGAAATTTCAATCTATCACTAC
>DATMPQ010000121.1:0-5003 GCA_035567015.1 Chthoniobacterales bacterium | reverse complement strand
TCCGGAAATCACCGGTGAAATCGAGCGCGCAAAATCAGTCATTGCGCGCGGGCAAACGTTGGAAGGCGGCAAGATCGAGATCGAAGCGACCGGGCTGCTGGCGCGCGCCTTGCAGCATGAAGCGGATCATCTCAACGGAATTCTGTTTATCGATCGAATGAGCTCTGCGACAAAGGCAAGTTTATCGAGCCGGCTAAAGCGGTTGCAAAAAGAAACGCAACGCAGTGGCGGAAAAGATCGACGACCGTTCGTCGGCGAAACGACGCTCTGAAGGAGAGTGGATCGAGCAGTCTCTTGTCCGCCAATCGGACTCGTCCATCGGCGAGCTCGATGCTAAATTTGGCGGCTAAGCCGCATATTTCATAACATCGCCCGGCGGACCGGTCGATCCACCTTTCCGCTTTCGACAAAATCAAAGTGCTTTGTAATCGACCGTGATGGTGCGGAAAACGAGCGCGTCGTGTTGCGCGGAGAAATAAAAAAGCTCAAGCATGGTCGCCCCGACCATCCACTGGTAGCCGACCAGCGTTTGGATGACGTCCGTGTCGGTGTCGTGCGAACGCGAGACTAGTTTGCCGGTTCCGTACTTTTCATCGAAATACTTGCGAATTTCTCCCATCCGCTGGTTATAACGCTCGATCGTCCAATCCGGATATTCGTATTGGAGCTCCACGCCGAAGAGCGATCCCCCCTTGAAAGTGAAGAGCGTGCGCTTCAAGCCGGGATGGACGAGGCCTTCCACGGTCCAGACCTCGCGGCCCTCTTTTTTTTCGCGCGACACGATTTGAGCTTTCGCGCCGCGCAGCACCGCTTCCACGCGTGCCATCGAGTCGTTCCAGCGAAAACCGAAAGGCGGAAGCAATTCTTCGGCGGCGCGCGCGGATGAGATGGCGGAGATAAGAGCGAGCGAAACGGCCAGAAGAGCGCGCATGATTACCCGGCCATGGAGTTGGAGCGCCATTCTTTTTCGACGCGTCCATCTTCCATTTTAGTTGGCTTGGAATTCATTTTTCGACCTACAGAGCGAGTGCAATGCGTGTTCCAAAGACACCAAAAATGCGCGCGTGCGCTGATTCGGTCAACTCACGGAACCTTTCGGACTCAACTTCGCACAAAGGCAGTATTTTGTAATTTTTGGGCAATGTCGATCCGTGCTTTTCCGTCAAGATTTTTTTGATGTGAGACGAAAAATAAATTTCAGGTTTTTTCTTGTCGATGTGCGCGCTGGTTTCTAATCTCAAGCCCGCTGGCAGGGAGAAGAGGGAGTGGATGTGAATAAGATGTGAACAGCCTTTAACAAACTCCTAGCAGCGAGAATGAGCGACGCTTTAACCTCACTGGACCGACGATGCAAATCAGATATCGATCTTGCCGCCGCCGGACCGCGGTCGCACGCTGCGGGAAGCGTTTTCCCCTCGTATTTAAGCGTTTTCGGTATTTTTTCCCAGCGTTTCCTCCAAGAGATCGGTGCGTCATCAGGCAGACATCGCCTCGGTTTGACCCGCCAATTTCGGTCGAGATCGGCCTTTGTGGCAATTGTGTAACGCTGTTAACAAGTTGGTATGAAAGAGAAGTGTGCCAAGCTGTGGCAGAAATTGTCAGCGGCGTTAAAGCCGCAGGTGAGTGCCGATACATTCAAGCGTTGGTTTTCGGCCGTTGAATTAATTGAGGCCACCGACAACTCGCTCACCTTCCGCGTTCCAAATAATATCTACCAATTCTGGATCGAGAGTAATCATATGAGCGCCCTCCAAGCCGCCGTCATCACTGCTTTTGGAGGCCCGCGTGCAGTAAAGTTTTCTTTGCCGTCGGGATCTTCAGGGGACATTGGTGCCGAGGACGCAGCCGCTCTGAAACAGATGGCGCCTGAGTTGGTGCGGGAGACAAAAGCAGCCGGCAGCGTGCTCGGGCTCAATCCCCGAAACACGTTCGAATCTTTTGTGGTCGGTCCGAACAACGAGATCGCGCATGCGGCCAGTCTGGCGGTGGGGCAGTCGCCGGCCCGGACTTATAACCCGCTGTTTATTTACGGCGGCGTAGGACTCGGCAAGACGCATTTGATGCAGGCGATCGGCCAATACGTTTGGGCGAAAAAGAAAACCACCAAGGTGATCTATCTCTCGAGCGAACTTTTCATCAACGAGTTTATCGACGCGATCCAACACAGCAATCTGGTGAAATTCCGCAAGCGTTATCGCCAGTCCGATCTTCTTCTCATCGACGACATTCAATTTCTCGGCGGCAAAGAACGCTCGCAGGAAGAATTCTTTCACACCTTCAACACGCTTTTCGACGGACATAAGCAAATCGTGCTCTCGAGCGACCGGCCCGCTTCGGAAATCGCGAACCTGGAGAAGCGGCTCGTTTCACGCTTTGAGTGGGGACTGACCGCTGAACTTCAGCCTCCCGACATCGAGACGCGCATGGCGATCTTGCGCATGAAAGCGAGCACGATGCAGATCAAACTGCGGGATGAGGTTTTCGAATTTCTCGCCAATCGCATTCGTACAAACGTGCGTCGCCTCGAAGGCGCGCTCATGCGCGTGGCGTCTTTTGCTTCACTCAGCGGAAAGGAGCTTACGCAGGAAGTCGTCGAGCATCTGCTCAAAGACATCTTGCAAGAAGAAGCGCGGCATTCCATCACCATCGAACAAATCCAACGGCGGGTGGCGGAACACTTCGACGTGCGCCTGGCCGATATGACGAGCAAACGGCGCCCGGCCAGCATCGCCTTTCCACGCCAGGTCGCGATGTATCTGGCGCGCGAGCTGACCAAGGCATCGCTCAACGAAATCGGCGACGCATTTGGCGGACGCGATCACGGTACTGTCATGCATGCCTGCAAGCTGGTAAAGAAACGCATGCATGAGCAGGACAGCCTGCGTCAGACCATTTCCTTCATCGACAGTTCATTGCAGCGCTGAACCCGGACAAGACTTTACGGTTGCCGAATAAAATCGGAAGCCTTACATCTTAAGCGCGCTCCCTGCCGCCATGAAATTTAGCGTCACGAAAGAAAAACTGCTCGAAGGTCTGCAACAGGTCCAAAACGTGGTCAGCACGCGCACCACCCTTCCGATTCTTTCCAATGTTCTGCTGCAAGCAAACGAGAACGCAGTTCATCTTACGACCACCGATCTCGATGTCGGTGTGCGTGGCAGTTTCGAAGCGGAGGTGGAAAAGAAAGGCGCAACGACGCTCCCGGCGCGCCGTCTTTTCAACATTGTTCGGGAACTGCCCTCCAGCGAAATCCAAGTCGATGTCGATGGAAAGAACACCGCCTCGATTCGGAGCGGCCAAAGCTTCTTCAAGATCCTCGGGCTGCCGGAAGAAGAATTTCCGCCGT
This sequence comes from Chthoniobacterales bacterium, assembly GCA_035567015.1. GTDB lineage: Bacteria > Verrucomicrobiota > Verrucomicrobiia > Chthoniobacterales > UBA10450 > AV133. The sequence continues at coordinate 1,657 of DATMPQ010000121.1, read as the reverse complement.
TGCCGAAATTTGAAAATGCAAAGGCGGTCACGATTCCTCAAAAGGATTTGCGAGACGGTTTGCGGAGAACTTCCTATGCCATCTCGACCGATGAAACCCGCTACGTGCTGAACGGTGTGCTTTTCAGCTTCAAGGAAAATAAACTCATCCTGGTGGCGACGGATGGCCGGCGGCTCGCCATGGTTGACATCGAACTGGAATTCCCGCGCAGCCATGAAGCCGACATCATTGTCCCGACCAAAGCGGTGACGGAGTTGCAGCGCCTGCTCGCCGACGACGGCGAGGTGAAAGTGAGCATGGGCAGCGGCCAGATTGCGTTCGATCTCAACAACACGCTGCTCGTCTCCAAGTTAATCGAAGGCAACTATCCAAACTACCGGCAGGTCATTCCATCGGAAGCAAAAGAACGCGTCACGCTCGAGCGCGAGACATTCCTCAATTCGTTGCGGCGAGTTTCCTTGCTCGCGAGCGACAAATCGAACTCGATCAAACTCAACTTCAGCAAGAACAACATCGAAATCACCGCCAACACCCCGGAGGTTGGCGAAGCGAAGGAATCGCTCCCCGTCGCCTATAAAGGGCGCGAATTTTCTATCGCCTTTAATCCGGAATTCTTGATGGCGCCGTTGCGCAACCTGACCGAGGACGAAGTTTTTCTCGATCTCATCGATGAGATGAGCCCTGGCGTCTTGAAAATTCAGACCCCGTTTCTCTACGTCCTGATGCCGATGCGCATCAGCTCGTGATGAGCTTGTCTGGAAGACGGGCGTCCTCCCCTGTCATGGCAAACAGGCTTCCAGCCTGTTCGTTTGTTGCGAGATGCACGCGTCCTGACGGGCGAGACGCGCTGTCTGCCATGACAGCCGGGGACGGCTGTCTTCCGGGATGCGCGGTTGCGGCTACAATTTCAGCGCGTCGCAAACGGTTTTGAATTTGAGCTGCGACATTTCACCCTTCGGCGCCTGAAGCACGCGAACGTTCTCGTTCGCTGGCGCCCAGACCGCCGGATCAGTCGGGCCGAAAAGCAAAACGCAATTTGCCCCGGCAGCGGCGGCAAGGTGTGAAATCCCGCTGTCGTGACCGATAAAGATTGTTTGCTCAAGAACCGCAGCGAGGTGCGGCAATGGCAAATTTTTTGCAAAGCGAACAGTCGTTTCTTTCCAAATTGATTGGAGCCGCGCAACTTGATTTGTGTCAGCCTCGCCGGAAACAGTGACGACAGATCCGCGAAAATCTTTTGACGCGATCAGGTGATTTCCGAGGTTGATCCAATTTTCCAGCGGCCAATTTTTCTTCTTCCCGCCGCTGCCGGGATGAAACGCGACGATTGGTCGCGCGCAATCGCCGAGAAAGGCATTGGCCGCATCTCGATCTTCGGCCGAAGGATAAAGCTTCGCAGACAAATCATCGACGCAAAGACCGAGAGCCTGAAGCGGCCGCGAAAGTTGTCGGGTTGCGTGCGCGCGATGGTCGATCTTCCCCGGGCCATGAATCAGATTTTCTACGCCGCACCGGCGCAGATTCATTTCAAAAACGCCATCGGGATCGTAAAGATAGCTGATGATCAAATCGAAGCTCGCGAAATAGTTTGTGAGTTCGGCCGGGAGTTCCGAATTCTTGGCGAAGAAGCTCGCGAGCGGACCGTACTCGATTGAGC
>DATMPQ010000120.1:0-4458 GCA_035567015.1 Chthoniobacterales bacterium | reverse complement strand
TCCGATAATAATCGTAGAGCGCGCTACTACAAACTGACCGCAGCCGGCCGCAAACAGCTCTCAGCGGAAAAGGAGCATTGGCTCCGCATCACTAAAGGAATCGATCTCGTCCTCGCCGGAGGTTAATAAAACTATGCCGCGACTTCGCGCCTGGTTCTGTCGGTTGGCCGGATTGCTCCGCAAAGATCGCCGCGACGCCGAGATGGCGGAGGAAATGCAGCAACATGTCGATCTCTTGACCAAACGAAACATCGCAGCCGGGATGTTGCCGCACGAAGCGCGTAACGCAGCGTTGCGCCAATTTGGCGGAATCGAGCAGACCAAAGAAATCGCGCGCGAGCAACGCGTCTGGAGATGGGCGGATGAATTTGTACAAGACCTGCGCTACGGCGCGCGAATGCTTCGGCGCACTCCGGGATTTTCCATTCTCGCCATCCTTTGTCTGACTCTCGGCATCGGCACGAACGCAGCCGCCTTAAGTTGGATCGAAGGGATTCTTATTCGCCCCTATCCGCTCGTCGCACACCAGGACCGGATGGTTGCGCTCAGCGGCACGATCCGCGGCGCGGAAAGAAGCGGACTTTCCTATCCCGACTTTCGCGATTTCGAAAAGAACTCGACTCTCTTTGAGTCGTTCATTGTCGATAAAATCACCGGCACAACGCTAAGCGCTGGGGACCGCGCCGAGCGCTCGGTCGGAGGAATTGTTACCGCGAACTATTTCGACGCGCTCGGTGTTCGACCGATTCTCGGGCGCGGTTTTCGACCCGAAGAAGGCACGGGACGCAACGCGCATCCGGTCACAGTCATAAGCTACATGACGTGGAAAAATCGTTACAAAGGCGATCCCGACATCGTTGGCAAAACGCAGTACATGAACGGCGTTCAGCACACCATCATTGGCGTGGCGCCAGAACAATTCCACGGCACGTTCATCGGCTATTCGTTCAACTTCTGGGTACCGACGTCGATGCAGGAGACGTTCGATAACACGGGCTACAAACTCGAGGACCGCGGCGCGCGTTGGGTTGAAGGTTACGCGTTTTTGAAACCGGGCGTGGCGCGGCAGCAAGGACAGGCGGAACTTTCCGCGATTGCAAAACGGCTCGAGAACGATTTTCCCGAAACAAATCGCGGCCACGGCATCGAAATCTTCCCGCTCTGGAAAACGCCGTTCAACGGCGCCGGCAACATGTCGCCGACGCTCGGCATCACTGCGGCCGTCGTTTTCTTTGTCCTCCTCATCGCTTGCGCCAACGTGAGCAATCTCCTCCTCGCGCGATCACTTTTGCGCCGACATGAAATGACAATGCGGCTTGCGCTCGGCGCGGGGCGCCGCCGTTTGATTAAGCAACTCTTCACCGAAGGCTTGCTCCTTTCGTTGATCGCCGCACTTGGCGGAATCGCAGTCGCCTATTGGAGCCGCAACGCGCTCGTGCTCGCCTTTCCGACATCGTTGCCGGGGATCACGATTGATTATCCCGGACAGTTGGATTGGCGCGTCCTCCTGCTCAGCGTCGCGATCTGCATTGGATCGACAATGCTTTTTGCGCTCATGCCCGCGATTCAATCGAGCCATGTCGATCTTTCCGACGCACTCAAAAGCGAGGGCGCCGGCGTGGTCGGCGGCAGCGGGCGATCGCGATTGCGCTCGGCTTTGGTGCTCGTGCAGGTCTCGCTTAGTTTTGTTCTCCTCGCCGGCACCGGGTTGCTTTTGCAAAGCCTGCAGCGAATGGAAAACGCCAGTCCCGGTTTCTCAACCAACAATGTGATCATGTCTGTCGTCGATTTGTTTTCGGCAGGTTACAAACTCGATCGCGCTAAAATTTTTCACACGCAGTTGCTCGATCGTGTCCGCGCGCTTCCCGGTGTCGAGTCTGCGGCTTTGACGCGAGTGACGCCGTTCAGTTACAACCCGCCTTCTTCCGCGCCGATCGAGATCGACGGCTACCAGTCCGCGCCCGATGAGCAACCGAATGCGGACTATCTTCAAGTCAGCGAAGATTATCTTTGGACCCTCGGGATTCCGCTCGTCGCCGGCCGCGAGTTTACTCGAAACGACGATGAGAACGCTCCTCGGGTCGCGATCATCAATGAAACGATGGCCGCGAAATATTGGCCGGGTAAAGATCCGATCGGCCAGCGGCTCAAAGTGAAAGACAATTGGATGCAGATCGTCGGTGTGGCGAAAAACGTGAAGATCGAGACGAAACTCGAGAAGCCGAGGTCGTTCTTTTACGTGCCGGTGCGCCAGAATTTCTTTGTCGGGAACGCCTTGCTCATTCGAACACGGGAAACTCCGGGCGCGATCACGAATGCGCTGGCGCGCGAAGTCCACGCGCTCGATCCGACCTTGGCGCCGTACGCCGCCGATCGTTTGCAAGAGCAAGTGGACGGACGGGGCTACACTCAGCGACTCGCGGCCACGTTGCTCGCGATTTTTGGCGGGATGGCATTGTTTCTCGCCGCAATCGGACTTTACGGCGTCATGTCGTATTCGGTTTCGCAAAGCACGCGCGAGCTCGGGTTACGAATGGCGCTCGGCGCCGGCGCTGGCGATCTGTTGCGACTGGTCATTTCGCGCGGTCTGCGACTAACGACCGCAGGAATCGTAATCGGTGCAATCGCCGCGCTCCTGTTGACCGGTTTGATGGGCAATCTGCTCTACAAAGTCAGTCCGCGCGATCCCATCTCCTACGGCTCGGCGTTAGTCGTGCTTGTTGGGGTCGCGTTGCTGGCCTGTTTTCTCCCCGCTCGTCGCGCCTCGCGAATTGATCCAGTCCAGGCGTTGCGGAGTTGATGGCCGTAACACTAGCGAAGCAAAAAGCCTTGGAGCTAGGTCTTTGGGCTGTACTTATCGATCAAAGCTTGGAAGCGCGGGTCTTTGCGCAACGGGTCCCACATCGGCTCAAGCTTGACCATTGTGACAGTGAGGCCGTTTGGGACGTCGAGCAGATGATCCAGCAATCGAAATGCTTCATCGAGTTCCCCGGTCAAGGCATAAATCTGGGCGAGCGCAGCGGTGGCTTGTGGCCCATCAAAAGCGTCCTGGGATTCCGGCAATAATTCGACGGCGCGCTTGCCTTCGTTGATCGCTTCTTCTTTTTGACCCAAAGCAGCAAGCACAAGACCCAACTGTCCGTGTCGAGCGGAATCTTGAGGCGCTTCGCGCACCAGTTTCTCCGCCACAACGCGCGCGTGCTCGAACGCGATTCGCGCCTTCTCCTTGTCGCCCTGATACCGATAAAGCAACCCCTCAAGAAGAGCCTTCGGGCAGGGTGCAGTCGTAGCAGTAGCCAACGTCTCGCTACGAAATTGTTGCGCTATTTGAAGGGCCTCGGGAAACTTTCGCTCTAGCGTCAGAATCCCAACCCGCAGCCAAGTGATCAGCCCCCCTGGGTCGGCTTCAGGCGGAACTGAAGAAAATTGCTTTTCGACCGCGCTAAGGTCGCCTGTCGATAGGACCGCCACTGCTGCTTTCATTCCAGCCGCCTGTAATGACTGTGGCTCCGCGACAAGTGCGCGGCTAAAAATTCTGTCCGCCGCTTCGAAGTTGCGTTGAGCCATGTAGCTATAGCCAAGGTTGCAGAGAGTGCCCACGTTTTTCGGATCCAATGCGGCGGCTTTTTCCAAATTCTCGGTTGATTCTATCCATTTGCCCTGACGTCGCTGAATGGCGCCGATGGCCAGGTAGGCCTGGGATTCATTCGGCAGACCGCGCTTGGCGATTTCAAACTCGGCCAGGGCGCGCTGGTAATCGCGGTCGCCATAATAATAAGAGAAACCGAGTGCGAGATGGCCTTCGGGAAGATCCGGTTGCAATCGTAAAGCCTCATCCGCGTTGAGTCGCGCTTTCTCACGCCGGGCCGGTAGCGGGTCGAAGCTGTGATACACCCAGCTCTCCACCATGGAGAGACCGGCATAGGCAAGCGAAAAGTTTGGATCGAGCTTGATCGCTTGTTCGAAAAGCTGCTCAGCTTTCAACGATGTATCTTGAAACATGTCCGTCCGGTCGGCGTAATCGTGCGCCTGTACGAAAAGGAGGTAAGCATTTGGATCTTGTGTCGGCCGGCGATCGAGCCGCGATTTTTCATTCGGCGAAAGTTTCGCCTGTAACGTGTAGACTATTTTTTGGGCAAGATCGGTCTGAATGGCGAATACGTCGGTTAACTCGCGGTCATAATCCTCCGCCCAAATGTGCTCGTCGTTGTCGGCGTTGATCAGCTGCACGTTCACGCGCACCCGGTTGCCGATGCGGCGAACACTGCCTTCCACAAGGGTGGCTACGCCAAGCGCTTTGCCAATGTCCCGGGCGTTGCGCGTCCCGCTGCCGCGATACGACATGACCGACGTCCGCGAAATCACCTTCAAATCGCCGATCTTCGAAAGGTTTGTCAGAATGTCGTCCTGGATGCCGTCAGCGAAATAGGCATTATCTGGATCGCCGCTCAGATTTTC
>DATMPQ010000119.1:0-8664 GCA_035567015.1 Chthoniobacterales bacterium | reverse complement strand
GGCATACACCAGGAAGTGAACTTGATGGATGTGAAACGGATGCACCTCTTTGGTCGGGTTCATTACGCGCCAATGCTGCAGCGAACCGGTATCCACCGTCAGCATGGGGCCGGCATTCATTTCGAATTTCTGGCCGTTTATATAAAAGCCTTGTTTGTCTTCAGTGAAGTTGACAACGAATTGTGGTTCCCTGGCTTCGAGGCGTTTTAGAACTCTCGGCGAGAAGGTTGCGTAAACCGGGGCTCCGCCGAGCCCAGGCCGAGCTTGAAGATTTGAAGGCAGCGCCGAAACAATATCGGCCAGGACCATTGCGGGATTGGAATCCCCATCCGGGCCGGTATCGAAGCAGCGTGAACGCAGCGCAGCATGCGAATCCGCCGGTGGTCCGGTGACAATTGCTTCCACTCTCCCAGCCGGTGGAACTAAAACGTGGCTCATCGATCGCGTCCGGATCGACGGGTCGTGGTAGGCCAACGGCATGCCGTCAAGAGCCACGATCTCGAATGATCCCGAATCCAACTCCAAGTCTGCATAAAGATCCGGACTTGCGTTGACGATGCGCCAAAACTGGCGCTCTCCGGGCGCAATGTCGATCTTCGGGCGGAGAGTTCCGTTGACAGTGAAAGCCGCCTCTGGCTTTTCAGCGGCAGCGCCGCATTGAGTGGTTTGCATCGCCACCGACTCCATCACCCTTTTTCGTGCGGTGGCATCGGTGGGCAGAACAAGATCCCGCAGCACGAAAATCCGCTCGCGCATGTTGCGCACTTCGGGCACGTAACGCTCGATGCCTTCAACGACGATAGCTCCTGACATTCCATCAAGATCCTGAACGTAGCTCTCGCCGTGTGAGTGTGTGTGATACCAGTACAGCCCCGGAGGTTGCTGCGGTGGCACCTGCACGGAATAATGCAATTTCTGCCCAGGTGAGGCGATCATGTCCAGGACATCGTCCTGCGGTGCGTTGGGCGAGACGTGCAGTCCGTGGAAATGGAGATTTGTCATGTTCATGCACGGATGACCGACGCAATCTTCTTTCGATTGGGCGGCGAGCTCATTCCTATATTCCACGTTCAGGATGCTTCCGGGCTGCACGCGAATCACCGGAGGCGTGTTGTTGCCTCGATAACGAAATCCGGATTTGCCGGTGACTGGATCCGTTACCGCCACCAGCGTCACCGGCGTGCTTGCTTGTGGCAGTTCAGGAAGTATTCGGTCTTGGCCGCTGGCCGGGGCGACAATCAGCCCGATGCCTGCTATCCAGCACGATGTGCTTACCGCGAGCTTTTGCAAAATTTGCATGGGATTTTTTCTGCTACAGGTTCCGTTCCATTAACGTTGATGGTCTGACTTCATGGTTAGGTTTGTTTTCGCATGTCTCCTATATTTGTCGGGCAAAGTTACCGATTGATGGGTCCTACCGCCACGGCGCGAGCGTGGGATTTTGTGATGCCACCACCGAGATGATCTTCGCTCCCTCTTTCGTGGTAGACAGAGATTGATTGGTTCTGCGCGACCCCACCTAACCGAGTCCGCAGCAGCGGAGCTGCTGTTCGAAACTCAAGCGACAAGATCCCTTGATTGTTTGCGAACTGAGACAAGGCCGCGCGCGGTTCACGCGCTGCGTGCTCCTGTTTCAACGTCTCGCAGACAGGCCCTCACTCAACAGCTCACCCAGAGGAATCGCAATCGCAGCGAGGACAACCGGCAGCGTCAAGGCCAATAATCCGAAATGAAGTTCAAGAAAGCCGCCAGCGGCGCAGCCGGCGACGAATCCGACGACAGAAGGAAAAGTCAAGCGAGCGCCGCGGCGGGCTCGAGCGAAGTATGTTGGATCGTCTTTGCCGCGGGCGAGCATAGCAAAATCGATCGTTAGTTGCGTAATGTTTGTCGTCATCACGGCGGTCGACGGAAATCCAGGCAGCTCAAGTCTAACCAGCGCATTCTGTGTGGCCATAGCGGCAACGCCGGCCATGCCGACAAATACCGCCATTGCGCTGTCAGGATCGGCGAAAGGGCCGAGCACGGCGCCAAGCGCCAGGAATCCGGCCAGGAGGCTCGCATGGAGAATCAACAATGTTCGCCGGGCTCTACGGACCGTTTTGTTCTCGAACAAGACGATAACTATGCCGAGCACAACGACGAACACAGGTACTGAGAGAAGCGGTCCAATCTGACAGAAGCTTCCGGTCACATAATGGACGGCGAGGATCACCAGATTACCAGTGATGTGCGCAGTAAAGAGTCCGCCGAGTGTAAGAAATCCGATAACATCGACCGCACCCGCTGTCGTGCTCAAGACCGTTGGCAGCAGCCAGTCGGCGTTTCCTTTCTGAGTCATTTGCTCAGCCAAAGGATCGTCGGCACGGTAACTGCCAAAGCGAGTGTCGAGACGAGAAGCATAGAAGCGGCTTCCGATTCGACGGCTTTGTAGCGTGCGGCAAATAACACAGCCACCGTCGCAAGAGGAAAACTGCAGCAGACCAGTGCCTCTCGAGCAAACGGACTGCTGATGCGCAGCAGCTGCAGCAGCGCGAATAGCACTGCGGATTGTACTGTAATACGGGCAAGAGAACCGACCCAGACCGCAGGGGATAGTTGAATAGAATGAGCCGCTAGGACGAGGCCTACCGCAAAGACTGCTACGCCTGAAGTGGTCGACCCGATCAGTTGAAAGCAGGCGGCTACAACGCGCGGTAAATGGACGCCAGCGAGAACAAGCGCGACGCCAAGGATAGGTGCCCAAAGCAAAGGTGATTTCAGGCCGGCGCTTAGTCCTGTCAGGATCGGGCTTCGCGAACCACTTGCCGCGCCCTGCTTGCCCGCTGCATCCATTTCCAGCAAGATGACCGCTGGAGGGACAGTTAGATTGATGGCGAGCGCTACAAGACCGACCGTCCCGGCACTGGTAGGACCAAGAATAGGTTGCAGGACAGCGAGGCCGAAGACAGGAGTGGCAGAGGTCGCGACTACCAGCGCGTAGATAATAGAAGCGGTTCCGCGTAAGGATTTAACCAGCCGCAGACCCAACCACGCCACTAGAAAAAGGCCGGCATGAGAAAGAATCAAAGCCAGAACAAGCGGCCCCTGCTGAAGAAGGAGGTCTTTGCGGATGTCAGTCATGCCGACAAACAGAGAAGCCGGCAACGCGAAGGTGAGCGCCAGCTTGCTCAATCCTGCGGCCTGGTCGGCATCAAAGGCGTTGCGTTTGCCGGCGAAGTAGCCGAGCGCAAGAACGAAAAAAACCGGGAGCAACGCACTTACTAATCCACCAATATTCATGAGACACTTCCGTTCATGCGGGTTAAGGCATTTTCTAGAACTCCACCTTGCTTCTAAAGCCCACTACCACAGCGTCACGTGAGCTTCCGCCAGCGTTGGCATAGTATTGTATGACTGGCTGAATCATAACGGGTGCGAGCTCTAGCAGAACATTGAACTCGAGAGCTTGTTCTGTATTCCAAGTAGTCGCATTGTTAGGCCGGAAATCCGAACTAAGATGGCTTCGCACGTAGCCTAGAGACATCGTATTGTGAAACCGAAGCGGCAGCGGCTCATTGAAACGCAAACCGGCTGTCAGCACACTGTCGTTCCGATTGAGGTCCGAGGGGCTCCAATCAAACGCAAACGTGGCGTCCAGCCCTCTCGCGTCGTTAGGGTCGATTCGCCAGAGAGCCTGGCTGGCCATCCAGTAAAGGAGAAAGTTCCCAGACTCAGTCTTTCCTGTCGCGGTTTTGAAGTCGCCCGGATTGTATGAGGCGCCGAACTGATAAAGGCCGGAGTAACCCTTGCGCGTCTCCACGTTGTCGAAGGCACGGACTGACGACGCTTTCGTCCCCGGAGTAAATCCGATTTCAAACACGCCTACCGGATCTCCACGGAACTGCGGGACAAAGCCGGTTGGATTGTGGGCAAAAGGATCACGGCCCTCCGCGAAAACCATCGATTTCACATATAAATGTTCCACCGGAACAACCCGGACTTCTGCGGCCGGTGTAGAGGGAGGATCAAAGGACTCGAAGTCGGTAAAGAGATTGCCCAGCGCGTAACCCATCGGTTCGAAAATGAACGAGGCTGCGTAGTGTTGTGCACCGTAGAAGTCCTGCCCGGCGAATTGTCCTACCCGAATGGTAAGCCGCTCATCGAAACATCGCTTCTCCACCCACCAGGAATCTAGGCGGAAAGTATGCGAACTGGACATGCCGCTTGGACTCGTTAGAAGACCGAGGTACCTGTCGAGGTGCCCTCCGCCTTGCCAAAGTCCAGTTGCATGGAAATACCAGCCGGACTGACCTAACAGCACACCAAAATCGATATCAATCGTGCTTCGGACCCGGTTCCAACTAACAAAGCGGTCGTCCTGATCGCTGTGGATGTTCGCCAGGTTATCGCTGATGTATTGTAAATCGAAACTAACTCCTCGATCGAAGAGCTTTGAACGAAGACCGCCCCAGTCACCCAGCAGATAGGTGCGCGCGCCGGGGCTGGTCTCGTGAGTGTCAGGGCCGCTCAGCGTTTCCTCCATAGGCGCCTGTGGGAAAGCGGGGACAGCGAAGATAGACAACGCCGCCCCCACTACATACACAAGGTGTCCGCCAGGCTGCGCTCGCATGATTCATCCCAGTTTTCTCGAGTGGTAAGCTGCGCTTTCTAGTCAGTTCGCTTTCGCCACGTAAGGGCGAACCATCTTCGCTGGATCGACCACCCGATCAAACTCAGCTTCGCTGACGAAGCCTAGCTTGAGTGCCGCCGCTTTTAGCGTAAGGTCATTATCCAGGGCGTAGTGCGCGATCTTCGAGGACTTGTCGTAACCGATCACAGGCGAGAGTGCAGTCACCAGCATCAGGGAGCGATCGACGTATTCCTTAATCTTTTTCAGGTTAGGCTTTGTGCCTTCAATGAGGAACCTGCGGAAGTTCGTGCAGCTATCTGTCAGGATCGTGATCGAGTGAGTGACGTTAAAGATGATGAGCGGCTTGTAGACGTTCATCTCGAGGTAACCACCGGCACCGCCAAATCCCACCGCCACATCATTTGCCATTACCTGGACTGCCACCATCGCCAACGCCTCGGCCTGTGTCGGATTTACCTTGCCGGGCATGATAGACGAGCCGGGCTCATTAGATGGTATGATTAGCTCGGCGAAGCCGGCTCGGGGCCCGCACGACATCAGCCGAATGTCATTAGCGATCTTGTAGAGCGAGACTGCTAGCGTCCGCAGTGTGCCGGAAAGTTCGACGAGATCGTCGTGAGATCCCTGTACAGCAAACTTGTTAGGCGCACTGACGAACGGCAGCTTGCTCAGCTTGCCAATTTCAGTAGCGGCCGCTTCGCCAAATCCCGGCGCGGCATTGATGCCGGTGCCGACTGCAGTCCCACCAAGCGCAAGTCGATAGACTCCTTTCACTGCGTTCTCGATGCGATCAAGACTATCAGTGAGCGTGCCGACATAGCCCGACCACTCCTGTTCATAAGTGAGTGGAGTCGCGTCCTGCATGTGAGTACGGCCAATCTTCACCACGTTTTTCCATTGGGCGGCCTTCGCGGCGATCGCATCGCGCAATGCAGTAACAGCCGGAATAAGTCGCTGCTTCACATTCACCGCCGCCGCGATGTTCATCGCGCTCGGGAATGAGTCGTTAGATGATTGCGACATGTTAACGTGATCGTTCGGATGGACCGGCATCTTGCTGCCAAGCGGCGTGCCGGCGAGCTGGCAACAACGATTCGAGATCACTTCGTTCACGTTCATGTTGAATTGCGTGCCGCTGCCGGTCATCCAGACATGCAACGGAAACATATCGTGGTGCTGGCCGGCAAGGATCTCATCGCAAGTCTGCACAATCAGGCGGAAGCGCTCGTCATCGAGCCGTTTCCCGGTATGATTGGCAATGGCCGCGCCTTTCTTCAGTGTCGCGTAAGACGTGATGATCTCCCGCGGGATCAGATCTTTTCCAATCTTGAAATGCTCCAGAGATCGCTGCGTTTGTGCGCCCCATAAGCGATCCGCCGGAACCTTGACCTCGCCTAACGAATCTGATTCGACTCGGAATTGGCCATTCCGAGGCGTGGTTATTGCTGGTCCGGATGCTAAGCTTTTCCGGTTTGTCGACGAGGCGGTGTGGCTTGGTCGAGTGGTGGTGCTTTTAGTTTTAGGTGTAATCATGCTGCCCTCCGAGTTTGAGTCTGCGATGGCAGACTGTTTGCGTATTCTGGTTTGTAGACTTGTTTGCGAATAAACGAGACCATGTCGCCCGCCGGTCGCTCGACGCGGGCAAGACCCGAATCGAACACTAGTTTTGCCACCCGCGCAGCAGTTTGAATCTCGATTTCGAGAATGTCCGACTGTAACGGGTAGAGCATGCCTTGGTTGAGTAACTCAGCCGGGACCTGGTCCGCCACCGCTTGTCCAGCCTCGATGAACATTTCGTCGGTCACGCGCTTCGCCTGAGTAGCGTAGATCGCCATGCCGACGGCCGGGAAGATGTAGAAGTTGTTAGCTTGTCCTGGCAGGAAGGTCTGACCGTTATACTTAACTGGCGCGAACTGCACACCGGCCGCGTAGATCGCCTTGCCCTTCGACCAGGTATAAGCTTGCTCGGCCGTGCACTCGGCGTGGTCAGTCGGATTCGACAGAGCTAAGATGACCGGCCGCTTGTTGATACGCGACATCGCTTCAACCACCTTTTGCGTGAATGCGCCGCCGACAGTGCTGACACCGATGATTGTTGTTGGTTTGATGCTCTCGATCGCCGCGACGAAATCCCGCGTCGGCGCGTGCTTGTGCGCATACGGCCTTTGGAAATCGAAGAGATCCGTCCGGGTCGATTCCAACAGGCCGTTAACGTCGAACATGTAAACGTGCGCCTGTGCTTCCTGCAGCGTCATTCCTTGTTGGACGAGCGCGGAACAGAGCAGGTTGGCAAGGCCGATACCGGCAGATCCGGCGCCGAGGAAGAGATACTTTTCATCTTTGAGTTTCTTACCCTTCAGCTTGGCCGCGTTGATCATTCCCGCGAGAGTGATTCCGGCGGTGCCTTGCACGTCGTCGTTGTAGACGCAGTACTTATCGCGATAGCGCTCCAGCAGATGGACAGCGTCCTTGCCCGTCCAATCCTCAAAGTGAACGCAGCACTTCGGAAACACGCCCTGGACCGCGTCCATAAACTCGTCGACGAAAGAATAAAGCTCCTCTGTCGGCGGCCGGGTCTTGCGCATGCCGAGATAGAGCGGGTCATGCAGGTACTGCTCATTGTTAGTCCCGGCGTCGAGATACATCGGCAACAGGTACTGCGGCGGGACTCCGGCGCAGGCGGTGTAAAGCTGCAACTTGCCAATGGGTATGCCGGCACCGTTAGCTCCGAGATCGCCAAGACCTAGGATGCGGCCGCCGTCCGTCACGCAAATGAAGCGAACGTCTTTCTGGGGCCAATTCTTTAGAACTTCTTTGACCTTTCCGCGGCGTGTGATCGACAGGTACATGCCGCGGGGTCCGCGGTAGATATGGCCAAACTTGAGACACGCTTCCCCGATCGTCGGATCATACACAATCGGAAGAAAACGCGCCGGATCGGACATCACGGCCCGATAGAAAAGCGTCTCGTCGTGATCCAGGAGATTGACCAGGTAAATGTAGCGATCGAGGTCGGTGGTCTTATGGCCGAGTTGCATCAGCACCCGGCTTAACTGCACGTCCTCGGTTTCGGTCACGTCGGGGATTAGCCCAACGAGTCCGAGCGCTTCCTTCTCAGCCTCAGTGAAAGCGGTTGATTTGTTGATTTCTGGTTCGCGAAGCACGTCAATGCCGCGCTTTCCGTCGAATGTTTGCAGCCCTACACCTGTCCTACGATCTCCGTTACGATTGCGGGTAGTTCGGCTTTGGGTTCTTGCGGACACGGTACTCCTCTTGCGCGTTGACCGCTTCGGGAGGGCCACGCTGGTCTTGTAACTTTTAGGCTTTATGCTCATTTCATCTTCTCTCTGTGTTCAATTTTGTTTTATTTTCTCAGCATCGGTAAAGCTTTGTGAACCTCGGTTGCGGCGCCGTCGAAATTCCACGATCTCCAGCCTTCCCATTCGCAAACTCGGATTCGACACAGTACGAGAGGTTCATTTTGGATTCGCGAGCGCAACGCTGAAAGTGTTGGTGACTTAAGTTACCCTTGGCACGCTAGGCACGCGGTTGGGCCTGCCGCAATAGCGCGTCCGGGGGACTTTGTGGTGCCACTTACGAGGTGACTCTCGCTCCCTCTTTCGAGGTAGAAGAATGCACAACCGCTACGTATGGCTTAAAGCCCTGCATGCACCGGGCAGATTTTCTTCGGTCGCGTCGAAATACCAACGCTCATGTTGGTCAGATTTGGGTCATGCCGCCATGAGGCGATGCTCGCTCCCTTTTTCGTGATAGAGTTGGGAGCTGAACGTTAGGCGCGCTGCGGAGTCAGAGCGTTGAGCAGATGTTCCAGATCCCGCGTTCCGTCATAGCGCTCCCCGTTGATAAAGAACGTCGGTGTTCCATTCACGCCACCTCTCACCCCGCTCTTGAAATCTTCCCGAATCCGTGGCGCATAAACGCTCGCCGTGACTTCTCGAATTAATCGTGCCTCATCGAGACCGAGTTCGGCCGCATACGCTGCGAGATTTTCATCATCAAGCGCCGCCTGATTT
>DATMPQ010000118.1:0-9620 GCA_035567015.1 Chthoniobacterales bacterium | reverse complement strand
ACCGGTTTGGCAAATTCGACGTTGGCATCAAACTCCGCGATCAATTTGCGAATGAACGGCATATTGACCGGCCGGGTCACGACATGAATGCGGTTCGTGCGCACGTCGGCGGTGAGCTTGATCTTGCCCACCACGACTGATTCCTCGGTGAGAGCGGTCAACGCGCCAACGTCATTTTCAACCGGCACCGGTTGCGGCACGGGTGCTCGCACGCCACGCACCCCGGCTGGATATTGGGCACCCGCTCTATCGCCTTTCTCGAAGATATCTTTCAACAAATCGACCACCTTGCTCGCGTCGGCGCGCTCCAGCTTGATGAACTCGCTCACCACTTCCGCCGGCGGGACATCGACCTGATCCACGATTTTCACCAGGCGCCGAATGATTCCGCAATTTTGCGTCACGAGCAGGCTGCCAGACTTCGGGAGCGCCAGGATCGGCGCGGGGTTCGTCCCAGCCCCGCTCAAATATTGGGTGAGCGCTTGCTGGAGCTCGATCGCATCGGCGTAACGCAATTTGAAAAGATAGCTGATAACCTGATCGCCCGGCGGGATTTCCGATTCATCGGAAATGACGGGCACTGACGCCGCTCGAGGATTCTTCCCCGTGCCGACGACTTCGATGATATCGCCCTCCGCTGGCACCAGGGAAAAACCGTTCAACGACAGATTCATTTCGATGATCCTGATCGCTTCTTCGCGCGACACCGGCTTGCTGACGAAAATGTTCACCTTGCCCTGGACGAAATTGTCCATCACCAGCTTTTTGCCGGTCAGCGTTTCGTAGAAGTGCAGGACATCCTGGACGTCGCTGTTTGGAAATTGCATGTTCGGTACCGTATCCGGCGCGCCAGAAGGCACATTTGGAGCCACCGGAGGAGGCGCGGCGACCGCCACATCGGGAATTGGCGTTGGCCCGGGAGGGGCGGCCTGGCCGAAAACGCCACCGGATAAGGCAAGCAGCACCGCAGCTAGGCAGGGAAGTCTGAACACAAGCTTATTTACTTATCACCATACCACGGTCAACCCACTTCACCTAGAGCTGGTTTCAAAAGTCTAAACCATTTCTAAAAAGGACCGCTGTTGTAAGCTCGACAGTTGAAACCGCGCTGCATTAAAAAATATCAATGTTACGGAAAATTTCCATGCTCGTCCTGTTGGCTGGGGCAGTTATTTCAGCATCAAGCGTTCCCGCGACGGAATTTCCCTCGACTGCTCTATCCAGCAAACAACAGAGCGACCAGTTCGTTATCGAAATCCGAGCAGTCATCCAAGCACAGCAGGAAGCCTGGAATCGCGGCGATATCGACGGATTCATGAACGGATATGCCCGCTCAAAATCGACAATTTTTGTTTCCGAAGACACCGTCACCCGCGGCTGGCGAACTGTGCGGGATCGTTACAAGAAAAAATACTCCAATCGCGAAAAGATGGGCACGCTAAAATTTTCCACTTTAGAAATCACGCGTCTCGGCGCCGATTCCGCGGTTGCGCTCGGCCGTTGGAAATTGAAACGGGCGAAAGATCAACCGCACGGCCGTTTTACTTTAATCTTCCGAAAAACCGCCGATGGTTGGCGAATTGTGCACGACCACACGTCGGCGGCTGCGTCGTCGCCTTGAGCCGTTGAACCGTTGCAGCGTTACATCGTTAAATCGGCGATTGATTCACGCATTACGATTTAACGAATCACGAATTACGCTCTCAACCGCGCGAGCAACTTCTCATGAATATTGTCGAATCCGCCATTGCTAAAAACAGCCACGATGTCGTTGCGTTGCAACATCGGCACAATCCGATCGACAATTGCATCCGCGTTCTTTTCGTAAAATGCCGGGCGGCCGGCGGCCGCAATTGCGTCGACAACTGCCTCCGGGTTTAATCGCTCCTCCTGCGGGATTTGCTCGAGCTTCGCGACTTGCGCGATGAAAACGCCGTCGGCCACTTTCAACGCGTCAGGCAATTCCTGCTGAAAAACGGCGCGGCGCGTGGTGTTCGAGCGCGGCTCGAAAATCGCCCAGATGCGATGGCCGGGATAGCGCTGACGCAGCGCGTGGAGGGTTTGCCCAATCGCCGTGGGATGGTGTCCGAAGTCGTCGATGACTATTACCCCGCACGCTTCGCCACGCACTTCCTGGCGGCGGGCAATGCCGGAGAAACTTTTTAGGGCGGCACGAATTTTCGCACTTGGCACATCGTAAAAGCGCGCTGCCGTCGCAGCCATGGCCGCGTTGCGCACATTGAATTCGCCGATGAGCGAGATCTCGAAGCTGTCATCACCAAGTTTGAAACGTGACCCATCCGAAGAATACACGGCGTCGCGAATTCGCTGGGCGCAATTCTCCGAGAAACCGACCTCGATCATTTGCGCGAGGCAATCGCGCGCGACTTCCACGCAATTGTGATCGTCGCCATTCAGCAAGACCATTCCATTCTGCGGAACAATGTTGAGCAGACGCCGGAAACTCAGTTTGATCTCATCGAGATTGTTGAAGATGTCGGCATGATCGAATTCGATGTTATTTACAATCACCAATTCCGGCAGGTAGTGAATGAACTTCGAGCGTTTGTCGAAGAAAGCTGTGTCGTATTCGTCGCCTTCAATCACAAAATATTTTGAATCGTTCAGCCGCGCGCCTTGCCCGAGATTTTTCGGCAGTCCGCCGATGAGATAACCGGGCTTGCGTCCGGCTGTTTCCATGATCCAGGCGAGCAAGGCTGTGGTCGTTGTCTTTCCGTGCGTGCCGGTGACAACGAGATTGTGCCGGCCGCGCAGGAAATAGTCCTTTAAAACTTCCGGCAACGAGAGGTAAAAAAATCTGCGGTTCAGGACCGCTTCCACTTCCGGGTTGCCGCGTTTGATCGCGTTGCCGACCACTACCACATCAACGTCGGCCGGAATATTTTCAGCACGATAACCTTCCTGGGGCGCGACACCTTTCTTTTCGAGAAAGGTTGACATCGGCGGATAAATATTTTCGTCCGAGCCGGTCACGCTGAACCCGCGCTCGCGTAATGCCGCCGCCACCGAGCCCATCGCCGTCCCACAAATGCCCAGAAAATGAAGTTTTCTCGGCGCTTTCGTCACGCCGATTCTTTACGCCGAGACTGCGAACTCCGCCACCTCAAGGAATTCTCGCTGGTGGCTCGCGCGGTTGACAGGCGTGGACGCCAGTCTGCCACGAAACCCAGGGATGGCTGTCTTCCATCCGTCTTGATCCGCGAAATCCGCGGTTCTCGGTTCTATTTGCCCTTGAACACTTCGACCGCGTTCCATGCTTGGTCGGGCGGTGCTTGTTCGTATTCGAGCGCGCGCTCCAGGTACATCTTCGCCAGCGAATCGTCCGGATAGAATTCGAGAAAACGTGAGAAGAGAATCTTGGCCTGAATGAAGTCGCGATCGCGAAAGTTTCGGACTCCCTTTTCATAAACTTCCAGCCATTTCAACAAATCAGGATCGACAGGTTCATTGCGCGCCGCGACGAGCGCGCACACTTCGACCGGTTCGCTCTTCCCTTTCACCTGCGCGCGCGCGACGGTGCGCAAGTAAAAATCGTCGCGCACCAACTCGCAGACGGCACCGCCGAGTAAAATATCGACACCATAATTTCGTGTCAGTCCTTCGAGGCGGGAAGCGAGATTGACGGCGTCGCCAATCACCGTGGGATCAAGCCGCTCGTGCGGTTCGTAGGAGCCGATGTTGCCAACGACGGCTTCGCCATGGTTAATGCCGATCCCGGAGGCGAACTCCTCAACTCCTTGCGCCCGCCAGTTTTCATTTAGCTTTCGCAACTCACACCGCATCGCCAGCGCCGCGCGCACCGCCGCCTTTGCGTCTTCCGCCACGCCAAGGCTGCTCACATTTCCCCACACGGCCATGACGGCGTCGCCGATGAATTTGTCGAGCGTCCCGCCATTCTCGAAAACCGCGGCGACCATGCGGCTTAAGTATTCGTTGAGCTGCTTGACCACGGCCACCGGATCAGCGCGCTCCGTCATGGGGGTAAAGCCGACGATGTCGGAAAAAAGAACTGTGACTGGTTTACGCGAACCGAGCATCGAGCTGTAATAACCACCTGGGTTTTCAAGAATCTCCTTCACCAGGTTTTTCGAAACGTAACGTTCCAGAGTGCGGCGGGTGCGCCGTTTCTCCAGGCGCTCGAGCGTGTACTCGAATCCCAATCCAAACACGCCGCTCATCAGAAAAGCTGTGAGCGTGGGCACGACCATCACCAACACGCCCCATCGATCATAGATGACCCGCGAGAAGCCGAGATAAGCGGTGCCGATTCCGAACAGCGCAATCAAGCAAAAAAGCGGACGCCGCAGAAACGCCATCAGAACCCATGCGAGCACACCAGCGCTGCAAACGGTCGCAAAGTCGAGCGCAATGGGCGCGTCGTACAAAAATTCGTGGTCAAGCGCCGCGGCCAGGGCGTACAAATGCAGGACCGGCCCTGGCGTTTCCGGGCTCATCGGCGTGTCGAAGACGTCATGCGCGACTTGCGACGACGCCCCGACAATCACGATTTTGTTTTTGAAAAATGCGCCGTCACCATAATTGGCGTGCCAGGAAGGCGGCTCGAAAATCTCCCAAAGAGGCCGCGGTTGGTATGCGTTCAATGCGCTAAAACGGAGCAGGTGCGCCTGCAAGTCGCGGGGCACATCGGCGCCACGCCCCAGCTTCTCCAAGGCGCGCGCACTGAGCGACTCGTAAGGCTTTTCCTCCGCCAAGGGGAACTGCCCGGCAAGCTGCAAATCGGTCATCGTGTAGCGGACGGATCGGATTCTTTTGTCGAGTGAATCGGGAAAGAAGACAACGTAGCCGACGCGATCATCATCCATCTGCGGCGGCGGAATCAACGTGCTGTTCGGCGGGCTGTTCTGGGCGGCGCCGCCTTGCTCACGCACCAGCGAGAAATCGAAATTCGCGCCGAGAACTACCTTGTCGCGATAACGATCAAGCGCCGCGTGAAATGCCGCATCGCCGTCGTTCGGCGGGCTGAAGATCATATCGAACATGACCAGTTTTGCGCCGGCGCCGAACAAGCGATCCAGCAGCAACGCCCAAAGTTCGCGTGACCACGGGTATGGCCGTTCTGTCAGCAATTGAAACGCGCGGTTATTTTCCAGCAGATCCGGCGTGAACGGCTTGAATTCCAGCGTGCTTTGATCGATGCCGAGAAAAACGAAATCTGGATGCGTCGCGGTCTTTCGACCTTCCCGCCGGAGCAAATCTTCGAAACTTTTTTGGCCTCGCCAAACCGTGGAAAAAAACGGAAGGCCCTGAGCGAAGTGTAAACTCAGCACCAGCAGCGTCCAAAAAGCGCAGATCGCACCGAGGATCAGCAATCGATGGCGGCCGAGCCAATGCATGCGTCTACTTTTACGACGCTCGCAACTTACGGCCAAACGGAAAAAAATTCACGGTAGGAAAAGCCGTTGTCATTTTTAGCTAACCACCTATTTTTCCCGTCCCGACAGAACATCGGAAGCATCTCTCCACCTGGTCCCGCACAGCGGGACTAAATCAGCGGGCGAGGTCGGAAAGATTGACAATGTAACAACAGCCCGCTGAACGAGGAGTCCCCGGCCACCGCCGGGCGAAACAAAATGCCAAGAGCCACCAACGCCCCGGCCAGCCGGGCCCGACGCAAACGCGTCATCAAAAAAGCCAAAGGGTATCGCGGACGCCGGTCGAAACTTTTCCGTTACGCCAAGGACGCGACCATGAAAGGACAATACTGGGCCTATCGCGACCGCAAAACGCGCAAACGGACCTTTCGCTATCTCTGGATCCAGCGATTAAATGCCGCCGCGCGCGCGCACGGCATGACTTACAGCCGTTTTGCGGAAGGATTGAAAGCCGCTGGCATCGGTCTCGATCGCAAAATTCTTTCCGATCTCGCTCTCAACGACGACACGACTTTCAAGTCGATTGTCGATCAAGTGAAAAGCGCGCTGGACGCGAAGTCCAAATCGAAAAAGGCGGCGTGATCTGTTAAATCGTGATTCGTTAAATCGTGACTGGTTGTAACGATGTAACGATGTAACGATTCACGAATCACGTTTCCGCCCATGTCTCACAAGCTGGAACAACTGCGAGAACAAGCGCTTCGCGAAATCGAATGCGCCGGTGACGAGCAATCGCTCGAAGCCGCCCGGGTAAAATACCTCGGTCGCAGCGGTACCGTTTCCGCGTGGGGCGAGCAAATGAAAACGCTCGGAAAAGACGAAAAACCGATTGTTGGAAAATTACTCAATGAAGTCCGCAACGCCGTTACGGCGGCGATCGAAGAACGCGCACAAAAATTTCGCGCGCAAAAAGAATGGGCGGCACTCTCTAACATCGACATCTCGCTGCCGGGCACTCCATACGAGCGCGGCTCGCTTCATCCGCTCACCCAGATGCTCGATCGCTCGATCGAAATCTTTCGCCGGATGGGCTTCGCTCTCGCGGATGGACCTGACATCGAAAACGAATGGCACTGCTTTGACGCGCTCAACACGCCGCCGGAACATCCCGCCCGCAATGAGCAGGACACATTTTATCTGCCAGACGGCCGACTGTTACGAACGCACACGTCAACCGTCCAAATTCGCGCGATGCAAGCGGCGTCACCCCCCATTCGGGTGATCGCACCGGGCGCGGCATATCGCCGCGACGAACTCGATGCAACCCACAGCCCGCAGTTTCATCAGATCGAAGGCCTTTACGTAGATGAAAACGTCAGCGTCGCGGATCTAAAAGGCGCCCTCGAATTCTTCATGCGCGAATTGTTCGGCGCAGGAACCGAGGTTCAGTTTCGGCCGCATTATTTCCCGTTCACTGAACCCAGTCTTGAGGTTTATGTGAAATCACAAGCGCTCAAAGGCGGTGAGCGTTGGATCGAGGTCGCCGGCTCGGGCGTGGTGCACCCCGCCGTTTTCGAAGCGGTCAACAAAGCGCGCGGCGACAAAGCATACGATCCGGAAAAATGGACGGGCTACGCATTCGGGCTCGGCATGGATCGTCTCGCCATGATTTTGTTCGACATTCCTGACATCCGCTTCTTCGCGCAAAACGACCTACGCTTTCTCCGCCAGTTCGTATGAAATTTTCCGTCAACTGGCTACAGGAGTTTGTCGATCTTCCAAAAAATCCGGAAGAGATCGCCGATTTGCTGACCCGCGCGGGCGTCGAGACTGAAAATATCGAAACGCGCGGCGCGAAGATCGACAAAGTGATCGTCTCGCGAATCACCGCGTCATCGCGTCATCCAAATGCCGATCGGCTGACTGTTTGCGAAGTGGACGACGGCAGTGGAACCAAACGCCAGATCGTTTGCGGCGCGACTAATTACAAAGTCGGAGACAAAGTTCCGCTCGCACTTCCGGGGGCAAAGTTGCCGAACGGAACTGAGATTCGAAAAAGCAAACTGCGCGGTGTCGAATCGGAAGGAATGCTTTGCAGCCCAATCGAGCTCGGCCTCGGCGAAGACGCGTCCGGCCTGTTGATTTTGTCGCCAGATGCAAAAATTGGGGCGCCGATCGGTGATCTTCTTCCGGCGGACACGATTCTCGACGTCGAGATCACGCCAAACCGTGGCGATTTACTTAGTCATTTCGGACTCGCGCGCGAGATCGCGGCACTCACGAAAAAGAAAATTGTAGGGCAAGAGCATCGCTTGCCGGCAGGCGGAGCGCCTGCCCTACAAAAAAAGGGCGTGACCATTGGCGCGATCCGCGAATGTCCATTTTTCTCCGCACGCAAGATCGACAACGTGAAAGTCGGACCGAGTCCGCAATGGTTGCGTGCGAAAATCGAGAGCGTCGGCATTCGCTCGATTAGCAACATCGTCGACATCTCAAATTTCGTGATGCTCGAACTCGGTCAACCGACACACGCGTTCGACGCTGATAAATTAAAGGGCGCCATCAATGTCCGCTTCGCGCGCGACGGCGAAAAATTTCTTGGGCTCGATGGTAAGACTTATTCGTTAAAGCCGGACAATTGCGTCGTCGCTGACGAGGAACGCGCAGTTGGAATCGGCGGCGTGATGGGCGGCAAAGAAACCGGTGTCACCGATTCGACGAAAAACATTTTACTCGAGGCTGCTTACTTCCTGCCGGCGAGTATTCGTCACACGGCGCGCGAATTAAATCTTCCGAGCGATGCGAGTTATCGCTTCGAGCGCGGCGTTGATCCTGGAATGATTTTTCGTGCGTCAGCTCGCGCAACCGAATTGATCCGCGAGATCGCCGGCGGAACTCCCGCAAAGGAAATCCAAGCCGCGGGCAAAGTTCCGGCGAACCCGCCCGACGTTTCGTTGAGTTACGAAAAATGCGATCGGGTTGTCGGTGTCGCGATTAAGCCGAAAACCGTCGATGGGATTCTGACCGGGTTTGGACTGAGCAAGAGTAAGCGCACGAGCAAGAGCGCTAACTGGAAGATTCCCAGTTATCGGCGCGATCTGCAGCGGGATGTCGATCTTATCGAAGAAGTTGTCCGCGCATACGGCGCCGACAAAATTCCGGGGACTGATCGAAGCCGCGTCATGCCGTCGAGCGCGGCCGACCGATCACACGACATCGAATCGACTTTACGCGAACGATTAGTTGCGCACGGGCTTTCCGAAGTGCGCACGTCGAAGTTGATCCCGCGCAATGCGCCCGCATTTAGCGAGAATGCAATCGTGCTACAAAATCCACTGAGTGAGGATCACGTAGCCCTGCGTCCGAGCTTGCTCTCAGGATTACTCGGAGTTTTTGAAAGAAATCTCAGGGCGGGTGCCGAGCGCGTGGCGCTTTTCGAACTGGGGCGTGTTTTCGCTCCGCCTGATGGAAGGGAAGAAAGACGCGCGGGGTTTCTTGTTTGGGGAAAGAGGGTTAGTGACCCTCATTGGAGAGCGGCCGACCAAGGCGGGTTAGACTTCTTCGACCTCAAAGGCGCGGTTGAGTCTGTGTTCCCCGACAAGCTTTCTTTTCAACGCAGCACCGATCCGAATCTTTCAATGGCCGCGGAAATTTATGACAATAATCAGTTGATCGGTATTGCGGGACAATTATCCGCACTCTCGTTAAAGATTGGCGCGCCGGGCGGTGTCTTCGTCGCCGAACTATCGCTGGATCTGCCTATTAGAGGCCTTGGCTCAAGAGCTACGTTTCGCGAGTTTGGCAAATTCCCCGCAATTATCCGGGATATTGCAATGATTGTTTCTGAAGAACTGACTCACGAAAAAATATTGAAAGTGATCTTCCACGAAAATCCATCTTGGCTCGAAAGGGTCGAATTTTTCGATCAATTTGTTGGTGAAGAAGCCGCGCGCCGATTTGGTCCGAAGAAAAAGTCGCTCGCATACCGATTGACATATCGAGATCGAAGTCGCACACTGACAAGTGAGGAAGTGACTGCGGCGCACGCGAGGATTCGCGAACGCTTGCAGCGCGAGCTCGGCGCACAATTGCGCGAGTAGTTCTTTGAGAAGGGGAGCCGTTCGTTGAGGGTTGGGCAGGAAACCAGTGTTTTTCTCTCAACTCTCAACCAACGGCTCTCGATAATCCCGGATGTTTTCGGGATGTAAAGATTTACCCTGCGATGTTCGAGATTACAGGTGTGATTCCCGAACCGATAGTTGATAA
>DATMPQ010000117.1:0-7060 GCA_035567015.1 Chthoniobacterales bacterium | reverse complement strand
CGTGACTCTTTTTGCGCGCGACACCTTTCAGATCAAAGCGATCGTTTACCAAATGCGCTTCGACCCGGTGAGCGCGGAATACGCGGACTTCGGTGAGTTTTACATCGGCATTCAACTGCCGCTCGACGAATTGTTCCGGCGGCTACAACTTTGACCGCCGATTTCTGGGATGGGTGACAGAGCGGTCTATTGTGCACGCCTGGAAAGCGTGTGTGCCGAAAGGCACCCGGGGTTCGAATCCCCGCCCATCCGCCACCTAGTATATCGCGAGCGCAGTAGCCAAAACTTCAAGTGTTTCAGGACCTTGCACGTTGATGCCCTTATCAGCCTCAAAACGGGTATTGCTGATTAAAGAGATTGCCAGCCGACTGAGCGCCGAGGAATGGCCTTTGGTCGATCTGACTTTAGATCAATTTTCGTTACCCACGTCGGACATGTGGAGCGGGGGAAACAAATACGCCTACGTGGTGGAGATGCTCAAAGGCGCCCACGACCCGCAACTGATTGAGCTTGGCCAGCACGTCGGATTTCAATTCGAGGAGGCCGGTCCGCAACGCATTGACCCCCCGTTTTGGCGAAAGGGAATGTTACGATTGTTTATTTCGCATTTAGCAGTCGAGCGAGATTTCGCCGCCGAATTGCAGCAAGCGCTACTTCAATACGGCATATCAGCGTTCGTCGCCCATAATGACATCGAGCCGACATCAGAATGGCAGGCACAGATCGAAACAGCACTTGCCACGAGTGACGCGCTAGTCGCGCTGCTTCACAAAGATTTCCACGCCAGTAACTGGGCCGATCAAGAAATCGGGTTTGCTATGGGCCGAGGTATTCCAGTTTTCGCTGTGCGCTTCGCCTATGCCCCCTACGGTTTCATCGCCCGATTTCAGGCCTTCAACGGAAATAATAAGGCGGCGATGGACCTAGCAAAGGAATTGTTTGACGCATACCGGACAAGCAAACAGACGCAAAGGAAAATGAGTGAAATCCTCATCGGTTTGTTTGAAGAAAGTTCCAGCTTTGCCAAAGCAAAGGAACACATTGGCTACTTAGAAGAGCTGACAGATTGGGAACCGTCGTTCTCGACTAGAATTCGATCGGCTGCGAAGATCAACTCCCAAATACTCGAATCATGGGGAGTTCCTCAGAGAGTCGAACTTTTAGCCAAGAGATGGGACAGTCGCGACCGCGACCTGCCGCTATTCTGATGTCCGGCTCGAATGTAATTGCTTTTCCCCGGTGATCACTACGCCCACTGTCCTAGTCCTTGGTGCTGGAGCTAGCCATCCCTATGGGTTTCCAACAGGCGAGCGACTAAAACGCGAGATTTGCGCGGCTTTCTATGCTCCCGACACGGCTGCAGCCCAATTACTTTACCCTCCATTCAGTGAGACGGCCGGATTTTTCGAATTCAGAGAAGCCTTCTTGAAATCCGGCCAACCGTCGATCGATGCTTTCTTGCAACATCGCCGAAACTTTCTGAACGTTGGGAAACTTGCGATCGCATATTGCCTTATCCCCTGCGAGAGCGAATTACACCTTTACGAAATGTCCGATCCGGCTCGGGGCGGAGATTGGTATCAATATCTCTCGGAGAAGCTCGACGCTCCATTCGAGAGATTCGGCGAAAACCGCCTTTCGATAATCACATTCAACTACGATCGCTCCCTTGAGCACTACCTTTTGAACGCGCTAGAGAATTCGCACGCACAACGGCGCGAAGAGTGTGCAAGGGCGCTCGCGCGAATTCCGATCATTCATGTTCACGGCCAATTGGGGCGGCGTCCGTATCCCGAAGATGGATGCCGTCAATACAGCCAGCACCTACAAGATTATCGCGAGGCTTCTGAGGCCGCGGCCGGAATAACCCTTTTGCATGAGGAAACTTCTGGTAGCCTCGAACACGCGCGCGAACTTCTCACTGCCGCAGAGCGGATTGCTTTCTTGGGCTTCGGTTATCATCCGGTCAATGTGAAGCGTCTAGCGATCGATACGGCCAACATCGCATCAAAATTCATCATCGGCACAACGCGTGGCCTGCTCGGTAAGGAGGTGCAAGACGTTCAAAACAGAATACACGCAGCATTCGGCAGCCTACTGAGTGTTCCGCAGTATCCGGACGAGGACAGTCTGACCTTGTTAAGATCGACGATGTTTCTTGGCTGATTCGTCAAAGCAAACCGCCCATGAACGAGTCATGCTGCTTTTTGGCTTCGGCGAGTTTTGAGCGAATTTTCTCGACCTCGGCCGGGGACGTTGATGCAGCAATACCGATATTTTGAGTCGGAAGGTGGATCGATGCCCCGTTCGAATCTCCGCCCATCCGCGCCGCCAAAGCCTTTACCGTAGGTTGATCGGAAGAGTTAACTTTCTCTTCGATCCAATACCTGAAGTTCCTGGCGCAACTTGACCACGCTGCCCTGCGGCAAAACGCCGCGAAAATTCACGGTGGGATAAACAATGCAATCGCGTCCCAAAATCGAGCCGGGATTGATCACCGCATTACAGCCAATTTCGGTGCGATCGCCGACGATCGCGCCGAATTTCGTCAGACCAGTTGCGATGTGGCCTTCAGGCGCCATCACCATGATTTCATGATGGTCGAGTTTCACATTCGAGAGAATCACACCCGCGCCCAGATGCGCGCCGTGACCCAGAATCGAATCGCCCACGTAATTAAAATGCGGCGCCTTTGCCTCATCGAAGAGAATGCAGTTCTTGAACTCGCACGAATTTCCCATCACCGCGCCGTCACCCACCACTACATTCTCACGTACATAGCAGCCGCTGCGGATGTGGCAATTCTCGCCGATCCAAGCGGGCCCTTTCAAAACCGCGCCTTGTTCGACAATTGTCCCACGCCCGACAAACACATTGCTGCTGATGAAAGGTTTCCCGATGAGCTCGCCGAACACGGCCGGTTTCAAGCGAAACTGTAAATAACTCGCAATTTGTCTGAGCGCGTCCCAGACATACTTCTGGTTCTCAAACAACTTCGGATGGGCCGTATGTTCGAGGTTAAGGAATTCAGTGGGCGCAAACATCTTTTCGCGAACTAAACGCCGGTGCGCCGCGTAATTTTCTGGCCGTCCTTGGTGTCGCGCGCTTCCCAACCGCGAGCGCTCAATTCGTCGCGCAATTCATCACTTTTTCGCCAGTCTTTTGCAAGCCTCGCTTGCGTCCGTGAATCCGCCAGCTTCGCTATCTCCACCGGAAGTTCTGCTGTTTCCATCTCAAGATCGATTACGCTGTTTATGCGTTCCCACCAATTCAACCAAGCATTCGCCGACGCGGCGTCGAGTTCATTTCGATCCATCGCGCGATTGGTTTCACGAATTTTTTCGAACAAAAAGCCAAGCGCTGCGGAAATGTTCAGGTCATCGTCAAGCGCCTCTTCAAATTGCCGGCCGATACGCATGTCGGTCTTTTGCTTATCGATCTGCCCCCCGGTGGTTTCGCGCAGCCGCATGAGCCAGTCGTCAATCCGGCCTAACGACTCGCGCGCTTCCTTCATTCCATCCCAGGTGAAATTGAGCGGCGCCCGATAATGCACACGCGCCAACGCGTAACGAATCTCGCGACCGGTGTACCCTTTCTCCAGAACATCGGGAAGCGTGTAAAAGTTGCCTAACGACTTCGACATTTTCTGTCCATCGACAAGCAGATGGGCGCAGTGCAGCCAGTAACGCACGAACTTTTTGCCGGTGCAGCCTTCGCTTTGCGCGATCTCCGCTTCGTGATGCGGGAAAATGTTATCGACGCCGCCGCAGTGAATGTCGATCTCATCGCCGAGCAGTGCCGTTGCCATCGCGCTGCACTCGATATGCCAGCCGGGACGGCCGCGGCCCCATGGACTCTGCCAGCCGACATCGCCATCCTCTTCGTCCCATGCTTTCCAAAGTGCGAAGTCGCCAATGTGTTCCTTGTCGTATTCGTCGTGTTTTACGCGGCCGGTCGATTGCAATTGGGTGAGATCGAAATGAGCGAGTTTCCCGTAAGCGGGAAATCTGTTGATGCGGAAATAAACTGATTTGTCCTCGGCTTGATAAGCCAGGCCACGCGAAATGAGCGTGCTAATCATCTCAATCATCTTGTCGACATAACGCTGCTCGGTCGCGGCAGGAAATTCATCCGCGCGCTTGATCCGCAAGGTTTCGATGTCTTGGAAGAAGGCTTCCTTGAATTGCGCCGTGAATTTTGTGAGCGGAACTCGAGCCTCGCGCGTGCCTCGGATGGTTTTGTCATCCACGTCGGTGATGTTCATGACGCGATGCACGTTGTAACCACGCAGCTCAAGATGGCGCTGCAACAGATCTTCGAAAATGTAGGCGCGAAAATTTCCGATGTGCGCGCGGCTGTAAACCGTTGGGCCGCACGTATAGATGCCGATGTTGGGCGCTGCCGGATCCCGCGGCCGGAATTCCTCAAGTTGTCGCGAGTAGGTATTAAAAAAACGGAGTGCCATTTCTATGAATGAAAATGATGGAGTGGTGGAACAGCGCAGTGCCTCACATCATTACGCCAATCTTCCATCGCTCCTTTCCTCCTGCTCCACGGTCGCGATTGCCATTGCGGCGATGCCTTCGCCGCGCCCAATCGCACCAAGCCGTTCGTTTGTCGTCGCCTTGATGCTGATACGTAATTCAGTCGCGCCGATTGCCTGCGCAATTTTTTTTCGCATCGCCGGAATATAGGGTACAATCCTGGGCGCCTCCGAAATCACGGTTGCATCGACATTCACGGCACGCGCTTTTTCTTTGGCAAGCAGTTCGCTCACGCGTTGCAAAATCTTGATGCTGCTGATGCCGCGAATCAATTCGTCGGTGTTTGGAAAATGCTGGCCGATGTCGCCGGCGCCGATCGCGCCGAGAAGCGCGTCCGCAATTGCATGGGAGAGAACATCGCCATCGGAATGTCCCTCTAGCCCGCGCGAGTGCGGGATTTCAACTCCGCCGAGGATCAACTGTCGATCTTCGGCCAAACGATGCACGTCGTAACCGATTCCGCATCGAATCATTTTCAAAGTTTCAAATCAATGACGCCGTTGGACGCGACGATGCTGTATTTCTCTTTCATATCTTTGCGGGGCCGCAGATCGACCGTGCCGCCGGCCGTCTCAACCAGAATCCAACCGGCGGCGATATCCCACAAGCTAATGCCTTGCTCGATGTAAGCGTCGAGTCGTCCGCAGGCCACATAAGCCATGTCGAGTGCGGCGCTGCCGAGCAAGCGGCATTTGCGCGCGCGATGAATCATCTGTTGCAAAAGCGGCAGGCCGGCCTCGATCGTTACACCCGTTTTGGAAAGTCCGACGGAGACGACGGCTTCGGCGAGATTGGCGCGCGTGCTCACGCGAAAGTGATGTCCGTTCAAGCGCGGGCTTTCGCCCTTTTGCCCGCTCCACATTTCGTCGCGCATGGGATCATAGATCACGCCGACAATGATCTCGCCCTGGAATCGCAAAGCAATCGAGACGCAAAAATGCGGAATGCCGTAGAAATAATTCACCGTGCCATCGAGCGGATCGACCACCCACTGATGCTTGCTCGCTTGATCGCCGACGATGCCTTCCTCGCCGTAAAGCGCGTGCTGCGGAAACTGTTTGAGAAGCAACTGGGTGATCAATTCCTGCGTCTGCACGTCGATTTCGAGTTTGATATCATGCGGTTCCAACGAATTGACGCGGAGCGGTCGCTGAAAATTTTGCCGGAGCATTTCGCCCGCGGAGCGTGCCGCTTTCTCGGCCGCGTCGAGATAATGCTTCATGGCGAAACTACCTCGCACAAAGAGCACGAAGTGCACAACGGAAATCAAATTGAGATTTTGTTCGCGCGTTGCGCAGTGTGGCCGCTCGCGCGGCGAGGATCTTCCATTCAACGCGCAGAGCGCGACCGCTACAAGAAAAAACCGGGAGGAAGATAAATTTCCCTCCCGGGTTGAGGTTTGGACTTGTGACCTCGAATGCTTCGAGGTCGTGATCAGGCGTGAGGCGTTAATGCCTCTTTCTTTTTGCTGATTTTTTCTTCGCGGCTTTTTTGCGTTTTTTTGCCATCGACTATTCCCCCCTTTCAATCCGCAGATGCGGAGGGTTGTGAAGAGTTCGAGATGAATTCAACTTCACTTACAAATGGTTCAGTAATCATCACTTTTTTTTTGTCAAACATTTTTCTCGCATGTTTGTAAATATTTTTACGAGCTCGCGCGCGATAATTTTTTTGGCCGCGCGAGAAATTTTTTGTCGTTCGCCGCTTCGGAACAGAATCGTCACCTCATTTTCGTCGCTCTCCATTCCGGAGTCGGCGCAGCTCACGTCGTTCGCTACAATCAGGTCGCAATTTTTCGCGTGAAGTTTTTTCTCGGCGCCATTTTCCACATCATTTGTTTCCGCCGCGAAACCAACGACGAGGAAGTGGCGATCTTTTTTTGCCAGCGAGGAGAGGATGTCGCGCGTGGGCGTCAGCTCGAGGCAGAGGTGCTCGTCTCGCTTCCTGATTTTCCCTGGAGAAACTGCTGCCGGTTTGTAATCGGCGACCGCGGCGCACATGACCAGGGCATCGCACTCGCGAAGATGTCGATGTATCGCCGCGGACATTTCATCACTCGTCACGATTGACACCAAGCGAGCGTCGCGCGGTGGATCGAGATGCACGGGACCGGAAATCAAAGTGACGTCGTGTCCAGCTTCGACGGCCGCTTCGGCGATCGCGTAGCCCATTTTCCCCGATGAGCGATTGCTGAGATAGCGAACGGGATCGATCGGCTCGCGTGTCGGTCCCGCCGTGATGAGAAATCTCACGCGATGAGATTTTCCTGGCGCGCGAGCAGAAATTCCGCGCGAAAGGCGATGTCTTCGACTTTCCAAAGGCGGCCGAGGCCTTCGTAACCGCAGGCGAGCATTCCTTCTTCGGGTCCGATAAACTCGACGCCGCGCGATTTCAATTTCTCCACGTTTTCCAGTGTGGCCGGATGCGACCACATTTTTCCATTCATAGCTGGGGCGAGCAGAATCGGCGCACGGGTGGCCAGTGCGATGGCGGCGAGCGGATGATTCGCAAGGCCC
>DATMPQ010000116.1:0-4787 GCA_035567015.1 Chthoniobacterales bacterium | reverse complement strand
TGCGTCATCGCTCACTTCCAATCCGCTCAACGCGATCGTGCCATCTTTCGCGAGGGTGTTCGGATCGAGAAGTTGTTTTGGTGGTTCGGATAAATTTGTCGATGTGTAGAGCACATTTTGGTTCTGCAATCCCGAGTTTTTGGAGAGGAAGTAACGGCCCTTTTCTTTGAACGGGACGCCAAAACGCTCGTAATCCCACACTTCAGTGAGACGCTTCTTAATTCCGTCCCGTTCCGGAATTGTTTTCAAAAAGTCGAACGTGATTTTATCTTCCGCTTCGATCCATTTCCGCGACTCGGGCGAATCCGGATTTTCCAGCGGCCGATAGGGATCCGGCACTTTCGTTCCGAAATAATCATCGACCTGGTTGCTCGCCGGAGCCGACGGATATTTGAACGCCGGCGGCGAATTTCCCGCAAAAATAACTGCCAGCGGCGATACAATGAAAAGCGCGAGAAATTTGCGGTTCATGCTGAGGCCGAATATGACGAGCAGAGAAACCTGGGGCACGCTTTATTTTGTAGCCGCGGTTCTGCGAGCCGCGCGGCTACAGCGAAAGGTAGATTATCGATCTTGGCCGAGAATCTGGTCCTCAAAGACAACACCCGAGATACCGTGCGCTCTTCGACGTGACTTACCGCCGCTTCGCTGCACCGGCAATTAAGCGATCTCGCGAGACAATCGCGCGTTTGTGCGTGCCGCGGCCAATCTCGCCCCCGGGATCGTGCGCGATAACGTCGAAGACGAAAAGTTTTCCGTCGTGCCCCCGATAGGTTGCGCTCGCGGTGACTTTCGCGCCAATCGGCGTCGCAGCGGTATGGCTGACATCGACATGTGCGCCCACCGACATTTCGCCGGGCCGGAGCAGGGGATGCAGCAGCCGCGCGCCGGCCAGTTCCATCAACGCAATCATGCGCGTCGTAGCGAAGACTGCTGGAAAATTATCGCGCGGATCGTCGCTCAATTTTAGCGCGCTTGCGCAGTCAGATTCGCGGACGACAAGATTGACCGTCGCGCTCGCGCCGATCTCCGGTTCCGTCGCCGCGGCGACCCCGACTCGTCCGGTGGCGAGCTCGGTCATTCGTGTTTCCAGCCATTGCCATTGCCGTCGCCGTCTCGCGCCAGCACTGGTTCCGGAACAAGATCGACATCTTCCACGCCTTCGAGATCGGGATCCATCAACGATTTTTCGTGATGCTGCTTCGCGATGAGCATGTAGAGCGACGGAACGATGAACAGAGTGAAAATGGTGCCGATCGTCATGCCCCCGACGAGAACAAGACCGATCGAATTTCGCGCGGCCGCGCCCGCGCCGGTCACCAGCGTTAGCGGAAAGTGACCAGCCACTGTCGCAACGCTCGTCATCATGACCGGCCGCAAACGAATCCGCGCGGCTTGCGCGATTGCCGCGAGTTTATCTTTTCCTTCGCGTTGTAACTCGTTTGCAAACTGCACGATCAGAATTCCGTTTTTGGAAACAAGACCGACCAATGTGACGAGTCCAACCTTTGAATAAATGTTCAACGTCGTTGTGAAATGATCAGTGAAAAAGGTTCCGAACGGCATTTTCAAAAAAGTGAAAAGCAGCGCGCCGAAAACCGCAAGCGGCACCGACCCAAGCAGGATGATCAACGGGTCGCGGAAGCTGTTGAACTGCGCCGCCAGGACAAGAAAAATCAAAAGGACGGCGAGAGTGAACACCCATCCGAACTTGCTGCCTTCAGTGTGCAACTGACGCGACTCACCGGTGTAATCAACGATGTAGCCTTTCGGCAGAATCTTCGCGGCTTCGTTCTCGAGAAATTTCAAGGTCGCATCCAACGAGCCTGTCGGCACACCGCTGAGAGCAACGGCGTTGAGTTGCTGCATGCGATTGAGCGAGCGCGCGACGGTTTTGTGACGGATCGAGGCTACCGTGCTTAGCGGAATGAGCTGATTGTTCGGACCCGTGACGTAAATGTCTTTTAGTTGTTCCGGATTCAAACGATCGATCCGTTTGACTTGCGGGATCACCTTGTAGCTGCGGCCGGCGATGTTGAACCAGTTAACGTAGTTGCCGCCGATCGCAGCGGACATGTCGCTTCCAACTTTCTGCATGTCCATTCCCATCGACGCGACTTTGTCATGGTCGAAAACGATTTCGGATTGCGGTTGATCGATCTTGGTGTCGATGTCCGAAAATTGAAACATGTGCGCCTGCATCGCCTTGGCCTGAAGGTCCTTTGCAAATTCGAGGATCCGTTCGGGATCTGCGGTCGAAGTGATGACAAAACTCACTGGGAAATTGTCAGCGCCGGGCAACGCCGACGGCATGACCGGGAACATGCGAATGCCCGGAATGCCTCCTAATTTTTGCTGAATGAGCGGCAGATAATTTTTTGTCGGTGTCTTGCGCACGCCCCACGGTTTCAAAACCATTCCGCCAAAACCATTATCGGGAAATGTCAGCTGAAACGTGAACTTGGTGTCCGGAACGTCGGCAAAAATTTTTCCGGCGGCATCGGCATAGCGGATCGTATCGTCGATTGTTGCGTTGGCCGGTGCAGTCATGATGCCGAAGATGACACTTTGATCTTCTTGTGGAGCCAGCTCACCCGGCGACATGTACCAAAAGAGCCCCGCCAGCAACGATAGGCCGATCCAGACTGTGTAAACCGCCGGGCGCGCGGCCAATGTTCGATCGAGCTGCCTGCCGTACCAATCGCGGAACCGATCGAACGTGCGAGTGACCCATCCACTGAATCCATAATCGACATGTTCCGGACGAAGCAGGTTGGCCGACATCACCGGCGATAGAACGAGCGCGACCACACCCGAAATGAAAACGGCGCCGGCGAGGGTGAGCGCAAATTCTCTAAATAGTGCGCCGGTCAATCCGCCTTGGAGGGCGATTGGCGTGTAAACCGCGGCGAGCGTGATTGTCATCGCGATGATTGGGCCGACCAACTCGCGCGCGCCAACCAGCGCCGCGTTCATGCGCGACATGCCTTCACGCATGTGACGCTCAACGTTCTCGACCACAACGATCGCATCATCGACAACCAATCCGACCGAGAGAACGATCGCGAGCAGCGTCAGCAGGTTCAGCGTGAAGCCGAACAGCTGCATCAAAAAGAGCGCGCCGATTAGCGAAATCGGGATCGCGACAACCGGCACGAGAACCGAACGGATCGACCCGAGGAACAAGAAGATCACGACCATCACGATGAGCAATGTGTCGATCAACGTTTTTACAACCTCATGGATCGCGTCGTTGATGTAAGCGGTCGCGTCGTAGGCCATTTCGGCTTTCATACCGGTTGGCAATTCCTTTTGAATTTGCTCCAACTCAGTGCGCACGCGCTTGATCACGTCGATGGAGTTCGCGTTCGGCAAAACCCAGATGCCCATGAACACCGCTTTTTGGCCGGAGAAACGGACTTCGGTGTTGTAATCCTCCGAGCCGAGCACGACGTCTGCGATGTCGCTCAATCGGATCAGATTTCCTTTGTCCTGACGGACGACGAGGCTCTTGAAATCCTGGGCGGTATGCAAATCGGTGTTAGCGGTGAGATTGACTTGAAGGAGCGAGCCTTTGGTGCTGCCGACCGCGGCCAGGTAATTGTTTCGCGAGAGCGCGTCGCGCACTTGCGCCGGGCTGATATTCAATGCCGCCATTCGCTCAGGCTTGAGCCAGATGCGCATCGCGAACGTGCGACCGCCCAAAATGTCGGCGCGCTGCACGCCACCAATTGAAGTTAGACGAGGTTGAACCAGTCGAACCAGGTAATCGGTGACCTCGTTAGGCTGAAGAATA
This sequence comes from Chthoniobacterales bacterium, assembly GCA_035567015.1. Lineage (GTDB taxonomy): Bacteria > Verrucomicrobiota > Verrucomicrobiia > Chthoniobacterales > UBA10450 > AV133. Next base: position 991 of record DATMPQ010000116.1, on the reverse strand, counting down.
CTGGAGGTAAAACTCAAATAGGCCGAGGCGATCTGCGAATCGGCCGGGATAATCGTAATCACAGGAATCTGCGACTCGGGCGGCAAGAAGTTACGGACCGAATCGACCTTCGAGCTGATGTCCGACAACGCTTTGTTCGCGTCGTAATTTAATTTCAGACGCGCCGTGATCGTGGAAACGCCCTGTTGACTTTGCGATTGTATGTAATCGATGCCATCAGCCGCGGCGATCGCGCGCTCGAGTGGCGTGGTAATAAATCCGCGGACCAATTCCGCATCCGCGCCCACGTAAATTGTCGTCACCGTGATCGCGGCGATGTCGCTGCGCGGATATTGCCGCACGTTGATCGTCTTCATCGCCTGCAAACCGGCGATGAGAATCACGAAGCTGACTACCATCGCCAGCACTGGGCGTTTGATGAAAAGATCTGTAAACGATTTCATTTCGACCTTGTCACGAATCTTCCGGCGTCGGATTTAACTGAGGCTTGGGTGCGAGATCGTTGTTGATCGTTACCGGCATGCCGTTACGCAATTTGAAAACGCCGGTGCTGACAACGATGTCACCAGTTTTTAATCCTCGCGTCACCGAAACAAAATCGCCGCGCGCCTCGCCGATCCGCACAAAAGCCTGGCGCAGCATCTGCGATTTCTTTCCAGTTTTTGGATCTTTCTTGTTCTCGATGACAAACACCGAGTCGCCATAGGGTGCGTAAGAAACCGCGCTGCCGGGAATCACGAGCGTTTTACTTTTTTGCGGCAGAACGATGTCGATCTTAACGAACATTCCCGGCTTGAGCGCGTGGTCTGCATTTTCGAGCGTCGCCTGCACCGTCACATTCCGCGTCACGGTGTCCACCATTGAATTAAGCGCGGTCAGTTTTCCGGTGAATTCACGACCCGGTATCGCATCGGTGCGGACCCGAGCTTCCAATCCCGGCGCAAGTTTCGAAATCTCCTGCTGGGGCAAGGCAAAATCGACATACACCGGA
>DATMPQ010000115.1:0-9483 GCA_035567015.1 Chthoniobacterales bacterium | reverse complement strand
GCCCCGAAGGCATTCGGGGGCAAATCGCAACGTCCAGCCGCCTGTGATTTAGAGGCCGATCTGCGGGCAAGAGCGCCCTCCAGAGCGTCGCGAAAAGCGCTTGTGTGTCCGCGGGTTCTCCGCCAGTCTTGCGGGGTCATGGCAGATCGCAAACTCGGTTGTCTTAGCATCTTTTTATTCGTCGCGCTCTGCGCCAGCGTATTCATTAATTTAGTGCTGGCCCTCGCTACCTTCCAGCGCATCGGGGGCGTAATGCGGGAAGAAGAAGCTATCTCACGGTTCCGGGAGACGATCATCCAGCGAGGCGGCCGCGGAATTTCGGACAAAATTGCGGTGATCATGCTGCGCGGTTTGATCAGTTCTTCCATCCCCGGGAACGTAAGCGATTCCATGGTGGACGACATGCGCGCGGCGCTGCAACAGGCCCGCGAGGATGATCGCGTCAAGGCGATCGTCCTCGAAATCGACTCGCCCGGTGGAGAAGTGACGGCTTCCGACCAGATTTACAATGCCGTGGTTAAGACGCGTGCAAGAAAACCGGTTGTCGTTTACATGGACTCGCTCGCGGCTTCCGGCGGCTACTACGTTTCCTGCGGCGGCAAATTTTTAATGGCGAGCGACACTACCATCACCGGCAGCATCGGCGTCATCATCCAGACGCTGAACTACGAGCAATTGTTTAACAAAGTCGGGCTCGCTTCCGTCGTTTTCAAAAGCGGAAAGTTCAAGGACATGCTCAATGGCGCGCGCCCGGTCACGCCGGAGGAGCGCGAGCTGGTGCAAAGTTTCGTTATGAAAACCTACGACAAGTTCCTCGGCATCGTCGCCAAAGAGCGGAATCTTCCGTCCGATCTGCTTCGCAACACCGTCGCCGACGGCCGGATTCTCTCAGGCAAAGAGGCTCTGGACAACAAATTGGTCGATGGACTTGGTCAACTGGAAGATGCCGTCGCCAAGGCGAAGCAATTGGGGAGTGCGCCGGAAGCGAAAGTTGTAAAGTACGGCCCGCCCTTCAGCCTGAGCCGCTTTTTCCGCATGTTCGGACAAGCCGACTCCAAGATCGAACTCCAACTTCCGAAGCAACTCGTTCCGCAATTGGAAACGGGGCGCGCTTATTTCCTGCCGAGCTATTACGCTCCGTAGGCGGGCACGGCCGCATGTCATCCGACAGCCTCTTAACGGCGCTCGGAGGCGTGGCCAACGCGCTCTTCCTTATCGTCGGCGTATATATCTACGTCTCGCTCATCCGCCAGATCAGCGCGCGAACACCGGCTTCGACGAATGGATCGACCAGGACATTTGGCTTGCCCGAAGCCATCCTTGCTGCCGGGTTGGTCTTCTTGCTCTTGCTTGGCGTTGTCGCTTCACTTTCGCATCCATCGATCCAGCTCAACAGTCGCGATCTGGTGGAAAATCTTCTCTTCACTCTCGGAGTTGTTTTGGTTGTCATCACCTTTTTGCAGTTCCGCGGGTTTGATCTGAATTTCCTGGGCGGTTTTGCCAAACTCAGTTTTTTTCGGGCTCTCAGCACCGGAACAATCCTGATGTTGGCGGCTTACCCCTTGATCTCGGTGGCCGACGCAATCACGCAGCGCCTTCTCGGAAGCGGCTCGAGCAAACAGAGCATCGTGGAGCTTTTTAATGCATCGCAAACGATCAGTCAGCGGATCATGATCATTGTTTTCGCGGTCGCTATCGCGCCCGTGGCCGAGGAATTTCTCTTTCGCTTTTTTCTTTACGGCGTGCTCAAACGCTATTTCGGGCGTTTGCTCGGGCTCACGGCTAACGCGCTCCTCTTTGCTGCCGTTCACACTCATTTGCCCTCCTTCGTGCCACTCTTTGTTCTGGGAAGCTGTTTCACGATTGCCTACGAATGGAGCGGTTCCATCCTTGTCTCAATGACGATGCACGCGCTCTTCAATTCGGTGTCGCTCGCTTTGCTTGCGTTTCCAGAACTCTTTCCGCAATGAAATTGAGGGAGCTGGGCGAAGACTGGCTGCTCGCTCAACTTTTGCCCCGTCTTCCCCGCGGCAAGTCAGTTTTCGCAGGCGCCGGAGACGACTGCGCGCTGGTGGAAGCTCCCGCCAGGCGCAAATTTCTCGTTCTCAAAACCGATTGCGTGGTCGAAGGCGTGCACTTTTTGCCGCGAACGAACGCTCTCGATGTTGGTTGGAAGGCGATGATGCGTCCGCTGAGCGATTTTGCCGCGACTTCCGCTCTGCCCCAGTTCGCGTTGATTACGCTCATTGTCTCGAAGCAAACAAGGAGCGACTGGGTGGAAAAGATTTATCGCGGCCTGAGCCAGGCCGCAGCGCGCTTCAAGGTCAGCATTGTCGGCGGCGAGACCAGCAGCACGCGAGGGCCCGCCGTCATCTCAATCAGCGTTTCAGGATTCGTTGAGAAAAATCGCTGTGTCTCGCGCAGCGGCGGCAAAGCCGGTGATGATCTTTTTGTCACTGGCCGCCTTGGCGGCGCGAACCGGGGACGACACTTGCGATTTGTCCCGCGGATCGAAGAATCGCGCTGGCTGACAAAGAATTTCTCGATCCACGCTATGATGGACTTGAGCGATGGACTCGGCGTCGATCTTCCGCGGCTCGCGCGCGCCAGCAAGGCCGGATTCAAAATCGACAATAACCTGTTGCCGCGCAGCCCTGGCTGCAACATCGACAATGCGATCTCAGACGGCGACGATTACGAATTGCTCTTCGCGATTTCGCCGCGCGAACGCGAACGGCTGCAAGAGAATTGGCCCAAAAAATTCCCCAAACTTTTACTGACGCGCATCGGTCGATTGAATTCGAGATTCGAGATTCGAGATTCGAAATTGCTTCGTGGCTACGTTCATTTCCAATAACCCGGCGGAAACAGAGGCAATTGGGCGGCTCTTTGCCAAAGATGTCGGGCTTGGTTCGGTGCTTGCGCTACAGGGCGCGCTCGGCACCGGCAAAACACAATTCGTCAAAGGTTTCGTTGCCGGCGTGGGAAGTAGCGCGCCCGTCACCAGCCCGACTTTCACGATCGTGCACGAGTATCCTGGTGGCCGCTGGCCGATTTATCATTTCGATTTTTTCCGCCTGCGAGATCCAAAATCGATCGCACGACTCGGTCTGGATGATTATTTTTTCGGCGACGGCGTCTCGGTGGTCGAATGGGCGGACCGCTTTCCTGAATTCATTCCCGAGCAAGCGCGCTGGCTTAATTTCGAGATAAGATCGGAAACTACGCGAGCGATCAGAACGAAATGAAAATTCTCGCGCTCGAACTTTCTACCGCGCACGGCAGCATCGCCTGGCTGGATGAGGGCGATCTTGTCATGCGCGAATGGATAAACGATCGCAAGGATTCCGGACCATTTTTTGTAAACCTCCAAAGTGTCCGCGAGAAATTCGGTCCTCCAGAAGAAATCATTGTTGGTCTTGGGCCCGGTTCTTACGCGGGCATTCGAATTGCGATCTCGGCAGCGATTGGATTGCAAGCTACGTCGAAAACGCGACTCATCGGATATCCTTCGATTTGCGCGATGGAATGCGAGGCGGATGAATATGGCGTGATCGGGGACGCACGCCGGCAATCATTTTTCTTTGCCCGCATTCGCGCTCACCGGTTGATCGAAGGTCCGACGATGTTTACTGAAAGCGAACTGCAAGCCAAACGGGACAAGCTCGAAGATGACATGCCGATCTTTTCGTCCGATAACCTGCCGCCGTCTAAAGGCGTTGAGCTTCGTTATCCCTCGGCGCTTGTGCTGGCAGGCCTTCCTCGAAGCGCGAGTCACAACTTTTCTTTACCGCCGCTTGAGCCAATTTATTTGCGCGAACCGCACATCACCGTGCCTAGACCCGCAACGACCGCTTCATGACTACGGAAACCTATCGATGCTGGGCTGAGATCGATCGGAGCGCGCTGCGTCACAACGCACGACTCGTGCGCAAGCGAATCGGATCAGCCGCGCAACTTCTCGCCGTCGTGAAAGCGAACGCTTACGGGCACGGATTGGCCGGCATCGCGGAAGCGCTCGCCAAAGACGCGCAATTGTTCGGGGTAGCTAATCTGGAGGAGGCGATCCAATTGCGCAGCGCGCTTCCTCATCCAATCATCATTCTTGGCCCCTCCATACCTGAAGAAAGATCCATCATCGCCGAGCACGGGTTTATCCCAACGATTTCCACCTTCGAAGAAGCGCAGGAGTTCAGTCTCGCGGTAAAAGACGCAGCGACCTCAATCAACTTCAAGATCGACACCGGAATGGGGCGGATGGGCGTTCCGGAAGGCGATGCGCTCGCACTTTTCAAAAAAGTTTCGGTGTTGCCAAAGATCAAAATTCACAGCATCTCGACGCACCTTCCAGTTTCGGATGAGGACACCGAGTATACGCGGGACGAGCTGGCGCGATTTGGCAGACTCGTTAGGCAAATACGCGCCGAAATTCCCGGCGATTACAAAGCGCACGTATTGCAAAGTACCGGTGTGCTCGCCTATGCCGACCCGACGTTCGATATTGTTCGCGCGGGGATCATCCTCTACGGCATTTCGCCTTTGCCTGAGTTTCAGAAGATTCTAAGACCGGTGATGACATGGAAAACGAGAATTGGTGTCGTCCGCGATCTACCAAAGGGAAGTTCGATCAGCTATGGCCGTACGTTTATCACGCCAGGCAAAATGCGGATCGCAACCCTCACGGCGGGTTATGCTGATGGTTATCCGCGACATCTTTCGAATCGTGATGCCGCCGTTTTAGTTCGCGGTCAGCGCTGCGCGCTGCTCGGTCGCGTGACCATGGACTTGATGATGATCGATGTGAGCAAGATCGACAATGTGCAAGTGGGCGACGAAGCCGTTTTGATGGGAGCGCAGGGCGCCGCGGAAATTTCTTGTGCGGAATTGGCGGAGCACGCTGGCACGATCACTTGGGAAATCACGACGCGCGTTGGTAGTCGCGTCCGGCGCGTTTACATTTAACGGTTCAACGATTTAACGAATCCACGCTTCCCATGTTCCAAATCATCTTCAATGAATTGAGCGCGGCGGAGATTTCGGCGCTGCCGAAGTCGTTGCAGCTTGATCTGCTCGCTGAGTTTCAAATCTTGCCGGAAGATCTCGACCATCTCGATAACTCGCGATTTGGCGTGATCGAGCGGGAAGGAAAAAAGTTATATCGCTTTCGCGCGAAAAATTACCGGATTTATTTCGAGAGGCGCGACGAAGGGATCACTGTGCATCGCATTTTGCACAAAAACACGCTGCGCGATTTTCTTTTCCGCAGCAAATTGCCGACCTCAGAAGATGCCCAGCTCGAGAAAACGCGCGAGTTCTGGAAATTGATCGAGCAGGGGAAACGGACGGGGAAGGCGTAACGCTGTAGCCGCGGCCCGGTGGGCCGCGTGCGCGCGTCGCGCAGCGACGCGGCTACAAATTATTTCATCAAGAGCATCGAGCGGCTGCGCTTGATTTCGCGGGTGATCTTCCGGTGCATGTACGCCGGCATGCCGGTGACGCGCCGTGGCAAAATCTTGCCGCTCTCGGTCACGAATTTTCTCAGGAGATCGGGATTTTTGTAATCGATCGCTTCCAGGGCGATGTCGATCCGACGGCGCGGCATGGTGCGATTGGCGCGGCGGAACGCGGAACGGCGTTTGGCAGTTTTTGGTTGCATCTACAACTATCTCGTTTCGCGGTGAAGCGTGTGCCGCTTCAAAAACGGATTGTATTTTTTCTTTTCCAAACGATTGGGCGTGCGCGGGCTTTTTTTGTTCCGCGTGGTCGTGTAGCGAGAGACTGGTTTCCCGAGCGCCTTCGCTTCGGTGCACTCGAGGGTGATAATTTCCTGCGCCATGGCGATTACTCTTTCGCCTCAGTCGGCGCGGCCTCTTCCTCCTCGGCTTCGCCGCCTTCGTCTTCGGTCAAACCGAAGAGCGAAGTTACGGATTGGCGGACGCGCGAAGCTTTACTTTGTTTCTCGAGCTGCGATTGACATTCGACCGTGAAACGCGCGAACGGGATCGCTTCGAGTCGCGCACGAGGGATCGGCTTGCCCGACATCTCGCAGGTGCCGTAGGTGCCGAGCTCAATGCGCTTGAGCGCCTGGTCGATTTCGTAAAGTGCGTCCTGTTCCTGCGAGAGCAAACTCAGCGCGAAATCGCGATCGTAGGCGTCCGATCCGGCATCGGCCTGATGCATCCCGAAAGCGGAAGCCTCGCTACCTTCGGCGCGCGAACGCAACGTGTCCTGCGCCACTCCCGCCATGGAATCGACCATAGCATCGCGCAACTGAAGCAGCTTCTCCTTTTGCGCGCGGGTAAAGGAGTCGAGTCTCCTCTCGCGATGATTCCGGCCGAGCAGGTCGAGCGTGCCGCGCGAGTCGTTGCTTCCTCTTTTGGATTTGGAAGACTTTGGCGGACGCCTCGCCGAATGTTTTGGCGCCTTGGTTGTAACTCGCGCGGTTTTTTTCGGCGTCGATCTCTTGGCAGAGACTTTGCGAGTCGCCTTTGCTTTGCGCGCGGTGGGCCTTTTTGCGGCAGCTTTCTTTTTCTTTGATTTGGCCATAATTCAGCAGGCGCCGGCGGTTTCGGGCGCCAAAAACGGAGGCTTAATTAAGGACATTTCACCAAAGGCGCAAGCGGAGATTTAACGCAAAAGATTTGACCAGATTCCGCCCGTTTAATGTCGATTTTACGAGCTGGCGCTGGAGTAATGGCGCAGGGCAAAACGCCAAAAAATGCGCGATAACCAGAAGATAAGTGTAGAGGCAATCACCAGGTGCAACATCAGCCAGCCCGGTTGTCCGAGCGGTTTGATGAGCAGCCGGGCGGGAATATTCGCAATGATCACGACTGGAATGATCCAGCCGAAAATGAATCGAAAAATCCGCGGGAAAATTACGTCTGGATAGCGCGCGATGTTGAGAAAATTGAAGTAGCCGTAAACCAAACCTTGCGCCCGCACGATCCAAAAACTAACAGCCGCCAGGCAAAGCATGATCGAGTAATGCACGGCGACGCCGAACCCAAGGGCGGTCAGATAAAGCAAGATCGACAGCGGATTTGGGACGAGGTCGAGGCGGGAGAGCGAGACGCAAACGACGACGCCACCGAGCGCGGCGTTGATCATACTGTCGAAGCCAAATTGTTTGGTCGAAACCGCAAACTGGCTGTCGATGGGCAACACAAGCAGCGAGTCGAGCTTTCCGGTGCGGACAAGCTCGGGAATGTTTGCGATGTTGACGAAAAAGAATCCCTGGAAAAGTTGCGCGATCATTTGGTGTGTGCCGACGAGCAACACCACTTCCCATTTCGTCCAGTCGCCAATGCGATCGACCTGGCCAAAAATGATGCTGAAGAAAACGATCTGCCCACAGAACCAGAGGACCTCGACGATCATCCAAAGGAGGAAGTTGGCTTTGAAACTCATCTCGCGGATAAGCGAGTTCCGCAGCATGATGGAGTAGATGTCGAGGTAACGCCGCACTACCTTTCCTGTCTTTAGTTATAGGCGAAGTCAACCTCCGCCGCATGAAACGCTTTCTCCTCGCTGCTGGTCATAATCATCGGAATCGCTGCCGCGAAAACAATCGCGATCACGCGGCCTTTGGCCCGCGCTGATTTCGCCGGGTTCAATTGTCGTCGCCTTTCTCGTGAGCGCAGCCGTTGGAATTTTCTTCCGATTTTATCCGGCGCGAAAAGCCGCCGCGCTCGACCCGATCGAAGCGTTGCGTTAGGAGTAGACTCGATTAATCAACTTTATGGCTGAGCACACTCGTTTCGAAAAACTGGTCGCGGACGCGAAAAAGAACATCTGTGAAATTTTACCGGAAGACGCGGCCGCGAAAATGAAGAGCGGCGAAGCCGTAATTGTTGATGTCCGGGAAAAGGAGGAGTGGGACGGAGAACACATTCCAGATGCGACGCATTTCAGTCGTGGCACCATCGAATTGGAAATCGAAGAAAAGTTTCCAGATTTAAACAAGACCATCATCACCCATTGCGGCGGCGGCGGCCGCTCCGCGCTCGCGGCTGAGAGCCTCCAAAGAATGGGCTACAAAAACGTCCGCTCCATGGCGGGCGGCTTCAAAGCGTGGAAAGCAGCAGGATTACCAACGAAGAAATAATGTTGTCGAGGCGCTCGCCGCGCGGACTGCCTTTCTCGGTTCAGCGTCCGACACAAACGCCGCTGCAGCGCCCGCAGGCTTAACCACCGACGGCTTGGTAATGGCCGAGGCCTCGGTTCCACATGGCGCGGGCGGCCGCCCAAGTTAGCAAGAGCCAGCCGCTTTGAATGGCGAATGCCTGCGCCAGGGCCGCACCTTGAAGCCGTCCGAGAAAGATCGCAATCGGACAAAAAAGTTCGTAATAAAACGGCAGCCATTTCATCACTGCTTGGACTGCCGCGGGCATGATATCGATGGGAAACATCTGGCCGCCGAGGAAATATTCGAAGGAGTAAACGATAAAGACGATGGTGGAGATTTCGAGAATCCAGAAGGCCATCATGGCTAGGCTGTAGGTGATGAAAAACTGCATGAATGCCGCCATCAGCATCGAGATAAATGCGTAAACGTAAGTTATCGCCTGATCGGGCAAGGCGATGTAGTGACGGAAATAAGCGAAGATGAGTACGATGGGCGGGAGAGTGACGGCGGTGTAAACAAGGCGGCCGCTTAAGAAAATGCTAAAACGGTAGCCGAGGTAACTCAGCGGCTTGGTGAGGAAAGAATTGATCTGGCCTTCGCGAATGTCGGCCGCGATCTGCCATTCGTCCTCTGTCGGCGTGACCAGGTTGCTGACCAGGAGCGCGAGCAAGTAATAATAAATCATCGAGCCGTAATCGTAGCCGTGCAGTCCGCCGCCGCGCTCACGAAAGATGGCGCGCCAGAGAAAAACCGTGCCGGCAAGCGGAATCAATCCGAAGAGCGCGCGCAAAAAATAATTCCAGCGATATACGAACGTGTTCTGCAATCCGATGTTGAAAACCGAGATGTACTTGTCGATCCTGGCCGTCATTTATTTTGCGCGAGTTCAACCGCCACCGTGATCGCGGTGATCATGCTGTCGGGTTGCGCCAGTCCTTTGCCGGCGATGTCAAAGGCGGTGCCGTGATCGGGGCTGGTGCGCGGGAACGGAAGTCCAAGCGTTATGTTCACACCGGTATGAAAGGCGTGCAGCTTGAGCGGGATCAACCCTTGATCGTGATACATGCAGATAGCGGCATCCCACTCACCCTCCACCAGACGATGGAAGAGCGTGTCGGGAGAGATCGGGCCGGTGAAGACAGACCGTGAATCGTGAATCGTAAATCGTGAATCGTGATTCAATTGTTCGACCGCTGGGGCGATGATTTCGATTTCTTCGCGACCGAGTTTTCCCGATTCGCCCGCATGGGGATTTAATCCGGCAACGGCAATGCGCGGGGTTTTTTTGGATCGACGGTGAAGAAAATCGACCAGCAAGAGACCGACGCGCACAATCTCGGATTGCTTGAGCGCGC
>DATMPQ010000114.1:0-21618 GCA_035567015.1 Chthoniobacterales bacterium | reverse complement strand
TTTCCATCGCTGAGACGAAAAAGGAATTTTCTTGTCATGTCGCGCGCACCCAGCACGCGAACGATCTCTAAATGTTCGCAACGAAATGATTCTTCGAGTCGCGCCCGAAGATCACGCGGCAAGTCGGTCATCTGCTCGATTGCATCGACGCGCTTTTTGTAAAGCCAGTCCGTGATCTGCCCGGCACGATAGATTGGCTCGCCCAGTTCGCGTAGTTTCTCTTGCAGCTCGTCAAGCTGCAGAGACTTGATGTCGATCTTCGCCTCTCTGGTCACGAGGCAATTTACGGCAGTGTCACAACCCGGCAAAGAGTAGCGCATGCATCTGGCTTGCGAATGCGGAGCTGGCCGCAAGGCGGAGGCTGGCGCTGCTTTTTCAGCTTGCCCGACCCCGCGCGCGGGAGAAAGTTCGTCTACATGAGGAAAAAGCTGGTCGCACAATCAGTGCTTTTCGTGTTATTCATATTCTTCTTCACCGGCTGCGCGTCGACGCCGCGGCAGGAGATCATGACTGAGCAGCCTGATGCCAACGCGCAGGGCGCTGGCGCCGTTCCCGGGGAAAAAGTGTCCGACGACGGAGGCCTCGCCCCCGGGGCGACCGGACCGAACGCGAGCGTTCGCTGGTAGGTTTTGTAGGACGTTAGTCGCGGCGAGGGCGGCGCATGCGTGCTAGTCTCACGTTACATTGAGATTCGGAGATGACCTCGGGGAAATCGCGCACGCCTCTGACGCTCGGCTGGGAAGCGGCGCGCGCGAATGCGATTCCGGCGCTGGTCATTCAAGCGATCACGCTCGGATTGCTGGTCGCTTACTACACAAACTCGTCGATTGCGGACGCACTGAACAAGTTTGCAGAGTTCAAGCGCACGCACGGCTTGCCGCTTGTGCTTGCGGCATCGATTACCGCCGGCGCGATCATTCCGGAATTATTTCTCATTTTGTTTTTTCAGGGTGGTCGACCGAGTCGTCGAAACGTCCGTAACTTGCTCTTTACGATTCCGGTCTGGGGATTCGACGGGTCGTTGGTCGATCTTTTGTACCGCGGCGAAGCGGCCTTGTTGGGCGATGTCGTGACGCTGCCGGTTGTGGCCGCGAAGATTTGTATCGATCAGTTCGGCTACAACCCATTTTTTGCGGTACCGTTCGGCGTCCTCACCTACGAGTGGAAAAATAGCCGCGTCTCAATGGATCCCGTGCGCGAGCTGGTGACGTGGAACCACTATCGGGACAAAATCATTCCCACGCTCCTGGCCACATGGGCGGTTTGGATTCCGCTAATGGCGATTATTTATTCGTTGCCGCTCGCGTTGCAGTTTCCGCTCTTCGGATTCGCACTTTCATTTTGGGTCTTGCTTTTGACTTACATGACGAACCAGTTCGCTGGAAAAATCGAAGCCGACGCGCCGCTGGCGCTCGCCGTCGCGGACGTTGAAGTGTTAAAACGTTGAAGCGTGGAAACGGATTTGCAGCGGGGGGGTCTACGCCCGCCGGATGAATTCATGAGACGCTCACAAAGTGCCGCTACAGCCAGAACAACCGGGGATTACGCGGATTTCGCGCATTGGAGTTCCGGCATCCGCGTTATCTGCGAAATCCGCGGTTAAAATTTTGTAAAATGGCGTAACGCCTCATAGACGCCGGCGCTATGATTGGTTTGGGCGACGTAGCCGCCTGCGGCGCGCACGGCGTTTTTGACTTCGGGAATCGCGTTGGCAGGGCAAGCGGGAAATTGCGCGTATTGGCCGTCCAGCATCGAGATGTCGTTGTGATGATCGCCCACGGCGAAAATATTTTCGCGCGGAATATCGATTAACCGGGAGAGCTCGCCGAGTGCCGCGCCCTTGTGATAATCGGCGTGACAAAAACGAAGATAAACGGTGTTGCGTTGGTAATTGAATTTCGGTTGTTTGGTCCGTGTTTCGTCGATGAATCTCGTCACGCGATCCATCTCTTCATCGCTCGAGGCAACAACGCCGACTGGACCTTCTGACTCGTAAATCACGCGTGCTTTCGTCTTTTGGTTCACGAAATCGATTATCTCCGCGATCACGGACGAAGCCGAAGTGAAAAGCTCGGCGTGTTCGCGCGCGCAGCGTTGATTCCAGTCGCCGAAGGCTTCCCACGGTTCTCCGTTTTGCCCCGGACGAAAAACATCGCGCTCGCTCGTCAGGATGAAGTTTGGCCGCATCGGAAATGAGAAGTCGGTCAGGCCGGATTCGAGCAGATTAACCGAACGCCCGGTATTGATGGCAAAGAGCACGCCATCTTTTTGTAAATCGCGAATCAATCTCGTGCAGCGGTCGTCGAGTACCGGCTCGTTCACGCGCGAGACAAGCGTTCCATCGAAATCGATGCTGAGAAGGCGAATTTCGGGAGACATCGCATACTAACTTAGGAATTGATTTCGCAAACGCAATCCGCCTTCGCCTTGCTCCGGCGGACAGGCGGGCTAAGATCGACAAGAACAAGATCGACAATGAAATCCGCTTACGAACTGGCAATGGAACGGCTGGAGAAAACTCAGCCAACTATTGCGCTGAGCGAGGACCAAAAAAAGGAGCTCGCGGAGGTTGACTCAACTTGCCGGGCGAAGATGGCAGAGAGGGAATTGTTCCTGCGCGACGAGATTCGCAAAGCGCAAACGGCTGGAAACCTTGAGGACGTGGAGAAGCTGGAGAAGCAACTCACCTCTGAAATCGCGCGTCTGCGGGAAGATTACGAGGCGAAGAAAGAGAGATTGCGCGCGAGCTTTGGAAAATAGCCGTCCTTGGCTGTTATAGCAGACAGGCTTCCTAGCCTGTCGATCTGTCATGACGCGCGAGGCGCACGTCTGCCATAACGGCGGAGACACCTGTCTTCCGCTTCGGCAAATCAGGATCAAGAAAGCCAAGCATGTGCGCGCGTCTGATCACGCGCACGCCTTCTCGCTTCTGCAATTCGGCGATTTGCCGGCGAAACGCTTCTATTTTCGTCCAGTGCACCTTTGGCCGAAAATGATGTTCGGCGTGGTAGCCATTGAAGAAGAAAAGCCAATTGTAAATTTTCCCGTAGCTGCTCACACCCCATGCGATCGGTTTATCAGGATTAGCGCCATAATGCCGGAAGTAACCGTTTAGATAGCTGAAACAGTGACCGAGATAAAAGAACGGCAAGAAATAAAAGATGATGTAGCGCCAATTGAATAGAAATATGACGAAGAGGGTGGTGGCAAATGCCGCCAGCTCGACATTTCCCCAAATCAGCTCGCGACGGCCGCGCTTGCGCAATTCCTTCCGAATCGCTCCAACATCATCTCGGAAAAAACTGAGAAACACATAGCTCCACGGATTTTCGGCTTCGCCGTCATGGCCGTGCTTGTAAATCGAAATCCAATCGATGGTCTCGCCGTTCTCATCGGGCCGATCGGCGTTGCCTTTGTGATGCTGCATGTGGACGGCATCGTAGTAGGTCTGCGAAAAACAACACGCGACCGACTGCATGATTCCAAAAAGCCGATTGAGGAGCGACGAACGGAAGAATGGATTGTGGATGAAGTTGTGTCCGATGCCGTTGATGTTCGCGTTTACCATCAGCGAGTAGATGAAGCCGAGAATGAGCATCGTCCAAAGCGGCGTGCGTGGGTAAAGGAAGAAGAGCGCGAAAAAGTAAGCGAGATGGAATAGGCTCGCCAGGGCCGGAACCGCATCCCAGCGCGTGTGCGCGAAAACCTTTGATTTGGTCGTGGGCCGTTCTACTCGGATGGCGTCAGCGTTGTTCATGCGCGAAGGTGGGGAAAATTAATCGTGGAAGAAATGCTGGTTGGCAAGTTTTGAAGATTGCCAATGTCGTTCGTGCGCGCCTAAGTTAGCCGGCTTCAATGTTTGCGCGTCAACCCGAGATGAAGGTTTTTAGCGGTTCAGCCAACCGCGAGCTGGCGCTGCGCATTTGCAGATACATCGGTGTACCGCTCGGACAGGCCACCATCAGCTCCTTTCCCGACGGCGAGACCTACGTTCGAATCGAGGAAAACATTCGGGGCCATGATGTTTTCATCATTCAACCAACCTGCCCTCCGACCAATCAGCACTTGATGGAGCTGCTAATTATGGTTGACGCCGCACGGCGGGCCAGCGCCGATCGGATCACGGCGGTTATTCCCTTCTTTGGATACGCGCGCCAGGACCGGAAAGACCAGCCGCGCGTTCCAATTACGGCGAAGCTCGTGGCGAATCTTCTTCTCGCCTCCGGTGTGGATCGTGTTCTGACCATGGATCTGCACGCCCAACAAGTGCAGGGCTTTTTCGATATCCCGGTCGATCACCTCTATTCGCTGCCGGTGTTGATCAAGTATCTCCGGCAGCGGCTCACGCGAAAGACAGTGGTGGTTTCTCCAGATGTCGGCGGACTGAAAATGGCGTCGGCCTATGCGCACGCCCTCGGGGCAAACCTCGCGATTGTGGCAAAGGAACGCCGCAGCGCCACCGAGACCGACGCGCTTTATCTGATCGGTGAAGTGGAAGATCGCGATGTGCTCCTGGTTGACGATCTGACCGAAACGGCTGGGACGCTGACTTCCGCGGCAGAGCTTATGAGGAAACGCGGGGCACTGGAGATTTACGCCGGCGTTTCGCACGCGGTCCTTGTCGATGTTGCGATTCCTCGGTTGCAAAAATCGAAAATCGAGGAATTAGTTACGACTAACAGCACACCGGTGCGGGTAGTGGATGGATTTAAGACCACGGTGCTCTGCGTCTCCGAGCTTCTCGGCGAAGGGATGAAGCGGATTCACAATGATGAGTCGGTTTCGTCGCTGTTTAAGATCGACAACGGCAGGAAAGAAAATGGCAAAACAAGTTAAACTGAAAGCCGAGCGGCGGACGGCCACCGGCCGGTCGGCGGTGCGCAAATTGAAAGCGCGCGGCGCCGTTCCCGCGATTATTTACGGCGGGAAAGATAAACCGCAGCCGTTGCAGCTCTCGGCGCGCGACATCGATGCGATGTTGAGCCACGCTTCCGGCGAAAACATTCTCGTCGAGCTCGAGATCGACGGCGAGAAATCGAATCGCATGGCGTTGGTGAAGGAAATTCAGCACTCGCCGGTTGGGAGCGACGTTTTGCATGTCGATTTTCACGCCGTGTCGATGGATGAGACGATTCAAGCCGATGTGCCGTTGGAGGCGCTCGGCATCGCCAATGGCGTCAAAAACTTTGGCGGCTTGCTCGAACAGAGTTTGCGTTCGCTCGCAATTGAATGTCTCCCGCGTGACTTGCCCGACCGGATAACCGTCGATGTCTCGGCGTTGAATATTGGCGACTCCATTCACGTGCGTCAGATCCAATTACCACCGGGAGTCACGTCGAGAGTGCTGCCAGATTTGACGGCATTTTCTGTTCTCGCTCCCGTGGTTGAAGAGGAACCTGTGGTCGCTGAGGCCGAAGCCGCTGCGGCTGGGCCAGAAGTGATTAAGGAGAAGAAAGAAGAAGGCGAGACTGCTGCGCCGGCTGCGAAAGAAACTGCGCCCAAGGAAAAAGCCGCTGCAAAAGAAAAAGAGCAGAAGAAGTAATCTATTTTGGATCGTTTTGGCTTCGTTCGGGAGAGGTTGTTGGATTTTGGATTTTCGATTGAGCGAATTTGGAAGAAAAAACTCCACAAATTCGTCTGATTGCCGGTCTTGGAAATCCTGGCCGCGAGTACGAAGAGACGCGGCATAACATCGGTTTCCTCGTTGTCGATCGTCTGGCGGCACAGGTTGGATCGACCTGGGAAAAGTCCAGCGAATGGGGCGCGATCTCAGCTAAATGTGGAGAGGCACTGCTCGTAAAGCCGATGACTTACATGAACCGTAGCGGCGAACCCCTTGGTGCGATCGGGCAGTTCTACAAAATCGAGCCGCCGGAAATTTTGATCGTGCTCGATGATCTCGCGCTGCCGCTCGGCCGTCTCCGGGTGCGAGCACGCGGGGGGCCCGGTGGCCACAACGGCCTCGAATCGATTCTCGCGCAATTCGGCACCGAGGAGATCCCACGACTGCGCATCGGCATCGGCGCGCCGCCGCGTGATGGCTCAGTCGATTACGTGGTAAGCCGATTTTTTGACGAAGAGAAAGCACTTGTTGCTTCGACAATCGATCGCGCGGCCGAGGCGGTGAAATGGGCGATTGACAAAGGGCTTGTTTCCGCGATGAACAATTTCAACCAAGCAGAAGAATCATGAAAAATCGTTACGAAGCCCTACTCGTGCTCAATACCCAGGGCCGGGAAGACAACGTCAAAGAGATTGTCGATCGACTTGAATCTGAATTTCAAAAGGAAGGCGCCGAAATCGAGCAGGTGCAAAAAATGGAGAAACGCCCATTTTCCTATGTAGCCGGGCCGCTCGACTCCGGATTTTACGTGAACTTTGTCTTTCACGCCGAACCGCAACTCGTCGCGAAGTTACGCTCGAAATTTGAGCTCGATCCGGAAGTCTATCGCCAGCACTACCAGCGCCTGCGG
Source organism: Chthoniobacterales bacterium (assembly GCA_035567015.1). Classification (GTDB taxonomy): domain Bacteria; phylum Verrucomicrobiota; class Verrucomicrobiia; order Chthoniobacterales; family UBA10450; genus AV133. The sequence goes on along the minus strand of DATMPQ010000114.1, from coordinate 15,145 downwards.
GAAAAGAAAGAGAAGGCGCCGAAAAAGTTGGCGCCCGCGAAATAACTTCGCTATAAGGCGGACATGGCCAGTTTCAACAAAGTCATCCTGCTCGGAAATCTTACACGCGACCCCGAGGTGCGCTACACGCCCAAGGGAAGCGCAGTCTGCGACCTTGGCATTGCGGTCAATCGCGTTTACACAACCGAGGGCGGTGAAAAACGTGAAGAAGTCACTTATGTCGATGTTGTCCTTTGGGCGCGGCTGGCCGAGATCGCGGGCGAATATTTGAAAAAGGGCCGCCCCATTTTCATCGAAGGCCGTCTGCAAATGGACACGTGGGACGACAAGCAAACTGGTCAGAAACGAACGAGGCTTCGCGTCGTTGGCGAAACGATGCAGTTGCTCGGCAGCAGACCGAGTGGCGCCGGGGCGAGCGGTCCCGCCGAAAGCACCGATGAAGATCGACAATCGCGCTCCAGCGGCAAGCCAACCGCAGCTCCGACGAAATCGGCCACACCTTCTGAGCCGGACGAGGACGAAATTCCGTTCTGAGTTCGCAATGCATCTGCCGCGCGGTCGACCAGCGGCACTTCGGTCTTGGGCATTGCGGAGATGGTAGGGTGAGATTCCGTCGAGCCGATGAATTTTCGCCGGCTCCGCAGAGCGCCGCTCCTACCGAAACTTAATTTGATTCAACGTTAGTCAATGAACTCCACTCAAGCCTGCATCGCGCTGAACATGCTGCCAACCGTGGGGCCAGTGCGGCTGCGAAAACTGCTGGAAATTTTCGAAGAACCCCAGCGGGTTCTGGCCGCAACGCGCAGGGAGCTTCGAGCAGCCGAAGGAATCGGAAACGAAGTTGCAGATCAAATCGCAAACTGGGAATCCATTGTCGATCTTGCAGCCGAGCTCGATCGCATCCGCGAATTCGACGCGACAGTAATCACACAAGAGTCGCCATCGTATCCCAAATCGCTGCGCGAGATTCACGCGCCGCCCATTGTGCTTTATGTTTGGGGTGAATTGCAGGAGCGCGATCATCACGCCATCGGCATTATCGGCGCGCGGCGCACGACCCATTACGGCACGGAGTCGGCGAAGAAACTGGCGTATCAACTTGCCTACGCGGGCTTGACCGTGATCAGCGGTCTCGCGCGTGGAATCGACACCGCTGCGCATCAAGGTGCGCTCGCCGCGAAAGGACGCACCATTGCGGTGATCGGCTCTGGATTGTCGAAGTTGTATCCACCGGAGAACCGCGGGCTCGCGGAAAAAATTCGGGGCGGAAGTGGGGCCATCGTTTCCGAGTTTTCCATGGAGATAGAACCAGATCGTCAAACTTTCCCGATGCGCAATCGAATCATTGCTGGTTGGAGCCATGGCGTTCTAGTGGTTGAAGCTGGGTTGAACAGCGGCGCGCTCATCACGGCGTCACAAGCACTCGAACAAGGCCGATCAGTTTACGCGGTGCCGGGCCACATCAACGCGCCGAGCGCATTGGGTTCAAACCGTCTCATCCAGCAAGGGGCCAAGCTGGTCATGGATGCGAGTGATATTCTGGATGATTTGCAGATTCTTTTGCCCGAAGCAAAACCGTCGCCTGAAGCGGCCGTGCGAACGCTGCCGGCGCTTTCGGATGAGGAACTCCGCGTCTATCATGCGATCGAATCGACCGAAACGGCGATTGATGATATTTCCCGAAAATGCCTGCTCCCAAGCGCGACCGTCTCTTCCGCTCTCCTCCGCCTTGAGCTCAAACGGCTGGTGAAGCAGTTACCCGGAAAATATTTTGTAAAGCTTGGCTGATTTCAGACAGATGCGATAGAGACAGCGCAAGAAGTGCGGGGTCGTGTCCGGCGGCGCCTGATTTCGTAAGCCTACCGAGGCTCGCAACCTGCTGCGATTTGCAAATTCAGCACATCTGACGTTCTCTTCACGCTCCATGACCAAATCCCTCATCATCGCTGAGAAGCCAAGTGTGGCGCGCGATCTCGCGCACGCCCTGGGCAAATTCAAGCACGAGAAGGATTTTTTCGAGAACGATCGATACGTGATCTCCTCGGCGGTCGGTCACCTGGTCGAGATGGTTCCGCCCGAAGGCGCGGAGGTGAAGCGCGGGAAGTGGAACCTGGAGAATCTTCCGGTTTTACCCAACCACTTCGATCTCGTGCCGATTGAGAAGAACAAGGCGCGGTTGCTGGTGCTCAAGCGCTTGATCAAACGGCCCGATGTAACCGAGATCATTAATGCCTGCGATGCCGGCCGCGAAGGCGAACTGATTTTTCGTAACACCATGCGCTGGGCTGGTGCAAAGAAACCGACGCACCGGCTCTGGTTGCAATCGATGACCCCGGAAGCGATTCGTTCCGGGTTCGAACATCTGCGTTCCGAGCAGGAAATGCGGCCCTTGGCGGATGCCGCAATCTCACGCGCCGAAAGCGATTGGCTGGTCGGTATCAATGCGACGCGCGCACTGACTTCTTTCAATTCCCGCAGCGGCGGGTTTCAGAAGACTGCCGCGGGTCGCGTGCAGACGCCGACCCTCGCGATTCTTGCTGGGCGCGAAGAAAAAATTCGGTCGTTTAAGCCGCGCCCCTATTTTGAGGTCTATGCCGATTTCGATGTCTCGGCTGGGAGTTATGGTGGGCGCTGGTTTGACGAGAACTTTAAAAAGGACGGGGATGAAGACGGGCGCGCCGAGCGAATTTGGGACCGGACGCAAGCCACAGCGATCGAGGCGAAATGCGCCGGCAAGACTGGTGAAATCACGGAAGAAAAGAAGCCGACGACACAGGCTTCCCCGCTTCTTTACGATCTAACTACCCTCCAGCGCGAAGCGAACAACCGCTTTGGATTGAGCGCCCGGCGCACGCTCCAACTCGCGCAGGCACTCTACGAAAGGCACAAGGTGCTGACCTATCCGCGAACCGACTCTCGTTATTTGCCGGAGGACAATCTTGCTCAAGTGCGCAAAGTCATGGCGAGTTTCGATGATCCGAAGATCGCCACTCATGCTGAGAAAGCGTTGCGCAGTGAATGGGTCAAGCCGATTAAGCGCGTGTTCAACAACGCGAAGGTGAGCGATCACCACGCGATCATTCCAACTGGTACTTCGCCTGCGCATCTCGATGAGTTCGAGCGCAAGATCTTCGATATGGTCGCGCGCCGCACGATCGCGGTCTTCTATCCGGCCGCCCAGTTTGAAGTGACCACGCGGATTACGCGTGTCGAAGGCGAGCCGTTCAAAACGGAGGGAAAAATCATCGTCGATCCCGGCTGGCTGGCTGTTTACGGGAAAGAAGCGACTGGCGAAGACGAACAGGCAATTGTGCCAATCTCGCTTAACGACCGGGCGAAGGTGCTCGCGGTTGAGGTCAAGGAAAACGAAACGAAACCGCCAGCGCGATTTAGCGAAGCGACGCTGCTTTCCGCGATGGAAGGCGCCGGGAAACTCGTCGATGATGAAGAACTTCGCGCTGCCATGAGTGAGCGTGGCTTGGGCACACCGGCCACGCGCGCACAAATCATAGAGGGTTTGATTCGCGATGGTTATGTCGAGCGCAAGGGGAAGGAGCTCATCGTCACAGCAAAAGGACTTTCGCTCATCACGCTGCTGCGAAATCTGCAGACCGACGTTCTGAGTAAACCAGAGATGACCGGCGAGTGGGAATTTCGTCTTAAACAAATGGCGCACGGTAAGCTCGACCGCAGTCATTTCATGGAGGACATCCGTGGATTGACCCGCGAGATCGTGGAGAAAGTGAGAAATTTTCGGGGCGAAACGATCGAGGGCGAATACGCTACAATCGACGTAAAATGTCCAAACTGCGGCGGTGGCCCGATCAAAGAAGACTACAAAACGTTCCGCTGCCAGGCGTGCGATTGGCTCATGTGGAAGACAATGGCGTCCCGACAATTCGAACCCGCCGAAGTGCGCGATTTGTTGACAAAAGGGCGGGTCGGACCGTTGCAGGGCTTTCGCACTAGAATAGGGCGGCCATTCGAAGCCGTGGTGAAAATTGGCGACGACAAAAAGCCGCAATTTGACTTCGGGGAGAACGGGCTCGATGCGGAGCAAAAGATCGACACCGCGCGGCACGAGGCGCTCGGCTTGTGTCCGGTTTGCCAGAAAGGGCAGGTTTATGTTCTCGAGCGGGCCTACGCTTGCGAAAACGCGATCGCTTCGCCGAAGACATGCACTTTTCGAATAAGCAAGATGATTCTGCACCGCGAAATTCCCAAGGAGCAGGTGCAAAAACTTATCGCCTCCGGCAAGACCGATCTTCTGCCGAAGTTCATTTCGAAAAGAGGACGCCCATTTTCTGCGCATCTGAAATTGGAAAACGGCAAAGTCGGTTTCCAATTCGCCGAGAAAACGCCGCGTCCTAGGAAAAGTACCGCCCGCAAAGCGACCGCAGCAGTATAGGTTGCGCGATTCCTTTCAGGCTTGATCGCAGCCGCGGACCGTTACAGTTCCGGTGGCGACGAAACCGGCACGTGTGCCATCAAAGTAAATGTATCGACATCTCAACGTGAAATCGGTAACAAGCTAGCTACGCCGGCAGGAGAGATGCGGGCCCGATGAATCCCACGCATAAAATTCTAACGAGCTCTACAGCCGCTGTGCTCCTGCTCATCAGCGAACATGTGCTTGTGGCAGCGGACGCAGCGAAAAAGGAAGGCCGTGTCACCTGGATTATTCGGGATGTTAAGCTTCTCTCATCCAAATCGGCGGCGAGAGCCGCAGTGGTGAACGATAAGGTGCGCGAGGGCACCGGCGTGCGCACCGGCGACGATTCACGGTCGGAACTCACTTTTCTGGATCTAACCATCACCCGCCTAGGCGCAAATACCGTTTTTAGTTTCACCGGCGCCGGGCGCAGCATCGAATTGGGCAGCGGGTCAGTCCTTCTCAGCGTGCCAAAGGATTCCGGCGGCGCACACATGACGACGGATGCTGTGACCGTCGGCATCACGGGCACAACGCTGACTTTGGAAACGGCGCGATCCGGTCGCAACAAATTGATCGTCCTCGAAGGAGGCGCGCGCCTCTCCTTGAACAAGCACCCAAGCGAATCTGCCTATGTTCGTGCCGGACAAATGTTAGACGTTCCCCCAGGCGCGACCAAGCTTCCCCCGCCGGTTGATATTGATCTCGATCAATTCATGAAAACCTCGCCGTTGATCACGGGTTTTCCGCCACTGCCGAGGCAAGGCCTGATTTCCGCCGCGCCGCGAACTGGCGGTCACAGCGTTTACCCTGGGCTACCAATAAGTGTTGGAGTGGTGCCGTTCGTTCCCGGTTTTGGACCGACGGGACATGGCAGGCGACCTGGCCACGATCAAAGGGGACAACACTTCGGACCCCCCGGTTCAGCTTCTGGATCGCCGACGCCTGGCAGGACGGTCGACGGCGCTGCGCCAAACCCTAACAGCCCAAACGTCGGCCAGCCAAACGCCACCCGGTCAATCCCTGGCAAGTCAAAGCCATCACCAACTCCGTCCCGGCCTCGAAAGCCTTCTCAAGATCAGCCCAACTAGCGATTCGATCCTATTCATCTCAGCCTTTCTGAAAAACCCGACGGCAGCAATACGAAGACGAGCACGAACACAAGCATCAAATCAAAATCGAAATCTGAAACATTTTCGAAACATGCATTGACGCCACAAGGTATGGTGCGTTAAATGCTTGCCTAACACTATGCGTTGCCCCAAGTGCGGGTCGCGTGATGACAAGGTCATCGATTCCCGCCAATCTCGGGATAGTTCCAGCATTCGCCGGCGTCGCCAATGTCTGAGCTGCGGATATCGCTTTACGACCTACGAAGAAATCGAGCGCTCCGATCTGCGAGTGGTGAAACGCGATCGCACGCATGAGCCGTTCGATCGGCGCAAACTTGCCAGCAGTCTCGCAAAAGCTTTTGAGAAACGCTCGGTCAGTCTCTTGACCCTGGAACAGGTCGTGGACGAAATTGTGCACGATCTCGAAACCAGCGGCCGCGAAGTTCTCTCAACGGACATCGGCGCGAAGGTGCTGGAGAAATTGCGCAGCATCGATGAGGTCGCGTATTTGCGTTACGCTTCGGTGCACCGCCGCTTCGAAGATGTGGATCAATTTGTCGATGCTATCCAGGCGTTGGGGCGGCGCGTGAAACCGGACTCGACGCAGCGAGAATTATTTCCACCGGAGCCAGCAAATCATGGTCGCGTTTAAAGAAGAATTTCCCTATCTGCGCTGCGATTCCGGGCAGCTCTTCGAGTTCAATCGCGATTGGCTGCACGCCGCGATCAATCGCGCGGCCGACCAGGCGGGCTACCCAAGCTGGTGGCTCACCGATCACGTGACGGAGAGCATCGCGTTTTATCTGCGGTTGCGGAATGATGAGAACGTGGTCGCGTTCAGCCAGCTTTCGCAAACCGTGCGCTACGTCCTGAAAGCCATTGGTTACAAAGAGATCATCCCGTACTTCGCGCCAGCGCCGCCGCCGATTTCCATTTCGCTCCTGGAAATCGCTCACCAGGCAAGCACCGGGTACGAGCTGGCCTTTTTCGATCTCCTGGAGAAGCGAATTCACGCACTGATTGAGACCGGCGTGGACAATTTGCAACTCTGCTCGTTGCAAGCCTGCGTGAAGTATTTGCAGCGGACAAAGGTCTGGACGCGCGCGTGCGACGTTCTCCGTGAAGAAATCGTCTGCTTCATCCGCGAACGGCTCACATCGACAACTACCATTGGTCGGCTGAAGTGTTCCTTGCGATAATCTTTGTGAAGGAGAGTTGGCGAAGTCGGACCCTCTAAAATTGCCATGACGATTTTTGAAAAGATCATCGCGCGGGAAGTTCCGGCACAGATTATTTGGGAAGACGATGACGCGATAGCATTCCAGGACGTGAATCCGCAAGCGCCGGTGCACATCTTGATCGTGCCGAAAAAGGTGATCCCGCGCTTAGCGGCGGCAACTGAAGCCAATCGCGCCATTCTCGGAAAACTTTTGCTGGTTGCCGGTGATCTTGCCAAGAAACTTGGCGTCGAAAAGAGCGGCTACCGAGTCGTGATCAACAGCGGGCCAGACGCAGGTGAAAGTGTCCCGCACTTGCACGTACATTTGTTGGGCAAGCGGGCACTGGCCTGGCCGCCGGGCTAAATCGACAAGCGTTAATGCGTACGACGCTCGAGGCCATCCGGCCGATCGAATTGGCTGAGATACGAGAAGCGCGCACACGAATCACAAACGCGATCGTGCGGACGCCATTGGTTCGTCTCGAATTGGGACCGGACTATCCCGAGATCCGTCTCAAGTTGGAGAACCTCCAACCGATCAACGCCTACAAATTGCGCGGCGCGGCCAACGCCGTCGCAATGTTGCCCGAGTCCGAGCGCAAGCGCGGCGTGTGGACGATCAGCGCTGGGAATGCAGGACAAGGCGTGGCCTACGCTGCGCGACGGGCGGGCGTGCCGTGCACGGTCGTCGTGATCGAGACCGCGCCGGAATCAAAGATTGAACGAATGCGCGCGCTTGGCGCGAAACTCATTCCGGTGCCGTACGATGTCGCATGGAAAGCGCTTGAGGAACGTTCGTATCCCGGAGCCGGAGGAACATTCGTGCACCCGTTCGACGATCACAATTTCATCACCGGTCACGGAACGATGGGTCTTGAGATTCTCGAAGACGCGCCCGACACGAAGGCAGTCATTGCCAGCATCGGCGGTGGCGGGCTCATTACCGGCGTCGGCAGCGCGATCAAAGCGCTCAAGCCCGAGATCAAAGTTTGGGGCGTTGAACCGGAAACAGCGGCGCCTGCCGCGCTTTCTTTCGAAAAAGGATCTCCGCAAGTGTTCAAGAATTGGAAGGCATCGTTTGTAGATGGTGCCGGCGGCCAGAGTATGTTCCCCCGCATGTGGGAGCGGATGAAACCGGTCGTGGACAATTATATTGTCGTCACTCTGGATGAAACGAAGAAGGCGATGCGTTTGATGGCGGAAAAGGCGAGAGTTATTTCCGAAGGTGCGGGCGCGTTGCCCGTTGCGGCTGCATTGACTGGAAAAGTGGGCAAAGGCCCGATCGTCGCCATCGTCTCGGGTGGCAACATCGACATGAAGAAGTTCTGCGAACTGATGAGCGCTACCACGTCCGCCTGAGTGGGTGCGCCTCGGTATTGAATACGATTTTGTCGAAATCCAAAGTCCGGGGCGGCGCGAAGAGCAGGTAGAAATATTTAAAAGTTTCGGCCAGAACGAAGCTCTCCATTTCATCGCGCTGTTGTTTGGTGGTTACGTCGGCGAGCGCGGCGTAACCAGCATCGGTGCGGCAATATTTGACGAAGTCGTTAAAGATCTTTTCGCCCATCCGGCGATACTGCGGATCTCCCGTGTAACGATAGAGATAGTAAGTGGATTCAACAATCTCGGGACGCAGATGATAGCCACCGGCGATAACGCGCATCGTTTTGTAATCGAGCAGTTCAGGTTCGATGCCCTGCAGGTTCCACATCTTGAAGGATGACGCTTGCAGCCGGCGCGCTCGCGTGATGTCGCCTGAAAGCGCGAGCAGCGCCGGAAAGAATGCGTCGAGCGCGCCGTAAGTCGTTGCCGTGCGCTTACCCGTTTGCATATCGGCGTGCCCGTACCACAATTCGCCGCTTGTCTCGTCGGCGAGGTATTTGTGAACCGCAGGAATGCTCGCGTTCCACATATCGCGGCAATCTTGATCGCCGAACAATCGCCAGCATTTCCAGAGATACTCGTAGTATGAATCGATTCCGCCGCTGATATGACTGTCGCTGTCCGTCCACACACCGGTCTCGACGTTGATTATCGATCCGACCAGACCGATCGCTGAGCGGCGCTTGTACGTTTCAACTAGTGAGCGTTTCGCTTTCTCGTAAAAAATCGGTTTGCCAGTCAGTTTGCTTAACGTCCCGAACTCGAGCAGCAGTGTTCCCGTTTCCGCCGGATTCGTCACCGCGTCACGCACTTCGCGCGAGCGAAGATTGACATAAACGTACGGGAGTCCAGTCGGCGAATCGAAAACCGGGAGCAACCGCGAGCCCAAATCTTCTGCCAGGTTCAGCAGGCGTTTGTCGCCCGTCAGTTGGTAGCTCGAGAGCAGTCCGCCGAGCAGGCGGATCGTGACCTCAAAATTTTTGACGTAAACGTCGCGGTCGAACGAAAGCTCGTTGACGATAAGCAACCGGGTCTTTGCCGCTTCGGCATCGAGATGCATCAGGAGCAGCGTCTCGAGTGCATCGACCGGCGTCATCAGGAGCGACTGCCCGTACCAGTCATGCGCGGTTTTACTTAACGGCCGCAAAGCGTCGTGGCCCCACGCGTAACGCTCGTAATTATTCCAGGCGTGCAGAAATTCGGTCCGAACACGATCGGCGACTTGCCGCGCATGCGTCTCGTCGCGTGACCCACTGCAGCCCTGTATGGCAAGCATGGCCAAAACTGCGAACAACATCGTTGGCGTAATTCGGTCTCGCATTCGTGTGCAGATCAATGTAACAATCGGCGTAGGAGGTTCCGATGAATACCATGTCCATTTCTCGACGTAAATTTGCGCAATTGCTGGGCGCGGGCGCGGCGGTCGCGATCGTTAAACCTGCATTTTCTTTACCGACCGAGACGGTCGCAAGTCCGCCAGTCGGACGGAGTCGTCCGCGGGCGACATCGACATCCACCGGCGTCGTCCGCTTGAGCTCGAACGAAAATCCTTACGGGCCCTCACCGAAAGCGCTCAGAGCGATGACGGACTCGTTCGGCCTGTCGTGTCGATATCCCGATGTACATAACGACGAACTGATCGAGGCCCTGGCAACATTGAACGGCGTCAATCGAGGTCAAATCGTGCTCGGTGACGGTTCGAGCGAGATTCTGAAATTGTGCGCCGAGACATTCACCGGTCCGGCGCGCGGCAATTTGGTCGCGGCCGATCCGACTTTCGAAGCGCTCCTTAATTACGCGAGCATCAATGGCGCTGAGGTCGTGAAAGTACCGATCACCAGCAGTTTCAGTCATGATCTCGCGAAGATGGGCGCAGCGGCCAAGGACGGGCTCATTTACATCTGCAACCCGAACAATCCCACCGCCAGCATCACGCCGAAGAACGAACTGCGCGACTTTATCGCCAAAACTCCGCGCCAGACGATGATCCTGATGGACGAAGCTTACTTCCACTACGCCGACAGTCCCGACTACGAGAGCGTGATTCCAATGGTCAACGATCATCCGAACTTGATTGTTGCGCGCACGTTCTCAAAAATTTACGGTATGGCGGGACTGCGCTGCGGCTATTGCGTGGCCCAACGCGAAACGATCGAGCGCATCCGTCCTCATCAAATGTGGGACAGCGTCAACTGCTTGGCCCTCGCCGCTGCGGTCTCGAGTTTGAACGACCCGGACCAGGTCGCCAACAGCAAGCGCCTTAATAGCGAAGCGAAAACATTCGTGACCGACGCGATCGAAAAGATGGGCTACAAGCAAATCCCGTCGCAAGCCAACTTCATCATGTTCGATGTGAAGCGTCCGGTCGTGCCGCTGATCAAAGCGTTAAAAGAGCGCAACGTCCAAGTCGGCCGACTATTCCCGGCATTGCCGAACTACATGCGTCTCACCATCGGCAAAAAAACCGAGATGGAAGCGTTCCTCTCGGCTTTCCATGAGGTAACAGTATAATATCACTTCTGCCTGCCGCGCCGTAGCCCATGGCTCGCCGTAGCTTGAGCAAAGGCGGGTCTTCATTTTGCCTTTCGTCTTCGTATTCGCCGGAGTGACGCCGCTAAACTAGGGACGCGGAAGACAGCCGTCCCGGCTGTCATGGCAGACGGGCTTCTAGCCTGTCGTTTCATGTGACATGCCAGAGGAATGCAATGCCAGCGATGTTGAGCCGGTAGACGGCATCAATGGCAAGCTCCTGCTCCGTCACAAGCTTTGCGCCAACGCGATCCCCGCCCGCAAAAGCCGCTCCACCTCATCAGCGCTCGCCTTGGGATGTTGATAGCGGATGCCGTCGCGCGCGATTGCGCACGAAAGTGCAGATCGAGCGCCAGCTTCAATCGTTCTTCGCCAGTCATGGCACGATATTTCTCAATCTGCGCGTCCAGCGCCGCTTGCGGCGTCATGAAAGGATTTTACTGCGCGTTGAACGCGGGCGCACATTTTTTGCATCAACGTGATGATTTTTGTCCAATGCGCTCGTGTTCTATCGCCGAGACGGCGTCAGCTGCAACTCATTCTTTCACGATCACCGATGTGCCTTCTGGCGCGGCGTAGAAAAAATGTTCGGCCATGCCTTTGGGCAATCGGATGCAGCCGTGCGACGCGGCATACGGTGGGACATAACCCTGGTGCATCGCGTAGCCACCATTGAAATGCATGCAGTACGGCATCCTAGCGCCGTCGAAGTGAGTGCCGCGCGGCTTGCTGTCTTTGCGCACGTCAATGTTTGATTTTACCACGTTACCCTCGTCATCGATGTAATCGCCGAACTCACTCGAGACATGATCCTTCTCCTTTTGCAGAATGTGGTAGTGCCCCGGCGGCGTGGAGAATCCTGGCTTGCCCGTGGAGATGGTTGATTCGCCGATCAAATGCTTGCCTTTGTAGAAATAAGCGCGCTGTTCGCTAAGATGAACGACGATTTTTGGTGAACCGGACACGCCATCCTCATTCCAATAGCCGTGCGGAGTCGACGGCGAAAAAACTGCCGTGAGCGGGTTCTGAACTGCGGGTGGCAATTCTTCGCAACTCGAACAGAAGATGACGCTTGCCGCCGCACCGGAGAATTGAACCAAACGGCCGAATTTCATAGAGCGGCGCATATAAGTGTATCTTTCGTAAAGTGCAATCGCAAATCGTTAAGCCCGCGTAAAACGTTCGCTCACGCGGTTGAGCGTGCTGGATGCTTTTTAAAATAGCACCTCAGTTGCATATGCAACAGCCGTCGACCGCCGCCGCTTTTTAAATAGCGCTCCCGCCCGCGAGCGTCTGTTTCTTCCGCGTAGGCCTCGTAATAGATCAGTTCCAAGGGCCGCGATACGATGTGGCGAAGGAAAGTCCGGCCCGATGTTGCTTCAAGCGCTTTTTCAAATCACTGGAGTAGCCAATGTATAAGCCGTCGTCGGACATCGAGAGCAAGACGTACACGTAATACATGCTCTCATTTAATTCCCGAGCCGCGTGAGGCGAAGCCTTTTACGCGGGTTTGACGCTACGCGCAGAAGGAAATAGTCTGCTTCATCGCTACTGTTACTTCTCCTAAACCACCGTCGTCAGCGAGCGGCGTTACGCCAGCCGTGCAGCCGCCCGTAAATCTGAACAACTGGATCGAAGAGAATCGCCACCTGTTCAAGCCGCCGGTGAGGAACCGTTATCTCTATGACGGGCGCGATTTTTTTGTGATGGTCATCAAAGGCCCGAACGCGCGGAACGATTTCCATCTCGTCGATTCCGAAGAGTATTTTTACCAGCTCAAGGGCGACATCAAAGTGCGCGTCCGCGAAGGCGAGGGGATCGTGGATCACATCGTGCGCGAAGGCGAGACGTTCTTCATTCCGGCGAATGTCCCGCACTCTCCGCAGCGGCCACCAAACACGCTCGGCGTGGTGGTCGAGCGTCGCCGGCCGCCGGGCGAAAAGGAACATGTCATTTTCTATTGTGAAAATTGCGGGGCATTGGTGGAAGACATTCACTTCGACTGCGCCGACATCGTGCAACACTTTAGCCAAGCGATGCTCGATTTCTGGAACAACGACGCGCGGCGGACATGCAAAAAGTGCGGTAAAAAGGTCGAGAAGCCGGGACCGATGCAGCCGTTTTAGTGGCGAAAAACAATTGTAGGGCGTTTCTGTGAAACGCCGGTCCAAATAAATGGCGTCCGCCGCGGCGGACGCCCTACAAATGAAGATCGACTTGCACACGCATATCCTCCCGCACGACTGGCCCGACCTCGACGCGAAGTATGGCTACAGCGGATTCGTTAGGCTCGATCACTACCAACCATGCTGTGCACGGATGATGATCGGCGACCGCGTCTTTCGCGAGATCATCGACAACGTTTGGGATCCCAAGCGTCGCATCGAGGAGTGCGACCGCGAGAAGATTTCGGTGCAGGTGCTCTCGACCGTGCCGGTGATGTTCAGCTATTGGGCGAAGCCGGCGGACGCGTTGGATTTGTCACGGCGGTTGAACGATCATATCGCCAAAGTCGTCCACGATCATCCGACGCGATTCGCTGGCCTGGCCACGATCCCGTTGCAAGATCCGGATCTGGCGGCGCGCGAGCTGGAGCGATGTGTGCGTGAATTGGGTTTGCGCGGGGCGCAGATCGGTACGCATGTCGATGCAAACCCGTACTCTGGTCGCATCGACACCATAAATCTGGACAATGCGTCGCTTCAGCCCGTCTGGAGCGCGGCAGAGCAGCTCGGCGCCGCGATCTTCGTTCATCCATGGGACATGTTCGGCAAGGAGCGGATGCCGAGTTATTGGCTGCCGTGGCTCGTCGGCATGCCGGCCGAGACATCGTTGGCGATCTGCTCGATGATTTTCGGCGGCGTGTTCGATCGGTTTCCGAAGCTCCGCGTCGCATTCGCACACGGCGGGGGCGCGTTCCCATTCACCATCGGCCGGATCGAGCGCGCGTTCCACGTGCGACCCGATTTGGTCGCGACGGAAAACAAGACGAACCCGAGAAAATATCTCGCTCAGCGCGACGGCCGTGGCGGCCTGGCGCCGGCGCGTTTTTACGTTGACTCGCTCGTTCACGATACCGACGCGCTCATGTTGCTGCTCAAACTATTTGGCGCGCAACGCGTCGCGCTCGGATCGGACTACCCATTCCCGCTCGGCGAAGCGCACCCTGGCAAGCTCATTGAATCGATCGAGCTGCCCGCGAAAGAAAAGACGCAGCTGCTATCAGGAACCGCGCGCGAATTTCTTGGAATGAGCTGAGGTGGATCGGCCGCTCCGCCGGGCGATGTTAATCAACTCGGCTTCGCCGACATTTTTAACAACGCGCAAGGGACTGCGCGTTCCACCTTTACACTGTCCGCAGTATCGCTCGCACCGGGCTCGCATCAAATCCGACTAATCGGAGCGGCAACGCAATCAATTCGTAAATCCCTTCGGGCACATCCTTCAAAACGAGCCCTTCCATGATCGACATGTCGTGACACAGCATTGCCTTATGCGCCGATAGATCTTCCGATTCGAAAAGGTCCACGCTAGGTGTGTCGATTCCAACAGTGATCACGCCCCGTTCGTGGAGAAAATCAACGAGCTCGATCGAGAGCGCCGCGAAATCGCGGTTCCAATTCTCTGGGTCGGGGAACGTTCTGGTAGCGAATAAAACGCGCGGCTGCAGGTGGATCGTCCGTTCCCTGGCGCGCCGGAGCCTTCCACGGAGGCGGCCGCGCGCGATGCTAGATCGCTCCCGCTAACGGCGGGCACTTCTCGACTCACTTTGGGCGGCAGCATCTCAGGCGTGACGCGCGTCGCGCGTGCGACGTCCACTCGGATCACCTGGCAAGGGCCGAGGTAGTAATCCAGCGAACGCTCGTCGATCGCCGGGGAGTTTTTGCCGTAATGATTTGGTCCATCCGCATGTGCCCCGAGATGCATCGTCGCGCGCAACGTTGACAGCGTGACGTTATCGCCGCGGGCCATATCGTTGAGCACTTCGCGGCTCAGCGGCGTATCACCCGGCCAGACCGCGAGCTTCGGCGTGATTGGTGGCGTGATGTCGTATATCACTTTGGCTGCGATGCGCGAACGTTGCCGTGGTTGGTAGCCAGCAGCTTCAGATATTGATCGATCAACTCGGGCCCGTGTAGCGCCGACCAGTGCCCGGCCACGATCGTCGTGAAGCCAAGATTGAGCTGCTTCAATTTCTGCAACGTCCGGGGATATTCAGCGACGTCGGCAAAATCGAGATTGCCGAGCTGTTCTTTGAGAATGCAATTGCCGTAGAGGACCTTTTCCTCGGGGAAGAAGACAAAGACGCCGTCCGCCGTGTGAGAGGGACCGAGATAGATCGCCTTTACGCGGCCGCCCTGCAGCTCGAAGTCCCCTGGAAATGTCTTGTCCGGTAGAACCAGCGGCAGAGTCGGATAGCTCGGAATTGCTTTCTGCACGTAACGAACCATCTCATCCCAATGCAGCGCT
>DATMPQ010000113.1:0-22729 GCA_035567015.1 Chthoniobacterales bacterium | reverse complement strand
CATTCCGCCGTCAAGGATGACCGCTTGACAGCGGCCTCCTCCGGTCAGGATGCCGGCGGCGAGACTCGCCCGCACGCGGCCGTCGCCAATGATGTATAAAGGTTCAGTCGTCGCGCTCTTCCGGTCTTGAAGCACCTTGGGTGCGGAAAGCTTCTTCAAGGGAACCGATCGCGCACCCGCGATGTGAAAGCTTTTGAATTCTTTGTCCGTCCGAACATCGATGAGGTCCAAAGGTTCGCGGTTGTCGATCAGCGTTGCCAGTCCGAAGGGATGAATGGTGATCATAGTTTCCCTTTCCACCCGCGGCTATTTTGCTTCTGCGCTATCCGGGCCACGCCGGTTGTGAATGATTCTCCCTGAGTCATGGCAAAAGTTTGGGACAAGGAGCAAAAACCGCACATTGGACCTTGGTCTTATTTGCGGAAATTGGCTGTGTGCGGCATGATCGGTGGGCGAGGGGCCGGATCAGACCTCTTTCCAGGAGGACGTCCTATTCACCGAGATGGCTGTGACCCAAGAGGCCACTTATTGATCAAAAGAAACGGTTGACCTTATGTGCTAGACTGAGAGGTATTCTGTCTTTCTTGGGTTCCCGTCTATGTAATCGACGTTATTGAGTTACTTACGTACCATAAGCGGTTGGAGCGGTGATTCGCCTGATGTGTGGACCTCTGATTCAAAGTCAGATTCCGATACACCGCTTAGAATTTCCTATCGTTAATTGGCTCGTGCCCTAAATCCCTAAATGCTGTGCGCCCGGCGCGGCTCGAACGCGCAACCTACGGCTCCGGAGGCCGTCGCTCTATCCAGTTGAGCTACGGGCGCGGTGTTGTCGATTATAACGGGAACGAACTTGGAGCACAACTCGGTGACGACGCGAAGCTCGATGTGTAGGTGCGCTCGTAGCCGCGACCCCGCGGGCCGCCTGAATTTGAACATCTTCTCGCCCCGACATGCAACAGGTGCGTGGCTGCAGGTTTCGGTTTGCATTTTTAGCGCGTTCGCCTGAAAATGTTTGCCCGGCAGCCGAGCCCTGCCTTCGCCGAGGCTACGGCAGGGCAGCGGAAGGTAATTATGAACCGCATTATTGACGCGATCGAAAAAGAGCAGCAAAAGAGCGATGGGACGCAGTTTGCCGTGGGCGATAGCGTCCGCGTCCACACGCGGGTGGTGGAAGGCGATAAGGAGCGGATCCAGATTTTCGCCGGCATCGTGATTGGCCGCAAAGGACGCGGGCTTAACGAAACATTCACCGTGAGACGCATTTCCTACGGCGAAGGGGTCGAACGCGTTTTCCCGCTTCACTCACCGCGCATCGCAAAAATCGAAGTGGAAAAAGAAGGCCGTGCGCGGCGGGCCAAGCTGAATTATCTCCGCACACGCAAAGGCAAGGAAGCGACGGCAGTGAGAGAATGAGAAGCCTTAATGATTTAGCGAATTAGCGATTGAAGCGGTTCTCCAAATCGTTAATTCTACTAAATCACGAATGTATCGTCGTTGCGGGTTCCGGCATGAACGTCGATTGCGCAGTCTCGGCATCGCTCGCATCGCCGGGATTGACGAGGCCGGACGCGGCGCCCTAGCTGGCCCGGTTGTGGCGGCGGCGGTGGTTCTTCCGGAGAAGTTCCGACACCGGCAATTAAATGATTCCAAACAGCTCGCGCCGGAACTGCGCGAGGAAATTTATCATGAGTTAGTCGCCAATCCCGAGATTGCGTGGGCGGTCGGCATCGTCAATTCAATCGAGATCGACCGAATGAACATTTTGCGCGCGACACACCGAGCGATGCGCGCCGCCATCACGGCCCTCGCCATCCTGCCCGATCACGTTTTGATCGATGGCCTCCCCGTTTTTCCCTTCCCCTTTCCACAGTCCGCGATCGTCGACGGGGATTGCTACAGTCTGAGCATCGCCGCCGCCAGCGTGATCGCGAAAGTGACGCGCGACACGATGATGCGTGACTTCTGCGCGCGTTTCCCGGAATATTGTTTTAGCCAGCATAAAGGTTATTGCACCGAACTGCATCTCACGAAACTCCATGAATTCGGGCCTTGTCCGATCCATCGCAGATCTTTCGAGCCGGTGGCGCAACCGCTTCTCGCGCTCGAAGCATTCATCTGACCATCTTCGACGCGGTTTCCTCGGTGAAAAACTGGCCGGCCGTTTTCTGCGCAAGAACGGCTACAAAGTTCTTTATCGCAATTTTCGCGGACACAGCGGTGGCGAGATCGACATCGTTTGCCGCGATGACGACACGCTCGTCTTCGTCGAAGTGAAAACGCGCGCCAGGGAGAATTTTGGTCGGCCCATTGAGGCGGTGGATCGACGAAAACAAAAGCGCATCTCGCGCGGCGGCCTTGCCTGGCTTCGCATGCTCGATAATCCCGACATCCTATTCCGTTTCGATGTCGTGGAAGTGATCATCGCGGAAGACGGCAAGCCACGCCTGGAGTTAATCAAGAACGCGTTCCAACTTTCCGCGCCGTACATTTACTAATGAGCGACGAGTGATAAGCAAGGAGCGGTGATCTCCAGACCGCCGAGATTCTCGGGTACCTTCCGTCATCAGCCGAGCATCTCGATAAGATCTCTTGCCGCTCCAATGTTCAATGTCCAACGAATGCAGTGGCGGCCACGCCGGGTGCAGCGTTTTTTTGGAAGGTTGCGGGTGAAGCGTCCACCTACACGAGCAATTCGTAAGAAAGAATGCTCAGGCAATAGATTGCGGCGGTTTCGACCCGGAGAATAATGGGACCGAGCGTAATCGGGCGGCAGCCGTGACTGCGCGCGAGCGCGAGCTCAGCCGGAGTGAAATCGCCTTCCGGGCCGATGAGCATGAAGACGCTGGAAGGAAGATATCGATATTCGCTCGAAAAATCGGCCAGGATTGTTTTCAAATGGAGGGCATCGGGTTGGAGCGAACCGATCAATTGCAAATCATAGCGCGAAACATTTTTCTGTAGAGGCAGCCGTGTCGGCTGCGAGGCCGCCGGTTGTGCAGGCGACACGCCCGCCTCTACGGATGCAAGGAATTCTTTGAGCCTTCGCGGAAGGTGCACGTGCGGAAGCCAATTTTGCCCACATTGCTTGGCCGCTTCGATTGCGACCGTTTGCCATTTCAATTTTCTTTGCGTGGCCTCCTTCCCGTGAAGATCGACAATCGTGCGTTCAGAAATAATCGGCGCGATTTCAGACGCACCGATCTCGACGGCTTTCTGCACGATCAGTTCCATGTTTTTCCCCTTCGGAATCGCCTGCCCAAGCGTAATGTGGCAACGAAGCGGCGGCGTTTGGCTCTCGTGCAGTTTGCGCAAACGAACTTGCCCGGCGTGAACATCGGCAATCTCTGCCGTGATTTCGCGTCCCCGTCCGTTGAAGAGAACGGCCCTATCTCCGCGTGTCATCCGTAGCACGTCGCGACAATGATGCGCTTCCGAGCCGCTTAAGGTGAGCGCATCGGGATTCCAATTCTCCGGCGAAATGTAAAAGCGATGTTCCAAGTAAGTGATAGAGGCGCTCGAAGAAACCAAACCTCAAACATCCCGGAAGAATTCCCGGGCGCGTTCGAAGAAACTTTTGCGCAATGGCGTGTTTTCTTCACCGCAGAGCGCGGCGAACTCCTCGATCTTCTGGCGCTGCTCGCTGTTCAATCGCGTCGGCACTTCGACAAGCAAACGCGCGAGCAAATCACCGCGCTCGCGCCCGTTGACGTTCATGATTCCTTTCCCGCGAAGTTTAAACAGCTGCCCGCTTTGCGTGCCGGCCGGCACTTTGAGTTGCGCTTTGCCTTCCAGAGTGGGCACGTCGACTTCGCCACCGAGCGCGGCCACGCTGAACGGAATCGGCACTTCGCAATAAAGATGATCGTCCTCGCGTTGGAAGATTTTGTGTTCCTGGATGTGAACGACGACGTAAAGATCGCCGTGCGGGCCGCCCCGAATGCCAGCCTCGCCGTTGCGCGAGGAGCGCAAGCGCGAGCCATCCGCGATCCCGGCTGGAACCTTCAACTTGACGCGGCTCGGTTTTTCCACGCGACCTTCCCCGCCGCACTGCCGGCACGGTTTCTCGATGATCTGGCCGGCCCCGCGACAGCGGGGACAAGTTTGTGAGACCTGAAAGAAGCCGCGCGAGCTAATCACCTGGCCACGTCCGCCGCAAGCAGGACAATTGATGGTGCGCGAACCGGGCTCCGCCCCGGAGCCGTTGCATTTGTCGCAAGGGTCGAGCTTACGGATTTCAATTTCTTTTTCGACGCCGAAAGCTGCTTCCTCGAGCTTGATCTGCATGTCATAGCGCAAATCGGAACCACGCTGCCGATCTTCTTGCGGGCCGGCGCCGCCAAAAAACGTCTCGAAGATTCCGCCGCCGGCGCCGCCAAACACCTCGCGGAAAATGTCGAACGGATCATGGAATCCCCCGCGTCCGAACCCGCCACCTTGCGCAAAGGCCGTGTGGCCAAAACGATCATAGGTGGCGCGTTTATCCGCATCCATCAAAACATCGTAGGCTTCGCCGAGTTCTTTGAATTTCTCCTCGGCGTGCGGGTCTTCGGGATTTTTATCGGGATGAAACTTGACCGCGAGCTTGCGATAAGCGCGCTTGATTTCCTCATCGGAGGCATTCCGACCAACGCCGAGGACTTCGTAATAGTCGCGCTTTTTCGTTGCCATTTGTAGTATCAACCGCGGATTACGCGGATAAGAAATAAATCATGAACCTTCCGACTAATTCTTTCTCGTGCTCGTGCTCGAAATCGACGTGGAGTAAGAGCACGAACACGAGCAAGAGTAAGAGACAACCCGAGCAATTATTTTGCCGGACCGCTGGAGACGACCACGCTCGATGGCCGTAGCAGACGGCCCTTGAACTTATAACCGCGACGCGTTTGGCGGATGACCGTTCCTTCCGGAAACTCCTCGCTTGGTTCGTGCGCGATTGCTTCATGCAAATTCGGATCGAATCTCTGGAAAACCGCGTCGATCGGCTGTAATCCATTTTCAGCCAGGAAATCGTTGAGTTGTTTGAGAACCAAACGCATGCCCGAATAGATGGGCGAGTCTTCGCCTTCGCCGCGCGCGGCGGAGAGGCCAAGCTCAAAATTATCGACAATTGTGACGAGCCGCTCGAGCAACGAGCTGTTGGCGTACTTGATCGCTTCTTCCTTTTCGCGTGCGTAACGCTTTTTGTAATTCTCGAAGTCGGCCTGGCTGCGCAGCGCCAGGTCGCGAAACCGATCGAGATCGGCTTGCAAACCGGCCATCGGATCCTCGGTCTCGGTTTGCTCTACATTCGACGGAGCCGCGCACGCCGGTTCGGGAGAAAATGTCGATCTCTCTTTCGGGTCGTCAGGTTTGTCTTTGGAAATCTTTCTCATGTTTTGCGGATGGCAATCAGGGTGATGTCGTCATTTTGCGGATGCGATCCAACGAAGTTGCGCAAATCGTCGATCAACCGCGTGATAATGGCCTGGGCGCCGTTGTCCGCGCTGGCCAGGACCGATTGCATGGTGCGTTCGATGCCAAATTCGTTTCCATCGGTATCGAGCGCTTCCGTGACTCCGTCCGTATAGAGGACCAGGCAATCATTGCGCTCGAGCGGGACGGGAAAATCGCCCGTTATCCTATCGAAGACGTTTCCACTGTCAATTCCGACGACCATGCCGGGCGGCTTCAAAGGCGTAACCTTTTTCGAAGCGCGCTTGTAGAGAAGCGGCGCGTCATGTCCAGCGCGCGCCAGCATGACGCCGTTGCGCGCGTGATCGAGAATGAGATAGGCCATGCTGATGAACATGTCCTCTTTAATGTCGGGATAAAGTTGGCGGTTCACCTTTCGCAAAACATCTGCCGGGGAAGGATTCTCCGCCGCCTGACTGCGCAAGACACTGCGGCAAATCGCCATGATGAGCGATGCCGGCACGCCTTTGCCAGAAACATCGGCAATCGCCACGCCGAGCCGTTCCTCGTCCACTTTGATGTAATCGAAATAATCGCCGCTTACCTGGCGCGCGGGAACGTTAATGCCGCTGATCTCGAAGCCGTTTACAGACGGCGGTTCTGCCGGCAACAAGACACGCTGAATGTCGCGCGCGATCTCAAGGTCGTGATCAAGCCGCTTCTTTTCGTTCGCCTCCGAGTAAATGATCGCGTTGTAGAGCGCGAAGGCCGATTGTTCGGCAATCGATTTGAAGACGACAAAGTCGCTCTGTGAAAATGGCGTGTCCCTCGGGCCGTTGCCCAGCGCGAGCACGCCCATGTTTTGCTTTCCGTAAAGCAACGAAGCGATCATCACGGAGGCCGTGCCGAACGCAGTGTCGCGCAGCTTTGCCAACTCGGGCGCTTCGGAGAACTCATTCAAACAAATCGCTTCTCCAGTTTGCCAGACACGACCGATCATGCCATCGCCCAAAGCAACAGAGTGAAGACGTAGATAACTTTCCAGCGCGATGGGCGTAGATGCAGCCTGCTGCAAAATGTGCGGCGGAACATCGACAAGCGGCGGACAACCCTTGGAGATGAACGCCGGCGTCAGTTTCTTGCCCGTGCGATCGGCCATGTAAAGCGCGCCGCCGTGCGCGTCCAGAATGCGCGTCGCGCCTTCTACGATTAAGCGATGCAGGTCATGGGGCCGGATGGTTTCGCTGAACGCTTCACCGAGCCCGTGCAAGAAATCGAAGACGAGGGTTTCCTCGACCTGGATTTCCTCTTTCGAGCGTTCCAGGATTCGAATCCGCCGGGCCTGCCGCAGGGCGGTGAAGATCCACCCGGCGACAGACGCGAGCAGCAGTCCGAAGAGGAGAATCGGCCACATGTTGGACGGGCCAGCTTACTTCGACGCCGTCTCGTGATGAAGGTCTTGCTTTAGATAATCGAGGACGTCTTTAAACCGGAAAAAATTCTCCGGAGCGGCCTCGCACAGTGCTTCGTGCGCCTCCAGCATCGTCTGCGCTTGGTCGTGCTTCTTCTCTTCGGGTGATTCGCCCTTGGGATCGCGTTGGAGTGCCGCGCAATCAGGCGCCCCTGAGCCATTGCCATGAATACTAAAGATTTGATCAAGACCAAGCCCAGACAGGAGATCCCGGCTGCGATTTCCGCAGTGAACAATGTGAAGATGACCGCGGCCGAGCTCCTTGAGGCGCAGCGCCATCCCAGCCATCGTGCCCATGAAGGTGGAATCCATCATTACGCAATTTTCCAGGTCGATCACAAATTCGCGGTACCCGCGATCGACCATTTCGCGCGCGAACTCCTTCAGGTTTCCGCTGTTCAGGAAGCTTCCTTTACCCTCCACCTTCACCCAGACGGCTGGGCCGTTCACCCCTACTTGAATCGATGATTCCACAGTTGGTTGATATAAAGATACAAGATTGACCGGCAGCCTGTCAAACCTGACTGATCTCCAAGATGTTTCCAAGCCTCCAATTGAACTGCATGAATCCGAGAGACTTATCTCTTAAGGGTGCCATCCGCTCGATTCATTCCCACATATAGGAGCGGTTTTCCGCCACAATCCGGCCATTCTCAATTAATAGGCAACGCCACGCGATCACGCGGCCGTCGTCAAAATAATCGTCGCCTATTACTTTGAACTCCGTCTTATGATTTCCGCGGGCATTTGGATATGAAATCGCCTGCGCCTCAACGAAGGAGTGCAGCTTCTCCTGCCGATACTCCAGACGCACCGTGAGATCGGCCGGGCGCTTGGCGCGCCAAAAGAAATCGAAGTAATCGCCAAAACGCTGATGTTGATCGAGCCCGGTCACGGCGCCGAAAAGACGATACTGCCGCTCGAAAGTAATCGACGCATTTTGAATGGTCGCCGACTTTGAAGATGGCGTCGTGCTTCCAAGTTTTCCTGGTTTCGAGGAACTCGCTGTCCTCAGTCCTCTTTGAGTCTCTGGCTTGTCGTTTAGGAAATAGAGTTTTGTCTTGCGAAACTCGAAATCGCGATCCAGCGCCACCGGCAATGAATTTACCTTGGCCAACACTTTCGGTTCTTCCGCGGCACCGGCGAAACCACTCCAGAAAAGAAGCAAACCAAGCGGTAGAGCGACCAACTTCATCGGCTTAATGAAAACGGTTACGGCGTCGCGTGTCAATCTCAGCACGATTGGCGAGGTAATGGATCAGTTTTATTGGTTTGGAGCGCCGGTGAGCACGCTCTGTTTGTAGGACGGGATTCGCCTCTCAAAGTGAGGTTGTAGTCCATTCGCTCTACGGAGCCCGACGGGGGTTGTGAAAATCGCACGGGTGTCGCGTCGGTCGGAGGGCGACGGCTCAGGAGCTTATTTCCCTCTTGAGAGGATGTTCTATAAACGTGACGCGCCTACCACGGTTAGATTTGAGGCCAATACAGCATCAGATTGTCGAGCAAACACGGTTTTGCTTATGTCGATCCACGGTAAATTTTTCGCATGATCCATGTTCGGTATGAGCGCGGTCTCTATTTGCCCGACCAGGATCTGTGGCTCGACCCGTGGGACGCAAAGCGCTTCGCCTTCGTTTCGCACGCACACAGCGATCACATTGCGCCGCATGACGAGATCATTGTCTCCGAGCGCACCGCGCGGCTCGTGCAAGCGCGGCTCCCAGGGACGCGCATCGAGCATGTTTTGCCCTTCGGCGAAAAGCGAATGGTGCACGATCTAAATGTAATGCTACTGCCCGCCGGTCACATTTTCGGTTCGGCCCAATTCTTTCTTTTCGCCGAAAAGGAAACGTTACTTTACACCGGCGATTTCAAACTGCGTCCAGGAAAGTCCGCCGAGCCGGCGCAATGGCGCCAGGCCGACGCTCTCATCATGGAAACGACCTTTGGGCGGCCGCGCTATCGATTCCCGCCGACTGAGCAGGTAGTCGATCAGGTCGTGGCGTTCTGTCGCGAAACGCTCGACGACGGCGCGGTGCCGGTCCTGCTCGGTTACTCGTTAGGCAAAGGGCAGGAAATTCTTTGCTCACTCGACGGAGCTGGACTCACACCGATGTTGCACGGCTCCGTTTATCAGATGACACAGGTTTACGAACAATTCGGCCAGTCGTTTTGCAAATATGTTCGCTACAACGCGAACCAAGTCGGGGGGAAAGTTCTCATTTGTCCGCCGAGTGCGAATCGGTCGCGCATGCTGGAAAAGATCCAGCGCAAACGCGTCGCGATGATCAGTGGCTGGGCGGTAGATCCCAATGCGGTTTATCGTTATCAAGTTGACGCCGCGTTTCCTCTCTCCGATCACGCCGATTACGACGATCTGCTTCGATACGTCGATCTGGTGCAGCCAAAGCGGGTCCTCACGCTCCATGGTTTTGCGGCCGAGTTTGCGCGCGATTTGCGTGACCGGGGAGTCGAAGCGTGGGCGCTGAGCGATGAGAATCAACTCGAGTTCCCGAGTCTAGGTGGCGTACCCGCCTCGGGTGCTGGAGAAGGCGTCCGGCCTTCGCGACCTTCGTTTAGACGAGACGTCGAAACCGGGACGCGAGATGCGGGCACTACCCCGTCCGAATTCGCGACCTTTGCGAAGGTGGGTGAAGCGATTGGCGCGACGCCGGGGAAGCTCGAAAAAGTCAGATTGCTCGCGGATTATTTGCGCACGCTCGACCGAGAGCGGCTTCCGATCGCGACGATTTATTTTACCGGCAGAGCTTTCGCGCAGAGCGATCGCCGCACACTACAAGTGGGAGGCTCGATCATTTATCGCGCCATCATGAAGGCCGCGAAATTGAGCGAGACGGAATTTCGCCACGTCGCATATAGTCACGGCGACGCCGGCAAGACTGCGTTCGAAGCGCTCGACGGTCGCACGAATTTAGAGCTACTCGCGCTCACGCAGTCGCGCGATTTCTTCGACATGCTGCACAAGACGCGCGGTCCAATCGCGAAAACGGAATTGCTGCAATCACGTCTCACGAAAATTTCGGCAGACGAAGGCCGATACGTGGTCAAGATTCTTACCGGCGATCTGCGCATCGGGCTGCGCGAGGGACTGGTCGAAGAAGCAATCGCGACCGCGTTCGATGTCGCGCTCGACGACGTTAAGGAAGCAAACATGCTTCTGGGCGACATCGGCGCGACTGCGTCGCTCGCTTCGCGTCGCGAATTACAACGCGCGGAGTTGTCGATTTTTCGCCCGATCAAATGCATGCTGGCCAGCCCCGAGCCAACGGCAGAAGCAATCTGGGACCGGTTTGTTGCAGGTCTGCGCCACGCTTCGCAGAGCGAAGCAGCTACAGTCTATGTCGAAGATAAATTCGATGGGATCCGGGCGCAGTTCCATCGCAGTGCCGAGCGCGTGGAAATTTTCTCGCGCGATTTGCGGCGCATGACCGAGCAATTTCCGGAGCTCGCCGAACAGGGGCGGCGTTTTGAGGCCGAGTTGATCCTCGATGGTGAGATCATCGCTTTCGAGCATGGTCGCAGATTGACGTTTTTCGACTTACAAAAAAGGCTCGGCCGCAAAACGGACGGCGCAGATTTATTCGATATTGCATCAGCAGATGTACCGGTTGCATTTATCGCTTTCGATCTTCTTTGGCTCGATGGACGCTCGTTATTGAAAGCGCCGCTGCGCGAGCGACGCGCGCTGGTGCGGGACTTGCGATTGCCGCCGCCATTTCAAATCGCGAAGGTTTTCCCGGCGCACTCGGCCGCGGAGATCGAACAAGTATTTCAGCAGGCCCGCCGGCGTTCGAACGAAGGTCTCATGATCAAAGATCCGGAAAGTTTTTATTCACCCGGCCGGCGCGGTCTCTTCTGGTTCAAGTTAAAGAAAGAGTTGGCCACGCTCGACGTCGTAGTGGTGGCGGCGGAACTCGGACACGGCAAACGTAACAACGTGTTAAGCGATTACACGTTTGCGGTGCGCGACGAAACGAGCGGCGAACTCCTGCCGATTGGCAAAGCTTACAGCGGATTGACTGACCCGGAGATCGCCCAGCTAACCGAGCATTTCAAACAAAACACGATCGTCGATCGCGGTCGCTATCGCGAAGTGAAACCGGATATCGTGCTCGAAGTGGCTTTCGATTCGATTCAGCCGAGTAGGCGACACGCGAGCGGCCTGGCGCTGCGTTTTCCGCGCATCAAAGCCATCCGGCGGGACAAAAATGTCGATGCGATTGACACACTCGCCTACGCGCGCGAACTGGCGACGAAGAGGGCGCAAGCTTCACGCTAACTACTCGTATCATCCTTATTGCGGCGGTGTCGATGGAGAGGGCGAAATGGATGGCGACGACGCCGGTGTGATCATAACGGTCTCGATTTCGGCTCGGCGCCAGCGTTGCACGTTCGCGTAGAGCGCGATCAGCGCCATTGCGACAATGACTACGAGCATGAGCGCAAGCACGCTCTTGGGAGCCCGCGGCGATGGCCTTTCGTCTAAAGGCGGCTGCGGCAAATTCACGCCCGAAATATCGATGTCGATCTTTGCGCGCGCAAACGAAGTCATTCCAATTGGAGTCCGTCGATCGAATCCATCACGCGTTGGCTTAGGCGCGCGTAGAGGCCTTCTCGTGGGTGAAGATCGGTTTCGCCAAAATGAATCGGCTCGCCGACAACAATTGTAATGGGATGCAGATGTAACCCGCCACCGCCGCGGGGCAGCGCTTCGTGCGCGCCGAAAATCCGCATCGGCACGACTGGAGCGAGCGTCTTCGCAATCAAAAGGCCGACTCCGGGCAGGGCTGGCTGCAAATTGCCATTCACTGTGCGTGCGCCTTCTGGAAAAACCAACGCCCCGTTCCCGGCCTTCAAGACTCGAATCAGCGCTTTAAGCGCGCTGCGGTCGATTGCTTCCTGATCGACCGGAATGACATTGAGTTTCGGCAACAGCCAGCGCAGCAGCGGAACTTTGAGCAAGGTTTTCTTCGCGAGAAAATAGATGGCGCGATCGCACGCGTTCCCCGCCAATGGTGGATCAAGATAGCTCTGGTGATTCATGGCGAGAATCACCGGACCAGTTTGAATCATGCGCTCCCGGTGGATGATGCGGAAGCGAAAGAATAACCGGGCAAGCAGGCGGCTAAAATGGTAACCGAACCAATAGTACGGATTCACCTCTTGAATCGTTAAATCGCCAGCCCCTTCATCTTCAATCGTCCGACGATTTCGCCAACAACGCCATCGATGGTGAGATTCGAACTGTCGATGACGTGCGCGTCTTCGGCGATGATGAGCGGGGAAGCGCGCCGCGAAGAATCGGCGCGGTCGCGTGCGGCGATTTTGTCGCGCTGCCCCTGGGCGGCCCGCCGTTGCAGGCGCACCTCGGGTGAGGCGTCGATGTAAAACTTATAAGGGCTGTCGGGAAAAACAACCGAGCCGATATCGCGCCCTTCGATGACCAGATCATGCTGACGAGCGTAGCTGCGCATTTGCGCAACGAGAATTTCGCGGACCCGCGGGACACAGCTTACGCGCGAGACAGCTTCATTCACGCAACTGTCCCGCAGATGATCAGTTGGATCGACACCGTCGATGAGAATGCGCGACTGATTGTTCTCGAGACCGCAAGTGATCGTGGCAGACTCGGCCGTTCGCGCGATGCGCGAGCCATCGTCCGGATCCACTCCATGCTGGAGAAGATGCCAGGTGATCGCTCGGTACATCGCGCCGGAATTTACGTAGAGAAACCCGAGACGCCGCGCGAGCTCAACCGCCACGCTGCTTTTTCCCGAAGCGGCCGGGCCATCGATAGCAATGACGCGATGCGCTTTTTTCATGCAAAATCGCACACACTGTAGTCGTCACCCTCAGGGCGGCGCAATGTCTGTGTCATTATGCTTGCTAGTCGCGCTTGGCAGCTTTCTGCCCGCGAAAGCGCGGCGGCGGCACGAGCGAAGTGCCCGCGGAATCACTCTTCCTCGAGACGCGCAGGCGAAATAGAACCGATGACCGGTGTGCTCGCGCGCATTCGCTTCGGATCCGTGAACTCTTCGAGCGCGGTTTCGAAACCCGGATAGGATTCGCGCACGCAGTCAGCATCTTGAAGAATCGTTTCGCCATCGGCGAACATACCAGCTACCGCAAACGCCATGGCGATACGATGATCGCCGAAGCTGGCGACGCGTCCGCCGCGCAGGGGAGCGGGACCATGAATTTCGAGACCGTCATTCCTCTCGATGACCTGCGCGCCCATGATGCGGAGATTGTGCGCGATGGCGGCAATTCGATCGGTTTCCTTAACCCGTAACTCCTGCGCCTGGCGAATGATGGTTGTGCCGTTGGCCAGCGCACCGGCGACCGCTAGGACCGGCAGCTCGTCGATGAGCTGCGGCACTTCTTTTCCCTGAATAACAGTGCCTTTGAGCGGGACGCCCGTGACTTCGACGATTCCGCGCGGCTCGAGTTGATCGACATCTTCGACGGCTTCGCGCACTTGTGCACCCATTCGTACCAGAACACCGAGCAGCGCCGTTCGCGTATCGTTTAAGCCGATATCGCGCACCAGCAGATGACCTCCCGGTTGCGCCGCCGCCGCGACTAACCAGAAAGCAGCAGAGGAAATATCGCCAGGAATTGTGAAATCGCGCGACTCCGGCACCTGGTCACCGAAAACACTGATGCTGCCATCGCCATCCTTTGCGGTCCGCACGAGAAAATAATTAAACATCAGCTCGGTGTGGTTGCGGCTGGGTAAAGGCTCATCAACCGTGGTCTTGCCTTTCGCGAAAAGGCCGGCCAGAAGTACGGCGCTTTTCACCTGCGCGCTCGCAATCGGCGATTTGTAATGAATTCCGCACAACGAGCCACCGTGGATACGGAGAGGCGCCGTCTGCTCCGGCCCCTCGGCCACGATGTTTGCGCCCATCTTTCGAAGTGGCGTGATCACGCGGTCCATCGGGCGTCGAGAGAGCGCGGCGTCACCGACGAGGCGACTCTCAAATGTCTGCCCAGCGAGCAAGCCAGCGAGAAGTCGCATGGTCGTGCCAGAATTTCCGCAATCGATTTCCTCTTTCGGCGGCGTGAGCACCCGCTTCTTTCCGTGGACGATGAGTGTGTCCGGCTCGGGCTGCTCGATCTTGATTCCCAAGGCGCGCAGCGCGTTGACTGTGCGCATGCAATCTTTGCCCGGAAGAAAACCGCGCAACGTGCAAACGCCGTTGGATAACGCAGCAATGATGGCGGCGCGATGGGAAATGCTCTTGTCGCCCGGGACGGTGATCTCGGTGTCGATTCGAGGCGCTCGCTTCACCCGCAGTTCCATAGGATCAGTTCCAAAACTTTTCGCAGAGCTAGCGCAGCCTCACGGCGTTCAATCACACGTCAAGATGAGCATCGGATATAAGATGTGCTTGTCCAGTGGCGGTGGAAATTCGTCGTGCGATTTGCGCAGTCCAACCTGTCAGCGCGGCGCCGAATTAGGGAACGAGAAAGATTTTTCCCGTGTACGGGTCCTTCACCTCCGTACCTGGGGCGAATCCCTCCACGTCCACCTGTTTACCCGGCGAAAAAGGACTCTCCACCACGTGCGGCTTGCCCGGAACGGGAATGCCGTATGGAAAGTCTCCTTTCGCCACTTTCGCCCTTGCAGCTGTTGGCGCGGGCGATGCGGACGTTTCCTCGGCCGCGGGATTTTCCGGCGGCGGGGCGTTCGGGTTGAACGGTTGTTGCTGAGGAGGATATTGCTCACGTTTGGGAGGGACATTGGAGGCGCGGTAACGGGCGCCCGGCGGCGGCTCCTCCACGTCAGCGCATGAAGAGATAAAGAAGGCGGTTAGCAGCGCGAGTGACAGCGAAAATTTCATAAGAATCAGTTCGACGAAAGTACCTCGATTCTGGTTCATTGCCAATCGTTAAATCGTCTCCACGAGCGACGCGAGAACGCCTTCACAAAAATCGAAATAGATACAGTAGCGCACCCCGTTGCTTCCGAATCTAAAGAAGAATGGACAAGAAATCCGCCGATCGAATTTTGGTAGTGGACGATGACGCCACGAGCCGGAAGATGCTGTTGCGAACTCTCTCCTCCGCCGGTTACGACTGTTATGAATCGGATAACGGGGCCGAGACGTTAAAACTCGTGCATGGCGAGCAGCCCTCGCTTCTTCTTCTCGATTTCGATATGCCCGGGCTGAATGGCGCGGAGGTGCTCAAACGGATGCGGGCGGACGACGATCCGGCTGTGGCCCAAATTCCCGCAATCATGCTAACCGGTCATGGCGGTGAAGAAAGTGAAGTTCTCTGCCTCGAAGCCGGCGCGGACGATTTCGTCACCAAACCGATTAACACGGCAGTGTTGCGGGCGCGGATTGAGACTCAGTTGCGGCTGCGCTCCATGCGTCGTCAATTACAACATCAAAATGAGGAACTGGAAGAGTGGCGTCAGAATCTGGAGCGCGACCTAGCCGCCGCCAGGTTGACGCAGCAATCGCTCATTCCGCAAAAGCCGCCCGCGCTTCGAGGGTGGGAGGTGGCCGCTAGTTATCGACCGGTCATTCAAGTGGGCGGTGACATTTATGGCTGGCTGCGAATGCGCGATAGTCGGATTTTATTCTGGATTGCTGATGCAACGGGTCATGGCGCGTCTGCCGCGCTGCTCACGGCCCTGGCAAAACTTCTTTTTCACCACGGCAGTGTGGAGCACGATGCGCCGGCCTCAATCATGCGAGCAGTGAACAGTGATTTCCGCAATATTTTCGGCACGCGTTCGTTTATGACGGCCATGTGCGTCGCGCTCGATCCGACCAGCGGACGCGCGAACGTGGTCGGCGCGGGACATCCGCCGCTTCTGGTGGCACGCCATGATGGCGGCACGGATCCAATCCCATCTTCGGCCCCACCCCTCGGTTTAGTAGAACGCGCACAGTTCATCGAGACGATTATCGATCTTCGCCGCGGAGACGCATTCGTTCTATATACCGACGGTTTGTTTGGCGCCGCCAACGGTGAGAAACCGCGGCTGACGCCGGAGGATCTGGCCAAAATGATCGATCTCTCCGCGCCCAGCGCGGAAGCGCTGCTAATGAGCATGATGAATCAGGCGACACCTGCTGATGGCGAGCATTCTTTGCCGGATGACGTGGCAGCGGTGGCCATCCGCCGGACGGCCTAGAAAAATTTTCTTATTTCTTTAAAATTAGTATTGCCCTCTAACGAGCGAAGCATTAATCAGCCTTTATGCCGAAAACCAAAAAAACTTCTAAACGCAAACTAAATCCTGCCTTCATGAGGCCGGTGCAACCCGATGACAAACTCGCGGCCATTGTTGGTTCGACGCCGTTACCCCGTTCCGAGCTCACCAAAAAGCTTTGGAACTACATTAAGAGGCACGGCCTTCAGGACAAAAAAAAGAGAACCATGATCAATGCTGATGAATCTCTCAAACCGGTATTCAACGGCAAGAGTCAGGTCAGCATGTTCGAGATGACCAAACTCGTCTCGGGACATATTCGCTAAATTCGAAACCGCTTTTAGCCCGGCGTTTCGATGCCGGGCTACCGTTGTTGGGCGCGCGACGCGGAACCATTCCGGCGAGGATCGTGCGTTCTCCCGCTCTTGCGCCGGGGAACAGCTTAGTTGAGATTGCTCGAGTGAAAAACTATCGATCGATCTTTCTTCTTGCTGCAGTCATCGGTTTCGCCATCACAACTTCCGCGCAGACCAAGCCCGGGTGGCTGAGCGATTACAAGAAAGCGCAGCAAGAAGCTAAGGCGAACAATAAACTCGTGCTTCTCGATTTCACCGGCTCGGATTGGTGTGGCTGGTGCATGAAGTTAAACAGAGAAGTTTATTCCCAACCACAGTTCAAGGATTACGCGAACAAGGCTCTCGTGCTTTTGGAAGTGGACTTCCCGCGCCAGAAAGTGCAGAGCCCAGAAACCAGGAAACAAAATCAAGAGCTCGCGCGGCAATACCAAGTGGAAGGATTTCCAACCATTGTCGTGCTCAATGGCGACGGGCGTAAGCTTTGGCAGTACGACGGTTACTTCGCCGATGGGCCGGCAGCTTTCATTGCGCAACTGGAAAAATTGCGCAAAGGCTGACCGCCCATCGTCGATCTTAGTTCACTTTCCCGCCTTCAAATGCGCGCTGGAGCACGTCCGCAAGTTCGCGACGCGTGAATGGCTTGGGCAAGGCGCCGCGAAATCCGTAGGTTAGAAATTCCGAGAGGGCGGCTTCATCGGAGTAGCCGCTGCAAATGATCGCAGTAACATTTGGATCGAGACTGCGAAGCCGCGCAATCGTGGCGAGACCGCCCATCCCACCGCGGACGGTCGCATCGAGAATGACTGCCTGAAAATTCTCGCCTGCACGTAGAGCACGCTCGTAGATCTTCACCGCTTCGAGCCCATCCGGCACGGCGGTTACCTCGAAGCCGAGAGTGCCGAGCAGTTGCGAAGTGAGTTCACGGATGGCCGTTTCGTCGTCCATCACCAGGATGCGCTGATGATTAAACCGGAAGGGACGCTTCGTAATTCGCGGCCCGGGCGCGCCGAGTCCATGTTCGGCCGGGAGATAGAAAGCGAACGTCGATCCTTCCCTGGAAGAACTCTCAAGGTGCAGCATTCCGCCGTGCCTCTTCACGATTGAATAGCTGATAGCCAAGCCCAGGCCGATCCCGGTTGGCTTGGTTGTGAAATAGGGATCGAAGATCTTCGTGGCCAATTCCGGCTCTATCCCACAACCGCGGTCGGTAATGGTGATTTTGATGTAACGCCCAGCCGGAAGTAGCGCGCCAAGTTTGTCTTCGAGTTCCACGTTGCGCGCGGAGATGCGAACGGCGCCGCCGTGAGGCATCGCTTCGCGCGCGTTGATCATGAGCGCGTTAATCACTTGCTCGATCTGCCCCTGATCGACTTCGGCTTTCCAAAGATCAACCGGGATGTCGAGGTCGGCGCGCAAACTGGAGCCGTAGAGGGAGAATTCAGCCGCCTGGCCCAGCAAATCCGAGATTGAGGCGATCCGCTTGAGCGGCGCGCCGCCTTTCGAAAAAGTGAGCAACTGACTTGAGAGATGAGCGGCGTGTTGCGCGGCCTGACCGGCTTTGGAAAGAAACGAAAGCAGACTGCTCGCATCGTTGGGTGCTTCGATCTGCGCTAGGCCGATGTTGCCTGAGATGACCGTCAAAATGTTATTTAGATCATGGGCGATGCCGCCCGCAAGGGTACCAAGCGACTCGAGCTTGTCGGTCGTGAGCCGCTCTTCCTCGGCGCGTTTGCGCTCAGAAACGTCACGGAAAAAAACCGACACTCCGCCGCCGCTCGGATATGCGCGCATCTCGAACCAAACCTTGCCCGCGGGGTCGCTCGCTTCGAATTCCACCGGCATTTGG
Source organism: Chthoniobacterales bacterium (assembly GCA_035567015.1). Taxonomy (GTDB): domain Bacteria; phylum Verrucomicrobiota; class Verrucomicrobiia; order Chthoniobacterales; family UBA10450; genus AV133. Next base: position 4,469 of record DATMPQ010000113.1, on the reverse strand, counting down.
TCGGTCATCACGCGGCGATAATTCACTTCGAAGGGCGATCCATTCAGCTCCGGAAACTCTTTCCAAAGTTCTTTGCCGATAACCTCATCACGCCGGCGGCCAAGGAGCGTCTCAGCTTCAGGGTTGAGATAAATAAACCTCCATTCCCGATCGACCGCAAAAAATGCGTCCGTCGTCTTCTCCAGGATCTCGGTCATGGCACGAGCCGACTCCTGCAAGGCAACGCGCGCCTGATTGCGTTCCGCGAGTTCCCGGATTTGCCGCTCCGCCACGCACAGCCGCACATTCAACAATGCGAGATCGAGCGGCTTGGTGAGATAGTCATTCGCGCCTGCTGCCAGCGCCTGTCCCAAATCTTCAGTATCCTCGCGCGCCGTGACGAGGAGAATAAACATGTCATCGCCACGCGGCTTGGCACGCAGCTCCCGACAAAATTCGATCCCGCTTTTCCCAGGCAACATCCAATCGAGAATCAGGAATGGGAACGCCTGGGCCGCGATCGCTTGTTCGGCCTCTTCCGCACTGTCGACCGCGACGACCTCGTGTCCGCGCCGCTCGATAAAGCGTTGCAAATTTTTGCGGCTCTCCTGATGATCCTCAACGAGCAATATTCTCATCCTTGGAATTTTCCCCGATCCAAAAAACTTCCCGAATTCAATCTCCAGGGCCGCGCCGTGGCACAGCGGATCGCCATTTTAGCGAGCAAGATGACTGCCAAGACGAGCGCAATTCGCCGCGGCTTCTCCATTACTTTACTACTCCCGTCTGCCTTGCGTTACGAGGCGCCTCTGCTAGATACACGCATCCAGTTCGCCGCTTCGACTCATGTCTGTTTCGCGTTTTCTCTTCTTCTGTTCCCTCGGACTCCTCGCGGGGCATCTCACTTGCGCGAACACCACGATTGCATCGCAAGTCGCGGGAAAGAATAAGCCGGCCACGCCGGCCGAGCCGCGCATCACGTTCAACTGGGTTCATGTCGATGGACCGTACATCGCGATGACTTTTGACGACGGGCCAAACGCAACGCTCACCCCGAAACTGCTCGATATCCTTGCGGCCCATCATATTAAAGCGACTTTCTTCGTGATCGGCGAAAACGTCGCTCAACACCCCGAGGTCGTTGCGCGCGCGGCGCGCGAAGGTCACGAAATTGGGAACCACAGTTGGTCGCATCCAAATTTTGGCAAGATGTCCGATGATGGCGTGCGTCGTGAACTGCGGCGAACGGAGGACGCCATTAAGAGCGCCACTGGCGGGACAGGGCTAACGTTGATGCGGCCGCCTTATGGATCGGTCACCGCGCGCCAGAAGCGTTGGATCCACGATGAGTTCGGATACCAAATCATTCTCTGGGACGTCGATCCGCTGGATTGGAAGCGGCCTGGCCCCGCTGTGGTTTGCAATCGCATCCTTAAAGAAACTCGACCCGGCTCGATTGTGCTGTCCCACGATATCCATCCGGGAACGATCGAGGCGATGCCATCCACTTTCGATCAGCTCGAAGCAAAAGGTTTCAAATTCGTGACCGTGTCCGAATTGATTCGCATGGCGACTTCGGAACCGCCGAAGCCCGCGCCCGCCGAACGCGTGAATGTTACCGCACCAATCAGCCCTCCGCCCTCAAGATCGACAACTCCCAATCCCGAATCTTCGCCGAACGGTTAGTGATTGCGGATGATCGCGGATCAATATCTGCAGCTTCGGAGCGAGCTCGAAACTGCGCTCGCTGGTCTGCTCAAGCTCGGTTCGGAAATGCGCCGTGCTACATCGTGGCTCGAAACTCTTCAGGGACTCCTCACTGACGTTCGTGAGCCGTTGCTCATCGTGGTGGTTGGCGAAGTGAAGTCTGGAAAATCGTCACTGCTGAATGCTCTGTTCGCTCAGGAGTTTGCCAAGGTGGACGTGCTGCCCGCGACCGACCGCATTTATATTTTTCGACATGGGCCCGAGGAAAAATCGGTCGAAGTCTCGCCGCGCTTGACCGAGCGGTACTTGCCGATCGCGTTCCTGCGCGACTTCAATGTGGTCGATACGCCGGGAACAAACACAATGGTCTCGGAACATCAAAGCATCACGGAGAACTTCGTCCCGCGCGCCGACGTTGTTCTCTTCATTTTCTCGGTGGTGAATCCCTGGACCCAGTCCGCTTGGGATTTCCTGGGCTTCGTGCAAAAGAAATGGCTCAAGAATGTAATTTTCGTTTTGCAACAAGCGGACCTGCGTGAGCGGGCCGAGGTCAACATCATCCGGCGGCATCTCGAAGATACGGCTATGCGGAAACTTGGCTTTACCCCGCCTATCTTTGCCGTCTCCGCCCGGGACGCGTTGCTCGCTCGGACGACTGGACTGGACAAGGAACGGCTCTGGAGGGAGAGCCAATTCGGTCCACTGGAAGAGCAGATCAACTTAATTGTAACGGAGTCCGGCGGGCGTTCTCTCAAGCTTCGCTCAGCGTGCCAGAGTGGACAGGTGATGCTCGATGAGATCACGAGCGAGCTCCGAGCATCTCTCGATGTCATTGCGCATGACGAAGCGCGGTTGGCGCATGTCGAGCTGTTTGTTCTGGCCCGCAAAGATCAAACGTTGCGACAAGTGGCCGGTCTGCTTCGCGGAGTCGAACAAGGGTGCCGCGAAGGTGCGGCCCAAGGCTTGAGACTTCTTGAGGAGAAACTCTCGCTTGCGCAGACATGGAAAATCCTCTTTAGCCGCACGCGATGGCAGCGCGAGTTTCAATCGGAGATTGAAATGAAGCTGCGACAATCGGTCCAACAGCAGGTGGAAGATGCGGTGCATTTGCTGGAAGCGGATTTGCGCGGACTTTGGCCGCAATTGCACGATATGATCGACCAGCAATTGGCAAGTGACCTCAAAACCCAGGTGCCACGCGCACTTCCTGATTTTGCACGACAAAGGCGTGAACTTCTCCAATCGATTCAACTGACCGTGAGCGAACGTGTCTCAGGGAAAACCGTGGAAGAACAGCTCGCGCAACTCTTCCGCGAGACTTCGGCGCGGCTGCGGGTGCCGGCGAGCGTGGCTGCAGCAGGTGGAATCGCGACAGTGATCGCGGCCATGACTAGCGCAGCCGTGGCCGACGTCACTGGCGTCTTGGCGGCGTCGGCTGCAGTCGTCACGACAATCGTTGCATTCAACCAGCGGAGAAAAATCCTGCGCACCTATGAGCAGCAGATGGAAGCAAAAGGCTCCGGGTTGATGCAGGCGATTGAGCAACAACTCAATGACGCCATTGACGTATTTTACAGGGAAGTGTCGACCGCGTTTCAACCATTGTCCGCGTTCTGCGTCGCGCAACGCCGAACTTGCGAGCCGTTCCTACACCGGGCGGAAGAGCTGCAGCGGAACTTCGCTGGCTTGGCGTCGCTGCTCAGCTAACGTTGCCGCCGTTTCGCGGGCGCCGCCGTCGGAGCGCTATTTCTTCGCGTTGGCCGAGGTCTGTTGAACCAGCGGTTTCTCGAGTTGCCGCCTCGCGATAACGAAATTGTTGTTTTCTCCGTAGCTCCGCCAGGGGCCTGGAGGCACATCGCGCACGTCGACAAACTGCCAGTCAGTTACATCAGTCGGCGCAAGCCCAAGGTAATCGCGAACGGCAGGAGAAACATCCAGCCCCGCGCCATGGTTCAGGTTCGGCTTGGGCCGTTCGTTTTGAAAGACGTATTGAAAATGATCAGTGCGAAATGGACCGCAATCTTCCCATTGCGCGTAGCAAGTGCGATTGCGCTTGCGAATCGCAATCCAGCGATGTTGGCAAACCGACTGCCCCGGTCCGGTGTAGGCCTGCTTAAACCACGGGATGACGAGTGGCGCCTCTGGCTTGAACTGGCTGTGGGTGACGTCGTTATACGGCAGCGCGCAGTAGAATGGATTTTGATGGGGAATGAAAGCGATCGGAACATAATTGCGGCGGGACGACGGATCAGGGTTATCGAATCCACCGTATGCCCCGGTCCAATTCGCGTCCCACGAGCTCTTGTAATTGGGCACCGGATTGTTGCCTCCCGCCTGTTCTCCGATCCAAAACACCGTGGTCACAATGTTGGTTTTCCATACGAAGCGAGTCGTCGCCGCGCGCGAAGCCGTCGGCACAAAGACCTGCGGCTCGACTTTCAAGAGCGCCTCATTGCGCAGTTTCATCGCATACTTCGCAAAATCCGCCGAGGTCGCATATGGGGAACTCGATGAATCCGACTGGCCGTTGGCACAGATACCGCCGGCCGACAGCGACAAAAAGAGGGCAATAATCCTTCTCATTCCGAATGTGGCGTTGTTTTTATTCGATGTTCCGCCTTTAAGCAAGGCTTTTTCCTGGCGGAAAAAGCAGTGCGGCGGGCAGTTATGCCTTAGAGAGCACTATCCATTCCAAGCTTAGCCCCGGCTAAGCATCGTTTCGTGCGTGAATTGTCGATCTTCGGTCTGCGGATAATCGAGGGTATAATGCAGGCCCCGGCTCT
>DATMPQ010000112.1:0-3756 GCA_035567015.1 Chthoniobacterales bacterium | reverse complement strand
AACGGCCAGATCTTTTCGATCTTATCGCGTTTGACGTAAAGCATGCCCGTGCCTTTGGGAGCGTACAACCACTTATGCAGGCTGGTGCCGAAGTAATCGCAACCCAGGTCCTTCTGTTTGAAATCGAACTGCGCGAAGGAATGGGCGCCGTCCACAATGGTCTCAATTCCTTTGGCGCGAGCCATGGCGCAGACAGCCTTCACCGGAGTGATCTGTCCCGTGATGTTGATCTGGTGCGAAATCAGAATCAGGCGCGTTCGATTTGTAATTCCTTTTTCAAATGCCGAGCTAATCTCATCGAGGTTCTTGGGTGGAATGGGAATCTGGATCAGCGTAAGCTTCAGGCCTTCTCGCATCTCCCGCTGACGGAGCGTGGTAAGCATGCGCGGATAATCCTGGGTGGTGGTGAGAATTTCATCGCCCGGCTTGAAGTCCATGCCCATCAAAAGAGTTTCGAGTGACTCGGAAGCATTGCGCGTGATCGCGATCTCTTCGCGGTCGCAGCCGAAAAGTTCCGCCAGGCCGGTGCGGATCGTTTCCGACTGTGGCTCGAGAATTTGCCACATGGTATAAGCGGTGGCGTCTTCCTGTTCCCAGATGTAACGCACCAGCGCCTCGGTCACGATCCGCGGGCTGGGCGAAACACCGCCATTGTTCAGATTGATGATGCCACGCGTGACGGTGAAAGAGTTTTGAATGATGGCCCAGTAGTCTTCGTCCGTGGCTGCCACCTCCGGGGTTAGATGCGCCACGGTCTTCGTCGCTGCTTCGACACTTTTGAGTAACGAGGTAACCGTTGCCGAAGAAAGCGCGGCCAGACCGAGGCTTTTGCCGGCGAGGGAAAGGAAGTCGCGTCGCGTGCGCTTGCGAGCCATGGAATTGGAGATCATCACAAGATGGGAATGAGCGCGAGGGGTTGTCTCCTTATCCATTCTCTGTCCGATACCCTGCAGTGAGTCAAGAACATGCAGTCGAAGACGCCCGTTTTTGAAACTCTGAAAGCCGAGATGCTGAAATTCTACCGACCTTGCCCGGCAAGCGCGCGCTTTACTTCGGGGATGATTTGTTCGTAGCGGCTCACTATCGCGGGCTCCTGCAGGTTAATTTCGATGAGGTAGATTTCCATCGCGGGGGCTAAGCCTTTGAGGTTCTCGCTCGAAAGAACGGCCGGCGTAAAGGCACTGGAGAGGAAACTGTCTTCCAGTTTCTGAAAGGCAACTTGCTGGGTATAGACCTTGGAAATGTCGAAAGCCAAATCCGGCTTGAGGTAGGATAAGGCTTGGGTGGCCAACGCCAGGTCCCATGCGGTATGTTCGAAGGTCACCGGGCGCATCCCTTGGAAGTGGACGCTCTTATTAAAGCGATCGTCGGTCGGCGGCTCTTTGCTCACGAGAAATTCGTGTAATTCGCGCGCGAGCGTTTCGTGATATTGGCGGGTGTGCTCGGTGGCCTGGCGATTCAATTCCATTTCGCCGGCGAAATTGCGCAGGGCGGCCTGGGCCTGCGCCCGATGCTCGCGGTCTTCGTGCCAATTGTTTGCCCATAAGGCGAGAAAAACGCCTACGGTAATGAGGACGACCTCGACAAGCAGGTCGAAGAATGTTCTTCCATGGTCGCCGCTGCGCAGGCTCATGCGCGAGAGTATGGCCGAGTGCCCAGCGGAAAGCAAAAATCGAGAAGAACCTGACATGCTGAAATGCTGAGACGCCGTTGACGCTCCGCTTGCCCAGCTCCGGACCGCAACCCTTCCGCGGCCTAACCGTCTATCCAGCGCCGCCCTCGCGCTGTATTCTGATCTACTTCGGACGCTACTTTTTCTCCAAGAGCGACAGGAACGCTTCGTACCCTTGATCTTTCATTCCTTCGATTGGAATGAAATGGAAGGCGGCCGAGTTGACGGCGTAACGTTGTCCGGTCGGCGACTTCGGGTCGGAAAAGAGATGGCCAAGGTGGGCATTGCTTCGTTTGGCGCACACCTCAGTGCGCTGCATATCGTGCGAAGTGTCCAGTTTCTCGACGAGGAGATCTTTCGAGATTGGTTTGGTAAACGTGGGGCAGCCGGTGCCGCCATCGAATTTGTCGTACGAAGTGAAAAGTGGTTCGCCGGTAATGACATCGACGTAGATGCCGGTGCGCTCGTTGTTCCAGAACTCGTTTTGGAAGGCAGTCTCTGTGCCACTTTCCCGCACGACGAAATACTGGTCCGGCTTTAATCGGTGTTTCAGGACGGCGTCGCTCGGGACGGGCCGCTTCGGATCGAAACCGGTGGTCTCCTTTTTCTCTTGCTGCGCGAGAAAAAAGAAGTAGAGCGCCCCGGTAGTGAGCGCGACCGCGATGGCGACACCGATGTACGTGCTGAGGGTCGACTTTTCCTCGCTGGTGATTGGGCCCACGTACATCAGATCGCGATCACATTATTGAAGCAGAGATTGGCCGCCTTTGTCACCTCTTTTTCTCAACAGGGAGACATTTACCATGGCCCTCCTCCTTCAATTTCTCCCGCCGAAGCGCCGGTCAAAAGCTGAGATCTGAAACGCTGAAATCTGAAAATTGGAACCAACGCTTACTTTTGCTGATCCCGACGTCATCGCCGCAAAGATTGAGATTCATTCGTCGCCCAACTCACTCACTGCTTCCCTCGCAGTCCCGCCGCAGCGGGATCGTTTATCCCATTCACTCCATTGTCGAAGACCACCGAAAGTTTTAAAGCATGAACGGAATGATGCGCTTCACGCGCAGTTGATAAGCCGCATACTCCTTCGGGAACTGCTTGAGCATGAGCTTTTCTTCGTGGCGCAGTTTTATCCAGATACTTACGAATATGAGCGGCGCAGCGACAATTCCGGCGACATGCCCCAGCACGAGGACAGTCGCAACAAACATGGTCAGTAGCCCGGTATAAATTGGATGACGCACCAACGCATAGGGCCCGTGAACAATCAGCTCGTGTCCTCCTTTTAATGTGACCACACCGCTCCAATTGCGCCCGAGCGTGAACCTTGCCCAGATACAAAACGCTAAGCCGGCGACGCATAAGACGATGCCGGTCCACGCCAGTGCCTCAACGTGTGGAATGACGCGATGGTTGAGCGGATCAGACAGCCGATGGCCTTTCGCCAGCAAAAAACCGCCGACAAGTATCGGTATGACGTAACACATTCGCTGCAACCTGCTTTCCTGATAGACAGACCGCTTGGTCCAGAAAGCCGCCAATAACCAGATGACAGCAAATAATATCCAGCAAGCGCTGATGATATTCAGAGCCAAAGGGTAAGTCTGCATGAAATGCGCGAGACGTGGTAGAATGGGGTCTACGTGGAAGAATAGGGTCTGATCTTCACTTTACATGTATTTTGGCGGACGTGAACCGTTACATCGTTACATCGTTACATCGTTACATCGTTACATCGTTACATCGTTTCCGCCTTCGCAGGACCTCTGGCGCGACAAGAAAGCAGAATTCGCGCGGCCGCTGTTGGGCGAGAGGATACTCACCTCCGCGCAATCGCGCTCAGTTGAACGCTTGGGCACGGACAAGGTCGAAGTTCGTATGAAAAAAACACTAATGTTCAGTCTCGCAGTAGGCACCGCGGTGTTCGCGTTCGCCGCTCACGGTTTCGCCGCGCAACCAAGTGAGGCCGAGTTGATGAAGCAGGCGAAGATCACAAAGGCGGAGGCGGAACAGATCGCGCTCGCGAAAGTTTCTCACGGGATTGTGAAGAGCGCGGAGATCGAGAAAGAGAAGGGTCATCTGGT
>DATMPQ010000111.1:0-3453 GCA_035567015.1 Chthoniobacterales bacterium | reverse complement strand
GGGTATTCGTACTGTGTGGCAGCGCGCTCGGCCTCGCCGGTCGCGCGATTGTAAAAATAATTGCCGGCGCCCGCGCCTTGGCCGATGCCGTACTGATGATACAAGCCGACGTTGAACCAGACCGGCGAGTTAAACGCGCCATGTTGATTCAGGCAAAGCCAGGTCAGCTCGTCGTAAAAAATTTCCGCCGCCCCGGCATCCGCAAAATAACCGTCCGCCATTCCCCAATCCGCAATCGTTCGCGTCACGCGATGAATGAGTTGCCGCACTGAAGTCTCGCGTCCGCCTTTATGCGGGTCGGTCCCGTTACCGATATCGCCGTAGAAATATTTCGAGACCGCGATCTTGGTCGCCAGCGCGCTCCAGCTCTTCGGGACCTCGACGTTATCCTGTTTGAAAATGACCTTGCCGCCGTCATCGGTGATCTCCGCCGTCCGCCGTTCCCATTCGATCTGATCAAACGGCGAAATCGCGGCCTCACTGAAGACGCGCTCGAAATGCAGACCCGCATTTTTCTTTTTCGCAGCCCGGTTTTTCCGGCGCTCGGCCGATTTATGCGGTTTACGAAGCGACGCAGGCGCAATCCCGGGTCTAAGTTGAATCATGGCAGTGGGAGAAGGTTTGAGGTTGTGAATGAATGTAAATAATCGTGAACAGCCCTAGCCAACAACCTGTGAATTGAGGTCAACAACAAGTAATAGCGGGAGCCATCCAGCGGACATACAATATGCAGTACAGGAAACACCCCAATCAAGCTTTAAATTGTAACATTTTTCGAATCCCTTTTCCCTTATTGCCAAATCGTTCGCACCAGGCCCATCGCGGCAATAACGGAGTTCAAATCCGTTCCCCTGCGCCCGCGGTGGGAGACGCCGGGCCAGAGTTTACAAAGGTCGCGCGGCATTTGATAATGAGCAATGAGCGCGCCGTTTGGCATGATGACGCCGCGCGTAAGACAAAAGGAAGGGTGGCTGAGTCCGGTTTAAGGCACTCGACTCGAAATCGAGCGTGGGATTAAACCCACCGTGGGTTCGAATCCCACCCCTTCCGCCAGTTCCGCCAGCCCCAACCTTTCACGGAACCGGCTTGCCAATGGCATGTCCGTTGCTCATGATGGGTTCCCGATGATCAGGGCGAATTGTCGGGCGCGATTTACGGCCGCGGATTTTGATTTCGTTGTGCGCACGCTCGCGCGCTCGAAAACAGATCACGTTTCACTGGTCGATCTTTTGAGCGATGTCGAAACGCGCGATTCGATTCTCGATCATCCCCGGCTGGTCGATGCGATTTTGTGTAACGCCGGCCACTTGCATATTTCGTCGCAATTTTATTTTTACGTGCTCGCCCGGCACGTTTTGCAGCAAGCTGGAATTGTCGATCGCAAGCTTTGCGATTATGTCGGTTCGCTCCTGGAAACGTTTTCCCGCGCGAACCGATTACAGGCGCCGGAGAAGATCGACAGTCGCGGCCGCGAATATATTTCCGACATGCTCATCGCGCTTACCCGTGCGACTCCTGAGCAAGCGTTCCTGCTCCGCGCGCACGTCGGCAATTATTCGCTCTTTATTAGCGGGATCTTTCATGAGAACACGCAACGCCGCAGTTTGCGCGGCGCACCCGACATCGATTTCTACGAGCAGGTCGGTCGCACTAATTATCAACTCGTCGCTTCCCACGCCACTGCCCGCCGTTGCGAACTGAACGACGTATTCGAGGAATTGGCCGGCCGTTTCCGTGATGTTCGGCTCGCGCTGAACCAACTTTCCGATCAGCTGCTCAATCTCGACGATGAAAGCGTTGGTTCGTTGCTTTTGTGAACGAGACACTCTTCAGTCAAATCCAGCGCTTATTCGAGCGGACCTACGCGCAAGTCGGGATCAACTTGGAAGATTGCCTGATTGATCGAGCGCGCTGCGGGCAATTGTCGATTCTGGCGGGAAAATCGGCCCGTGAATTAAGCGAGCTGGCCCGCACGTTCCTCCGCCGCGCCGACAATCGCCTTTACGTCGGTATTTATTACTCGCGCTGGTTGATCGAACAACTTGAGCGGCACGATCCCCGCGCCGGACTGGGCGATCACAATATTCGTTCGCTCATCATGTTCGTGGAAGAAATCAATCACGCGCTTCACGCCGCGCTCCAGTTCAAAAGCGGCGCGCGCGAGATCGGCTCGGAAGATTTTGTGCGCAATCTCGAGCTGCAAGCGCAGGTCGATACTTATCTTGTGCTCCTCTTGTTTGTCGCTTTCTTTCGAAAAACGCAGCGCGTTTCGCGAACCGACCGCCGCTGGCTGCGATTCCATCTTTTCGCGCGACAATGTCCGGAGGCATTTCGCAGCCAAAACTTGCGCGGCCGCTACCTCGAGACGGCCCAGCTCGCTTCCAGCTACACCCATTACCTCGATACGCTCAACGGCATGAGACGCTCGGAAGAAATCCGCGTGTTTCGTTCGCTTGATTACGGTACCAAGAAGCAACGCATCCTTGCCTTGGCCGATCGCACAATTTAATCGCGTCGCTTCGTGAATTCTATTTGCGAAAACGGAAACGCAATCGCTTAATACCGGCGTGTTCAGTTTGACCATGCTCGGCAGCGGCAGCGCCGGCAACAGCGCACTGGTCGCGACCGATCATTGCCGGCTGCTGGTCGATGGTGGATTGAGCGCGCGGCAACTCGCGTTCCGTCTCGCCCAATGCGAGGTGACGCCCGGGCAGCTTGATGGCGTTCTGCTCACGCACGAGCACAGCGATCATGTTTGCGGGCTCGAAGTGCTTTGCCGCAAATTTGATGTGCCGATTTATTGCAACGCGCTCACCGCGGAAGCAATCCGGTGTCCCGCACATGCGGGATTGGATCGACATCGGAACTGGCGAATTTTTCGTACCGGCTCCGAGTTTTCGATCTGCGATATCACCGTGCAAAGTTTTCAGGTGCCGCATGACGCGGTCGATCCGGTCGGGTTCGCCTGCCAGGCTGGCTCGGGCAGTCTCGGTTTCATCACCGATCTCGGTTATGCGACGCGGATGATTGTTGAGCGGTTGCGCGAAGCGCGGACGATTGTCATCGAAACGAACCACGACGAAAAACTTTTGCAGCGCGATCAGCATCGGCCCTGGCCGGTGAAGCAGCGGATTCAGTCGCGGCACGGACATCTTTCGAACGCTGCGGCGGCGAGCGTGATTGAACAATTGCTTCCGGGAAAAATCGAGCGCGTGGTGCTGGGACATCTGAGCCGTGATTGCAACACGCCTGCGCTTGCCTCCGGCGCGGTTCGCGCGCAGCTCAAAAGATGTGGACGCACCGATGTCGGTCTTTTTTGCGCCACCCAATCGGAGATTAGTTCGCGTTTTCAGGTAGGCGAAACAGAGCGCGGCGCATTTCAGCCGACGTTCCAGAACGTGTTTTTTCAAGCGTCAGGCGTTGCGATTCGATCGGCATGAAGATCCGCGACGC
>DATMPQ010000110.1:0-6871 GCA_035567015.1 Chthoniobacterales bacterium | reverse complement strand
CAGAAAGGCGCGGCTGCGGCGATCATCATTCACGAAACGGAACCGGCTGCCTATCCGTACTCAGTGGTCAAATCGAGCTGGGGCAAGGAAAATTTCGAGCTCGACGCGCCGGACAAAAACAAGGACGCGGTGCAAGCGCGTTCGTGGATCACACTCGATGTGGCGAAGAAATTGCTGGCCGATTGCGGTCAGAATTTCGATGCGCTCAAGAAATCCGCGATTTCGAAGGATTTTCGACCGGTTACGCTAAATGCGAAGGCGAAGATCGAGATCAAGCAAACCTTGCGCTCCTTCAAGTCGCACAATGTCATCGGCAAGCTCGAAGGAAGCGATCCGAAATTAAAGGATGAATACATCATTTACACCGCGCATTGGGACCATCTTGGCCGGCATCCCGAATTGCCAGGCGATCAAATTTTCAACGGCGCGGTCGACAACGCTTCCGGAGACGCAGCCGTCATCGAATTAGCACGGGCGTTTTCGAAATTAAATCCGCCACCAAGACGGTCGGTTCTATTCATGTGCACCACAGCGGAGGAAGCTGGATTGCTCGGCGCGAAATTTTACGCGGAGCGTCCCCTTTATCCACTGGAGAAAACGCTGGCCGATCTCAACATCGACAGCATGAATGTTTGGGGAAAAGCGCGTGACATTGAAGATGTTAGCTTCGGTATGTCCACGCTCGACGACATGCTCGCCGACGCGGCAAAGGCACAAGGGCGCGTCGCCATCCCGAACAGCCGGCCAGAGAAAGGGAAGATTTATCGCGCGGACAACTTTGAATTTTCAAAAATTGGTTTGCCATCGCTTTACATTGGAAACGGCGAGCACTTGCTTTCGCGTCCGGCTGGCGCACCGCTTCGGTCCGATGAATTCGATCTGCACGATTACCATCAGGTCTCGGACGAAGTGAAACCCGATTGGGACCTCACCGGCGCGGTGCAAGACGTCGATCTTCTTTTCGAAGTCGGCTACCAAGTCGCCAACGCCGCCAAATTCCCGGAATGGAAACCAGGGATCGAATTCAAACCGAAACGGGATGCGATGATGAAAAGCGCCAGCGGATCAATCTGATGGCCTCGATCCATTGCGCCCTCGTCCTTAATTTAGATTGGCGCTGCTTGCCTAGTTGATAACCATCGTGTCAAGTTCGTTGACCTCGATGAAATTTCCCGTTCCGATTATTGGCCTCATTATCGGCGCGGTAATTCTGCTGTTCGGGCGCAAATTGTTTTGGCTGTTTGTGGCGGCGGTGGGATTCGCGGCAGGCGTCGAGCTTGCGCCGCATCTGATTCAGGAACCATCGCCGTTGCTGGCGCTGACGCTTGCGCTTGTGCTCGGATTTGTTGGCGCATTGCTGGCAATTTTCTTGCAAAAGATTGCCATCGCCGTCGCCGGTTTTCTTGCCGGCGGCAAACTGGCAGTCGCAATTGCGGCATCATTTTTCGTTCAGCTTGCGCATTACGTCGGCATCACGTTTGTGATCGGTGGAATTATTGGCGCGCTGCTCCTGCTCGTCTTGTTCGATTGGGCGTTGATTATTCTCTCCTCAGTTGTCGGCGCGCATCTAATTCAGAGTGCGCTCGTGCTGCCGCAATCAGGATCGACAATTCTATTTGTTGGCCTCGCTGTGGTCGGCGTGATCGTGCAAGCAGCGTCGATGCGGGGGAGTCGGGCAGCTTAAAACGCCTAACGAATAAAACAGCGGCGCGAGAGAGTGGCGACTACAGCAAAAACGCTCGCGAAACGAAGATGTCGGTCCGGCAATGCGAATGCCCGCGCATTTTTACTGACAAATAAAGACCGACGTAGAAAATACAAACATGAGCTCACAAACGACTGGATTACGTGTTGCGGCAATAGTTTTTGGCATTTTTGCGCTCGGTCACGCGGCGCGGCTTTACACGCATGCCAAAGTGATCGTTGCCGGTTACCACATACCGATGGAGGCAAGCTGGGTGGCGCTCGTCATTGCCGGCGTACTCTGCATCTGGTTGTTGACACTCTCTTCCGCCCGCGGCGGTTGAGGAACATTGCGAGATCGGTCAGATGGGCTCGCATCGCGCTGGAATTGGTCAAGCCAAGCCTCGAACTGATCGGATGCAACTGATCCGGGCGTTAATGAATCTAATGGCGGAAATGGCGCCTGCCGGTGAAGATCATCGCGAGATTGCGCTCGTTGGCGGCGGCAATGACTTCTTCGTCGCGAACTGAGCCGCCCGGTTGAATCGCGCACGTTGCGCCTGCATCGGCCGCGGCAATCAAGCCGTCGGGGAACGGAAAGAAAGCGTCGCTCGCGACCGCGCTTCCTTTGAGTGAAAGCCCGGCTTCCTCCGCTTTCCAAATCGCGATGCGAGAAGCATCGACCCGCGACATTTGGCCGGCGCCAATGCCGAGAGTGCGATCCGCCGCCGCATAAACAATGGCGTTCGATTTTACATGCTTAACCACGCGCCAGCTGAAAAGCATAGCGTCCAATTCAGCTTTTGTTGGCTCGCGCTGTGTCACGACACTTCGCGCGATTTGGTTTTCACGGTCAGCGTCTTGCACCAGCACTCCTCCGGAAACCGAGCGGATGTCGATCTTTGGCCGCGCCTCAGCAGCCGGCGAAAGCAGGCGGATGAGCCGCAGATTTTTTTTCTTCTGCAAAAGGGCGCGCGCTTCCGCTTCGAACTCGGGCGCGATGATGACCTCGCTAAAAATCTCGCTGATCGCTTTGGCTAGCGGTTCATCGATGGGCCGGTTGCAGATGATGATTCCACCGAAGGGCGCTTGTTTGTCGGTGGCGAACGCTTTCTCCCACGCCGCGCGCAGATCCATATCGGAACCAACCCCGCAGGGATTGGTGTGTTTCAGAATCGCCACCGCCGGTTCCTCAAACTCAGCGATCAGATTAGTCGCCGCGCTAATGTCGAGAATGTTGTTAAACGAAAGTTCCTTGCCGTGGAGTTTTTCGAAATATCGATCGAAGTCGCCGTAGAGCGCGGCGGTTTGATGCGGGTTTTCCCCGTAACGCAGACGGATGGCAAGTGGCAATGAAAGCGAGAATGACGCATCGGTGGTTTGTTCCTTATTAAGAAAATTTCCGATGGCGCGATCATAATCCGAGCTCTTGATGAAGGCTTTGATGGCGAGACGCTCGCGCACCTTCAGCGTGGTCTCCCCATTGTTATCGCGCAGGTTCTCGAGCACCAAATTATAATCCGCTGGATCGACAACCACCGTGACAGATTCATAATTTTTCGCGGCACTGCGAATCAACGAAGGGCCACCGATGTCGATCTTTTCGATCGCTTCCGCCAGTGTTACGTCTGGTTTCGCGATCGTCGCTTCGAACGGATAAAGATTCACCACGACCAGATCGATCGGCTCGAACCCACACTCGCGCGCTTCAGCTTCGTGTTTGGGATTGCCGCGTTTGTAAAGCAAGCCGCCGTGGACGCGCGGGTGCAAAGTTTTCACGCGGCCTTCGAGCACTTCGGGAAAGGCGGTGAAACTGGAAATCTCGCGCACCGGGATTTTTTCTTTCCGCAGCAATTCCGCGGTGCCGCCGGTGGAGATAATATCGACGCCTTGACGCTCGAGAGCGCGCGCGAAGGAGGCGATGCCGGTTTTGTCGGAAACAGAAATGAGTGCGCGGCTGATTTTCATGCAACGTCAAATCGTGAATCGTTAAATCGTTAAATCGTTACACCGATTCACGAATCTCGATTCTCGACTCTCGGCTCCGCGTCAACGGTCGAGAATCACATTCTTCGCCGCCGGGTAGAGCACTGGGCAGCAGCCGATCGTTTCGCAAAATGCTTTGCTGAAATGGCTCAGACTCGAATATCCCACTTCGGTCGCAGCCTCGGTGACGTTGTAGCGGCCGGTACGCAAGAGCTCGGCCGCGCGCTCCATCCGCAAATTGCGCAGGTATTGTGGGATGGTGAGCCCGACTTCGCGCGAAAAAATGCGGCTGAGATAAAACGGACTGCAGCCAACCTCGTGGCCGAGCATTTCCAACGTAGGCGGATTGGCCAGATCGCGGGCGAGCAATTCCTTGGTGCGCTGAACGCGATCGCGCGCGACGCGTTTCTGCCGCATGCAAAAAAATTCGGGATCCTTTGGCGCAAAAAGAAAATGCGCCATAAGCTCGAGCGCCTTGCTTTGATACCAAAGAATCTGCGCTGTCTTCGCAACCGGCGGATTCGCCAAGCTCGCCACAACATCCCGCTGCTGGATCGACATCGGGCGCGTAGGCGCCACTACGCTCTCCTCTTTGCCGCCGAAGATGACGCGACGAATCTCCGGTTCCAGATCGGCTTCATTTTGCGCGAATTGCGCTTGCAAATGCTCGCGGGAAAATTCAAGCGTGACGAATTGATGATGATCCCGCCCTTGCCGCGAGGCGGGCAGCGAGTCGTCGCCGATCGCGTAGTAGCCGCAATTTCCCGGCGAATAATCAATTTTCCTGCTGGCTCCGATCTCGCCATGCCCTTGCAAATTCAAACAAAACTCAAGGCTGCGCGGATGAAACGTGCGTCCCCAGTTAAACGCATGCTCGGTGCGGAAGTCGTGCCACTCTACTGCAACGCCCGTTTGATCGACATCGCCGTAGAGTGGTCGCCATCCGTCCTTGACCTTACGCCAAGCATGCTGTTCGGCCGCGCAACCGGGGTTCATCTCGGCTAATTACGAATGTTGCTTTGCTGAATGCAAGGCTGGTTTCTTTTCCTTAAGAGCGCCACGGTCCCATTTCCCGAGCGTGGAAGCGGCGTCGTAGGTGCTTTGGGCAAACTCCAGCAATGTGTCGTCAGGCGATTTCGCGGTGCGAACGGCGTCGTAAGGCAAAAGAAACTCGCGCATGGTTGCGTTGTAGGAGGCAGCCGGGGGCTGAACCTTTGATTCCGCGAATCCTGGCGGTTCGGGATAGGCGTAGGAATAAAATACCGGCGTTGACGCCGCGGCGTTGCCCGGCCAAAAACCGAGGCTGCTCACTTCCTGCGAGTAGGCTTCGCGCGTAACCGCATCAGGCAAATGCGGAATACCTCCGGGATGCGGAGGCGCCGGACGGCCGGAAAAACGAGTCACTGCCAGATCGAAGCTGCCCCAGAAAAAATGAACCGGGCTGCATTTGCCGCAAAAATCCGAACGAAAATCCTTGAACACACGATCGGCCTGGACAAGGACGCGCCAGAAACGATTCGCGTATTCCGGGTCGTACGATCGATGCTCTTCGTCGCGATCGAACGGAATCGGATTTTGGATCTCGTTAGGCACGAGGTCTATCTTGACCGGCAAATCAAGCTCGGTCAGCGCTTTCATTAATTCTTCATAAAATTTGGCCACCGATTGCGGACGCAGCTTCAAAACTCGGATGGCACCGTCGCTCTTCAAAATCCGTAGATCGTGATCAATGAAATCAAACCGAATCTCAAAAATATTATTCCCATATGGGATCGGCGAAGTCGTTAAGCCACGCGAAGTCACGTAGAGCGTGACATGCCAGGAATGGTTCGTCCACGATGTGAGCGTCAGCCGAATCTTCCCGACGATCTGCGTCCACATGTGAAGTGTGGTGCAGGTCTCCTTCCACAGCTCAAATGGCAGAGCCGGCCAAGTTCCAGAGTCCGCAGCGCCAGTTCCCATCAGTTGATCATCGGGCACACCTAATCGCCATTAATAAAGTCGCTGAACGAACGCTTTACGCGCTCGAAAGTGTCGTGCGCTTCGTGCTCCGCGTGAATGAAACTTTCACCGATCCGTGTTCTGACTCCGTGAAATGGCGCATGCTCCGTATCCGATTTTTCCTCTGCGTCCCGCTCCGTTTCCACGTCGCTCATTTTTGCGCCGGCAAACATTCCCTCGGCGCGCGTGACGTTTCCGCGATTCGCGCCGATGTAAATGGTGCCGACCGGCCGCGAGGACTTATTTTGCAGCGTGACGATCCAAACCGGATCGCCATGCTCATCAGTTCGCAATGTGTAACTGGCGGTGGCGAAACGCGTGTTCGATCTTTCCGCGGTATGACTGGCCACCGCGTAGGCGCCGCTCGAATCGAGATTCAAGCGCGCGGTGTTGATCGTGGCGCCTTCACTCGAACCGGCAATGGAGCGGACCGGCGTTCGTTCCGAATCAATCCGTCCGTGCCTCACTTCGACTTCGCGTACACCGCCCCGGGCCTGCGGATCATTGAGAAGAATCTTCCAGGTCCCTGGTTGGGGATTGCCATCCACCCCGGTCACGGAAATAATGTGGTTCACGAGCTCGCGGCTCAATTGCGCGCCCACCACGCGCAGGGCATCATACGCGGTGGCTTGCTCCTCTTCCCGCGCAAGCGCTGGCGCAACGAGAAATAGCAGCGCCGCCAGTATCTTCCACATGCGCAAAACTGAACAACCGCTTTCGCCGACTGTCCATCAGGTTTTGCGAAATCAAGGCGTGAGCGGTGGATCGGCCCCGAACGCTTTCGGGGGTGATGCTAATCATTATGCGGCTTCGCCGCCTGATTTTTAACATCGAGCTCGCCACGCGACGAGTCCCTCCATTAGCGGCCAAGGACTGCGCGATTCACCCGCGCGGGACGATGTCGATCTGGCAAGAGTTTGCTGTTCCAGACTTGATTGAACGCCAACGTCTGTTCAGTTCTTTAATGGCGCGATGAAAAAAAAGAAGATCGAATTCAGCAGCCACACCGCTAATCTCGCCTTGATGCGCAGTTTCGTAAGAACCTTCCTCGACGCTTATTCGTTCTCCGAAAAAGAGCGGATGCTGATGGTGCTCGGGGTCGATGAAGCCTGCACCAACATCATTCGCCATGCTTATCAATTGCGCGACGACCAACTCATTGCCTTGTCGATCGAAGGCTTGCGCAAATGTGTTCGCATGC
>DATMPQ010000109.1:0-8467 GCA_035567015.1 Chthoniobacterales bacterium | reverse complement strand
CGCGTCAGATCGACAAGATCGCTGAGAATATTCAATGTCTCGTCGCGCTCAGGATCGACAGCGGGTTCCTTGGTGTCGTCGTTCTCCTCGCCGCCGATCAAATCCGAATCCGCATCAGAGGCAGCTTCAGGTGCGACCTTTGTGGAAACTCCGCTCTTTTTCGCAGCAGCCAGCTTTCCCGGAAACATGATCAGCTGGAGATTTGGCTTATCGACGGTGTCGAGCGTAAGACGATAGATGCGCGGCTCTTCCTCATGACGTGCCAGGCGTTCCTTCGAGCGCGTTTCTTTGCGAATTTTGTCGTCCTCGAGCTCCTTGCGCCGGACACCTTCATTCAGTGAGATCCGGTTATCATTGAGCTTCTGACGCAACCGCCCCATGTCTTCCGATACGTAATGAAACTCCGGATCGTTCTGAACGCGTTCTGCTGAGCGTCGCTTCAATTGATCGAGGAAAAGCGAATGCGTGTCCGACCATTTGGTGTACTTCGCCTTGGCCACTTCATCGTAAGGCAGGCAGTTCTTCAGCGCCCCTTCTCCGAGCTCCGGGAGATCGCTCAAACTCGGTAACACGATATCGGAAGCGACTCCGTGAAGCTGCGTCGAGCCACCCGCAACGCGATAAAATTTTTGGATGGTCAACTTGAGCGCACCATCATCCTGCGAACGGCTACCCAGCAGCGAGGTGAATCGTCCGATCTCGAGGATCGTTTGCACCGTGCCTTTCCCGAAAGTGTTCTTGTCGCCAACAATCACAGCGCGTCCGTAATCCTGAAGCGCCGCCGCAAAAATTTCACTGGCCGAGGCGCTTTGCCGGCTGGTCAATACCACCAGCGGTCCGGTATAAGCGATGCCCGGATCGGGATCGGTCGAAATTGAGATGTGATCGTGAAAATCCTTCGTCTGCACGATCGGCCCGGATTTCAAGAACAGCCCGGTGAGCGAAATCGCTTCCTCGAGTGAGCCGCCGCCGTTGCGTCGAAGATCGACCACCAACCCAGCGATGTTTTCCTTCTTTAGT
This sequence comes from Chthoniobacterales bacterium, assembly GCA_035567015.1. GTDB lineage: Bacteria > Verrucomicrobiota > Verrucomicrobiia > Chthoniobacterales > UBA10450 > AV133. The sequence goes on along the minus strand of DATMPQ010000109.1, from coordinate 7,447 downwards.
CGCTTGAGCAGCGCCAGCACATCGCGCGTGGTGCTCTTCTGGTGGTGATCCATGTCGGCATAAAATGAGGGGAGCGTGATCCAGCCGAGTTTTATCGGGTCGCCGTTCTCATCTTTCCTGATAATGATGTCCGCGCGCGCTTCTTGATCTTTCAGCTTAATCTCATCGCGCACGAGTTCGACACCCTTTCGGCGGGAAGGGTCCGCGGCGTCTGACGGAATCACAAGTAGGCGCACATGCGTGCCTTTTTTGCCACGAATCATCTCTACGACTTTGTCCAGCCGCATCTCGCGAACATCGACGTAGTCGGCCGGGCCTTGTGCCACGGCGGTAATTCGGTCGCCCACTTTCAACCGTCCATCCGCTTGGGCGGGCCCGCCCGGAACGAGGCTCTCGATCTTGGCGTAGCCATCTTCGCTGCGGAGCATGGCGCCGATTCCCACGAGCGAGAGGCCCATGTTAATGCTGAAATTCTTCAGGTCGGCCTTGCTCAGGTACTCGGAGTGCGGGTCGTAAGTTTGTGCGAGCGCGTCGAGGTAGAGCTTTACTTGTTCGTCTCTGTCTTCCTCGTGGACATTGCGGGCGAGGCGATCGTAACGCCGTGTCACCAGTTGCGGCCCGGGCTCGAGCGGGTGCTCGCTCAAATGTTCCTGCAACAGTTCGTTCGTGACGCGGCCGCGCCAGAGCTGATCGGCTTCGGCCTCATCTTTGGGCCAGGTCGATTTTTGGCGACTGAGCTCAATCGTAGCGTCGGTCTTAAAATCGATGGGCTGCTTGAGCAGCTCCTTCGCCTTGGCGACACGCTCGTCCACGCGTTTGGCGTAGAGATCGTAAATTTCGTAGGCTGGCTTCAAATTGCCCAGAAGAACGTCATCATCGAGCGCGGTGCCATATTTCGCATTGAGTGCATCGACATCTTTCTGCGTGAAAAAGAGATGACTGTAATCGAGCAACTCGAGATAAGTCTGGAGGAATTTCTTCGACAGCTCATCGTTGAGCTTTTGTTGCGTGTAGTGCCCTTCCTCCAGAAGCCGGCCGACCGAGACGCAAATATTCTCTGCATCCGCCTTCGCCATGACCGGCTGGGGCCCTACCGCGAAGATAAAAACGACCGCAGAAGCGGCCAGCAATGAACCAAAACGTCTCATTCGAGGAAAAAGTGGTTTCTCATGTTCGCAGATTTCAGACCGGAGCGCAAGATGGCGACTCAAAATCGACATGTAAGGAGATGAGACAACCGATATGGACAAACATTCAATAACGGAGTGACGAAATCCGAATGACGAATGACGAATGACGCTCGAATGTTCGAATGACAACACCCGTTCGGGGCTTCGTCATTCCTTCGATATTCGTCATTCGTGCTTCGTCATTATTAAACCTCGGCTACAATTCTGCGTGTTGATCTACAAAACCTTCTGTGGCGGCATTTTCGAGACCAATTGCTATCTTGTTGAGGCGCCGGAAGGCTGGATGCTCTTCGACGCACCTGACGGTGCCTGTAACTGGCTCGAATCACGCCATGTCGATGTAAAGCTTCTGCTTCTCACGCATGGGCACTACGATCACGTCCCGGATGCGGCAAAAATTAAGCGGCACTTCAATTGCCAGATCGGTTGTCACCCTGAAACTGAGCCTATGATTTCCGATCCGGAGTTTTTCCGCAGCTTCGGCTTCGAGTTGGAACTCGAGCCGGTGAAGCCCGATTTTCTGATTGAGGAGGCGCCAGCGAAAGAATTTCTCGGCCTGGAAATGGATGTGCTCGAAGTGCCAGGTCATTGTCCCGGCAGCCTTTGCTTCTTCTCGCGCAAAGACGAATTGCTCATCGGCGGCGACGTTCTGTTTGCCAGTGGGGTCGGTCGCTGGGATTTGCCGGGCGGAGATGCCGATCTTCTGTTCGAAGGCATCAGAAAAAAAATATTTCCGCTCGGCGACAACGTGACCGTGCTGCCAGGTCACGGGCCGCCAACAAAAATTGGAACCGAACGGCGGACGAATCCGTTTCTGATTTAGTTGGTCAAATCAAAGCGATTCAGGCTCACTCCGAGCGGCTGCAGTCCGTCAATTTCAGCGACAATCGCGCGCAATGATTTCATCGCCGGCGATATATATTGCAGAAAACCTTTGTGCCGTTTGACGAGTCCGAGGAAGCCATAAGCGCCCAGTGCCTGCATCAAGCGCTGCATTGCGCACAATCGCAGCGTAGCGTCGAAATCGCCGTCGATGGTCAATCCATTTTCGGTCTGGCGTCCCCGGTAATACGCGATTAATTCGGCGCGCTCCGCGTTGGAAAGATCCACATATGGATCGAAAAGCAACGAGGCGAGATCGTATTCCGCCAGGCCAGGCCGCATGCCTTGGAAATCGATGAGGTATGCCTGGCCGGTCCGCATGAGAATATTCTGCGATTGAAAATCACGATGCACCAAAACGCGCGGCAAACTGGCCAGACGTTCCGCGATTTCATTTAGTGCCGGCAACGTGGCGAGCTCAGCGAGCTTCGCGTTGTCGATTTTGAAATAGCGGCCCAGGCAATTCTCGAAAAAATAATTCTGTTCCCAAACGTAAAGCGCCGTGTTGAACTCGGCCGGCAAATGCTGGCGCATTTCTATGCAAACCGACTCCGGCAAACCGTGTAGCCTGGCGATTTCATCCAGCGCCGATTCGTAGAACGCGCGCCGCACCAGCCAGCTTTCCCGCCGACAACCGAATAAATCCTCTTCGCCGAGATCTTCGATCCAGATCAAACCCTCGTCCGGATCATGATAATAAATTTTCGGAACGCGAATGCCATGGGCCACGAGAAACTTCGCGATCTGGACGTAGTGCCGATTTTCTTCGCGCTCGAGGCTGTATTTGACCAGAATGACCGTCTGCTCCGGCGAACAACGTACGCGATAAAATTTCCGATCCGAGCCGCCTTTTTCGATCGGCGCGATTTTCACTTTGTCGACATCGAAACGCGGGAAGTACATCCGCGTTCGGCGAAGGAGCAGATCGGTTCTCATGGGGTCAGATGTCGATGTTGCGATGAACGCCCTCGGCTTTTTGGTGGGAGCGGACAATACAACCGAACAACTCACTTCGGGAAGCAATTTGTGCACCCGGCCACAGAATTGTGTCCTCCAAAATCGCGTCCTCTCCGACGCAGCAATCTTCTCCAGCAACCGAGCATCCGCGTAATTGCGCGGTTGGATTAACGATAGCGCTGGCCGCGACGGACTCAGGCCAGCCCGGTGTTTTCAGGTAACGCGGTTTCCAATGTTCTTCAGAGACCATTTGATGAACTTCGAGATACTCAATCCGCGAACCAATGTTGAACCATTTTCCCTCATTGAGAACGACGCCGCCGATCTTGCCGCCCGCGCCGATCCAATCGGCGATAATCGGAATGAAAGAAACTTTTCGATTTGGTGGAATCCGCTCGAAAATCTCGGGATTCCAAACCGCGATGTTCGCGAAGTCATAGTTGCCGGCAACGCCGTAGCGGTTCGAGATATCGACCACGCGACCATTGCGAAAAGCAACCGCGGCTGCCAGACCGGTATTGCGCAAGGCCAGGGTGACATCGTTTCCGCAGCGAAAATGCTCGTCGATCAACGCTCGCAGATCGACGTCAGTGAGGATGTCGCCGCTGTATGTGATGAAGGGTTTGACCCCGAGATCGGCCTCGACGTTCTTGATGCCGCCGCCTGTCTCGAGCAGAACGGGCTCGTTCACCAGCTTGATGGAATGACCTTCGTAGTCGTTCTCCGAAAAAAAGCGCTGGAAAGAGACCGGCAGCTTGTGCGTGTTGATGATGAAAGACTCCACGCCGATGTCGATCAAATGATCGAGGGCGAAGCTGACGAGCGGCTTTTGGAAAATCGGAATGAGCGGCTTGGGCAAATCATCCGTCAGCGGTCGCAAACGCGTGCCGAGTCCCGCACCGAGGACGAATGCTCGTGTGATTGAAGGCATCGGGCTAACAATTCCGCATGCCGGAACAAACTGTTTGGCGCGGCTCCTCATCGCAGTGGAAGAATCTCGGCGTTTTCATTTTGTGCGGACTTTTTTGCTGGCTCATCGTGCCGATCTTTATTGCGCTCTCCCGTTATCTCCAAACGAAAAATAAAATTTACGAGCTGACGACTGAGCGGCTCAAAATCACCGAGGGTATTTTCAGCAAAGTAACTGACACGCTGGAGTTGTATCGCGTGAAAGATCTCGAGACGCGGCAACCGTTTCTCTATCGCATGTTCGGAGTCGAAAACGTGCAGATGAATACATCGGACACTTCCTCGCCATTTATTTTTATCGAAGCGATCCCGTCCGTAGTTGGCCTGGGCGACAAAATCCGGAACCAAGTCGAGGCCATTCGCGCGCAGAAAGGCGTGCGCGAGATCGACGTCGAATAGGAGGCGAGGTGGCTGTTTCAGATCCCGGGAGCGCGCTTCGCGGAGCGATGCGACTATACCTGAACGTAACTTTCCGTAACCTGGCGCGTCAATCGACCGAAGAAATGCGGAACTGCCTACCTTTTCAGATAAAGCGTGCGCGTTCCAAAATCGATGATGCCGTGATGTTGACGCAGGATTTCCGCGCCAAGTAACCCGGCAACGGGCGGTGATGCCTCCAACAAGCCGTTGTGGAGCAACCCTTCCATGTCGATCACGCCTACGTCCTTTCCCCGAATGTTGACCGAGGCGACAGAGAGGCGGCGGATCCGCGCGATCTGCACGTCGCGCTGCTTCAAATTCACCGCGGCGGAAGTGAATTGCGTTTCGCGGACTGGGATCTGCAGCTGGTGAACGAACGAACGATGCAACAGGGTGGCAAACGCACCAGTGTCGATCATCAACTTGGCCGGCGTGCCGTTGATGGAACTATCAACGTACAAGTTGAAAGCCTCGCTCACATGAATCGGCGTGCTACGGAATCCGCGGAAGTCGAGTCCGGGCGCGCTGCCGACCACGGCAGGATCCATTTTTAAAACGAGAACCTGCTGCTGACAATCGAGGACCGCGTTGGTCGGAAAAAGGATGTCTGCACCGAGAATGCCGTCGATCTGCTGCTCATGAAGCAAGCGTGCGGTGCGCGTGGAGCTACCCAGATCGATCGTCACCACCGGCTCATCGACCAGATTGAGCGCGCCGAGGCGAAACTCACGCGCAATGGCAACATTGCTCAACGCGCCATTGATCTGAAGATGCGGTGGAAGTTTAGAGCTGCCGGGCACTCCGGTGAGCCGGAAATGGCCACGACGATTCAGGGCGATCGCGCTCACCGGGGCCCCGCTGTCCACGCACAACCAGGCCGGCCTGCCATTGATGTAAGCGCGCACGAGCAAATGATTTTGTCGTGAACGTACGAGAGGCAACGCCTCAAATTGCGGCGGCCACTGTGCCGATACTGGAGCCCTCTGGCTTGCGCCGAGCAGTTCGGTGGCAAGCGCCATGCTTGCGAGGAAGATCGACAATGTTCTTCGCGCAGATGGGAAGCAATTCGAGGCAGACACGGGGCGGGAGGATAGCATGGCTTCTCGCGCGGCCAAAATCTTTGAATGCCCTCGGAATCGCGGCCGGGCGAGACAACGCGCGCCGCGGCGAGCATCTACAGCAGTTGGAAATTGCGCGGATGCAGCCCAAGGTAAGAGATGAACTGCGCATGAAGCCATTCCTTCGTTCCCATCAAAGCCCTAGCACGCCGCGTTTGGCATTGCCCAGTCGGGCTGAGCGGTGATTAACTCTCCGCGAAATCCGAAGGCTCAAACTCAGAAGCGCCATGTCACAGCCACCCAGAACCAACGACGGCAAGTTTGTTAGGGGACTCGGCCTACTCGATTCGACGATGCTCGTCGCCGGCTCGATGATCGGCTCGGGCATATTCATCGTCTCATCAATCATTGCGCGCCAAGTCGGCTCGCCGGGTTGGTTGCTCGTCGTCTGGCTCGTCACCGGCCTGCTGACCCTAATGGCGGCTCTCTCCTACGGTGAGTTGGCGGCGATGATGCCGAAGGCCGGTGGGCAATATGTTTACCTGCGCGAAGCATTCTCGCCACTCTGGGGCTTCCTTTATGGCTGGACGCTTTTTCTCGTGATTCAGACCGGCACGATCGCGGCGGTCGCCGTCGGCTTCGCGCGCTACATGGGCGTGCTCATTCCATGGGTGTCGGAGTCGAGTTATCTGATCGCGCCCGTTCGTTTTGGCAGCTACGCGCTCTCGCTCTCAACGGCCCAGGCAGTCGGCCTGGCGCTCATCGCGCTCCTGACTTTCATGAACACGCGCGGTCTAAAACTTGGCAAGCTCGTGCAGAACGTCTTCACGACAGCGAAGACCGGTGCGCTCATCGCGCTCATCGTGCTCGGTATCATCGTCGGCGTGAGGTCGGGCGCGGGCGCGGCGAACTTCAGCGACTTCTGGAGCCTGCGCGGCAATTTGCAGGATGTTGGGCAAGGCTTGACCGCCGCCACTGCGTTCGGGCTCTTCGTTGGCATCTGTGTGGCGCAAACAAATTCGCTTTTCTCCGCCGACGCCTGGAACAACATTACCTTCACAGCCGGCGAAGTGATAAATCCGCGCCGGAACGTTCCGCTCTCGCTGGCGCTCGGCACGATTCTCGTCATCGGACTTTATCTGCTCGCCAATGTCGCTTATTTGGCGGCTCTGCCTTTCGCCGCAATTCAAAATGCGCCCAGTGATCGCGTGGCGTCTGAGACGGCGAACGTAATCTTTCCCGGGACCGGCGCCACAATCATGGCCGTCGCGATCATGATCTCCACCTTCGGCTGCAACAACGGGCTGATTCTGGCGGGTGCGCGCGCTTATTATGCGATGGCGCGCGACGGTCTTTTCTTTCGTGCAGTGGGCGACTTGAACAAACAACATGTGCCGGCGTGGGGCCTCGTAATTCAAGGCATCTGGGCCGGTGTCCTCGTTCTGCCGCGCACCGTTAAGATAGACGCTGCCGGCACGGTCACCGGTTATGGCAATCTTTACGGCAACCTGCTCGACTATGTCATTTCGGCTGCGCTCATCTTCTACATCCTCACGATCATCGGCATCTTCGTGTTGCGCCGAAAACGACCCGACACGGAGCGTCCCTATAAAGCTTTCGGTTACCCGATCGTGCCCGCTCTTTACATCGTCGGCGCGGGCGTAATTCTCGTCGTGCTTTTTATCTATCAGACAGCGACGACGTGGCCGGGTCTCATCATTGTACTGACTGGCGTGCCGATTTATTTTCTCTGGCGGAAATCAAATGCGGGGACGCCGTCAGGCGACCGGCGTGCGTAGTGAAACCGAAACGGCTGCGCAGAACAATTACGTAACTCAAAAAAGAAAGCGAACGCATGGCAAATCTATTCGCAAGGAAGCCTCTCGAGAGGCTGATGGAAGAGGCGCAGGAGGTCGGCGAACACAGCCTGAAGCGCTCGCTCGGGCCGGTAAACCTCGTGGCGCTCGGCAT
>DATMPQ010000108.1:0-14864 GCA_035567015.1 Chthoniobacterales bacterium | reverse complement strand
AACCACCCGGCGCCGAGCCATGTGGCCCATCCGCTCAACGATTTCCGGATGTCGCTGGAAATGTTCGAGCGCTGCCGCGATGGCATCGACATCTCCCGGCCGGACGATGACTCCTTCAATCCCATCGCGCACGACATCGCCCGCTTCCCGGGTCGTGATTTGCGGCAAGCCGCAGGCGGCTGCTTCATAGGTGACTTTGGCGCTCCCTTCCCATTGCGAGGGAAAAACGTGCACCGTGCTTTGGCTGAGATAATTCTCCGGATCGTGTACAAACCCGACCGTGCGGATGTTATCGCGCCAGAATTTCTTGAGATGAGGTTTCGCTTCCTCGTGAATGGAACCAACAAGCCATAGCTCGGCGTTTGGTAGATTCAGGCGATGCCACACTTCGAGCAGATGGTGAACGCCTTTGCGCTCGATCAGTGCTCCGGAAAAAATGGCGCGGAATTTCTCTGGTCGCGGGCCCGGCTTGAAGCGATCCACATCTACGCCGCGCGGGAGATAAAATAATTTTTCTTCCGGGAAACCTTGCACGCGAAACGTATCGGCCGCCATCTCCGATAAGACGAGGAGCAGATCGGCAAGTTCGTACTCCTCGATAAAACGCCTCCGCTCAAGCAGTAATCCGGATTTCCCTTTCCGAAACCACGACGATCTGCTCATCGATTCGGCGCCGATCGGCTCGTCTGCTTTCACTCTCCCGCGATCGCGATGCCAGGTTGGAATCTCGACAATCGAGGGGATTCGACGTTCTTTCGCGACCCGAAGCGATTGCAGACAGTCGCCCGACCAGCTGTGAAACAAATCGTAGGGCCCACTTGTCAAAAGCCGCGACGCGATCCAATCAAGATATTTCTTTTTTGCGCCATAATAATAAGGCCGGTCGAGAAACGAGATAAGACGAACTGGATGCCAGCGTAGCGAATAGATCAGCGACGCGGGAATCTCTTCTTGCCGGTTATCATAGGCGACTGCTTTTCCGAGAAATCCGCCGCGATGTGAGGCGCGCAACGTCTCGAACGCGTCCGTGTCTAATCCGGAACCGCCAATACGAGCGAAGATGGAGTAGAGCAAATGCGTCGGCAACACGCGCCGCGCCAGCGAGGTGGAACGTGACGGCGGAGGGGCGTTTAGAGTTTCACCCGGCATTAGGTTATAACTATTCTGCGGAACGTTAGCAAGTAAAGTTGTAAGTGGCTCAGATGTCGCAGGAAAGACTCACCATCGGCTTTGTGCGCCGCGGATATTCCGCCACCGGCGGCGCAGAAGCTTATTTGAAGCGGCTCGGGCGCGGAGTTGTCGATGCTGGACACAGCGCGCAGCTATTCGCCACGAACAATTGGCCGCAGAACGAGTGGCCGTTCGGGGCGATCACGCGCTCGCGTTTCGGGTCACCAATTGCGTTCGCCGACGAGGTGGAACAATTGCGGCCGAATATTCGCTGCGATGTCTGGATGAGCCTGGAGCGCGTTTGGCGCTGCGATGTTTATCGCGCGGGGGATGGCGTGCATCGCGCCTGGTTGGAGCGTCGGGAGAAATTCGCAACGCGGCTGGAAAAGTTTTTCCGGCGATTTAGTCGCAAACACAACGATATCTTGCGTCTTGAAAAATCACTTCTCGCCGATCGAGGCGCGGGACGCGTTATCGTCAATTCGCAATTGGTCAAGAATGAGATTGTCGATCTTTACCGCTATCCCGCGGAAAAGATCGACATCGTGCGCAATGGTGTGCCGCTCGAACAATTTCGTTTCGACGGCGAAGTGCGGACGAAGGCGCGTCCGTGGCTGCAATTGGATAGCACAGATATCGCCGTGCTCTTCGCCGGATCGGGATGGGAGCGAAAAGGATTGGCATTCGCGATTGATGCCACGGAAAAGTGCCGGGACCGCCGAGTGCGTTTGCTCGTGGCCGGTCGCGGCGATCAACGAAATTACAAATCGGCGCGCGCGCAGTTTCTCGGAGAAGTTGTCGATCTTCGCCGGGTTTATGCGGCCGCGGACATTTTCATTTTGCCCACGATCTACGATCCATTTTCAAATGCATGTCTGGAAGCGCTTGCTTGCGGGCTGCCGGTGATCACCACGCGCGCGAACGGTTTCAGCGAAATCATCGAAGACAGCGTTCACGGCTCGCTGGTCGATCTGGCAAATGACGTGGACGGTCTTCGCGCCGCGCTCGAACTCTGGTCGGATGACTCGCGGCGCTCGGCCGCAAGATCGACGATCATCGAGCGCGCGTCGCAATTCGACATTTCGAAGAATGTCGAGAGAACGCTCGCAATCTTATTTCAATCGGCAGCCAGAGCTGCATCGACGTGAGGATACGTCAGAAAAACCTGATCGACTCGGGCGGTCTCGAAAATTGAACGGACGTTGTCATGCAAACCAGCGAGCGCGAACTTCCCGCCGTACTCCTCGACGTCCTGCATAGCTCCAATCAAAACCGCGAGTCCCGAGCTGTCGATGTAAGTGACGCGCGACAGATCGACCACGAGCCGGCTCGGCTTCTTGCGAATCATCTCGCTGAAAGTCGAAGCTATCCGGGGCGAGACATTCAGATCGATTTCGCCTGCCAGCGGCAGAACATTTTTCTCTTTAGGAAGGGACATGTTGCTTTTTCGGTTTGAGCAAGTGTCATTCCATCGCCGTCGCAATTCCATATTTCGATGGGCGTGACACAGACGTGGGAGGTTTTGATTCAGGCCGCGGCGAGCGCCGCGTCGAGGTCCGGAAAAATCTGAAACACCTGATCGAGCCGCGCGATCTCGAAGATCGTGCGAATGGTTTCCTGCAAACCGGCGAGCGCGAACTTGCCGCCGTATTCTTCGACATTTTGCATCCCCTCGATTAAGGCGGCGAGGCCTGAACTGTCGATGTAGGTCACCCGAGAAAGGTCGACAATCAACTGTTTTGGCTTTTTCTCGATCATCATGTTGAGCGATGCCGTGACGTTGGGCGAGATGTGCAAATCAATTTCGCCTTCGAGCGGCAGTACATTCGGACGATCTTTGCCCGCCAGCGGGCGGGCGGCAGGTGTGGACTTTTTCATTCACACTCCAATCGTCAATCAGTCACCATCCGAGCGTATCGATCACGCGATCGACATCTGAAAGATCGTTGATCAGAAAATCCGGCTGATGCTCTGCCAGTTGCTCGCGGCTACAAGTGCCGGTTGCGACCGCGATGGTGCGCGCGCCAAAGGCCTTGCCGCAAGTGATGTCGCGCGGCGTGTCACCGATCACATCGATCTCCGTGGCGGAGAATTCGCGGCCATGCTTTTCCTTAGCGCGTGCGACAGCAAAAGACCCGAGCTGGTTCCGATCCTGATGGTCGTCGGCAAACGCTCCGAATTCGAAAAAATGCCAGACGCCGTAGTGCTCGAGCTTCAATTGCGCGCCGCGTGAAACATTTCCGGTCAGGAGCGCGAGCACGAGATGCGGCCGCGATTTCAATTTCTCCAGCAACTCGAGCACGCCGGGAAGCAGTTTTCCTTCGCGACGCGGCAATTCGAGCGAGAGAAAATGCACGTAGCTATCGAGAAACGCGGCGATGTTTCCGCTGGTCGCGGGAATCGTGTGCTTCTTCAAGATGCTGACGACGATGCCTGAATCGGTCATGCCCGCGATCTCGATGTCGTCCAGGTCGTCCGCGATGCCGAAGCGCTCCGCCAGCGTCAATTTGAGCGCGTGCACGCCCGCGCCGCCAGAATGGATGAGCGTGCCATCGATATCGAAAAGAAGAAGCCGCTTGTTCTGGTTTGTCATATCGAGCGGAGTCGAAACATCAGCGCCCTACAATTCATGCGGGTCAAAGCCCCGGCGCCCGCATCATCATTACCGCGATCATGCTGCCGAGAAAGACGAGTAATGCACCTGTCGCGGCGGCGAGAATGACGGTGCGAATCCGGTCGTTCTTTTGTTTCCGGCGCGGGAATGGAGATGCGTCTGTAAAATTGAGAGGCGCTACACTCGATTCCGCTGGTTTCCCTTTAAGTTCCTCGAGCTCGTGCGCAGCTGCACTGATAACTAGCTTGGCCATATTTATTCTCAGGGTAGCGAAATTTCGACCCCAAGCGAGACGCTTGTGCTACTTCTGCTCTACTCGCATAGTGCGGCTTTCATGGCAATCGAGTTGACGCGCAACTTCTGCATCATCGCGCACATCGATCACGGCAAGACGACGTTGTCGGATCGATTGCTCGAGACCACGGGCACGATCCACGAACGGGACAAGCAGGACCAATTGCTCGATTCGATGGATCTCGAGCGTGAGCGCGGGATCACGATCAAGGCACATCCGGTGACGATGCGCTACACGAGCAAATCAGGCAAAACGTATCGGCTGAACCTGCTCGACACGCCAGGGCATGTCGATTTTGCCTACGAAGTTTCGCGAAGTCTCGCGGCGTGCGAAGGGGCATTGTTGGTGGTGGACGCAGCGCAGGGGGTTGAAGCGCAAACCGTGGCGAACGTGCACCTCGCGCACAAACAAGGACTCACCATCGTGCCAATCATCAATAAAATCGATCTGCCAAATGCTGACGTGCCTGCCGTCCATCGGCAATTGGAAGAGATTCTCGCCATCCCGTCCGAGGAAGCGATCGAAGCCAGCGCGAAAATGGGAATAGGCATCGAGGAAATTCTGGAAGCGATTGTGCAGCGAATTCCGCCGCCACAAAAACCGACGGACCAAACATTGCGCGCTCTGGTGTTTGATTCGGTGTTCGATGTTTATCGCGGCGTGGTTGGTTACGTGCGCGTCGTTTCCGGAACGATGGAGCTAAATCACGCGATCAAATTGATGAGCAACGATACGCGCTACGAGATCAAGGAAGTGGGCGTGTTCACGCCGAAAATGTTCGTCCAGCCAGGGCTGGAAGCGGGCGACGTTGGTTATTTCATCGCCAACATCAAAAGCACGGCCGACATAAAAATCGGCGATACGATTACCGACCAGCGCAACCCGGCGCGCACGCCGTTGCCTGGATTTCAGGAAATTCATCCGATGGTCTTCAGCGGAATTTATCCGATCAACACCAGCGACTTCGAGCATTTGAAGGCGGCGATCGGGAAGCTGCGCTTGAACGATTCGGCGTTCATCTACACGCCGGAGAGTTCGGTTGCGCTCGGCTTCGGTTTTCGCTGCGGATTTCTTGGATTGCTGCACATGGAAATCATCCAGGAGCGACTGCGCCGCGAGTACAACATGGATATCATCGCCACCTCGCCCAGCGTGGTTTACGAAGTGGCGACGACACGTGGCGATACACTTTTGATCGATAATCCCGCGCATCTGCCGGATCCGAGCATGATCAGAGAAATCCGCGAGCCGATTGTGACAGCGTATGTGCTTTGCCCGAACGAAAACATTGGCGACATCCTGCAGCTCATTCTCGAGAAGCGCGGACAAATGGATCACACGGAATCGCTCGACACGCGGCGAGTGATGTTGCATTGCGAGCTGCCGCTGAACGAAATTCTGGTCGATTTTAACGACAAGATTAAATCGATGACGCGCGGTTACGGCTCGATGGATTACGAACACACCGGTTATCGGCCGGCAAAATTGGTGAAGCTCGATCTGATCGTGAATGGCGAGCCGGTCGATGCGTTCTCGACCATCGTGCATAAAGATCGCGCCGAGGCGAGGGGACGCCAGTTGGCATCGAAGTTGAAAGAAGTGATCCCGCGGCAGCTCTATCAAGTCGCGATCCAGGCGGCGATTGGCGGAAAAATTATTGCGCGGGAAAGCGTTTCCGCCTTGCGAAAAAACGTGACCGCGAAATGCTATGGCGGCGATATCACGCGGAAGCGCAAATTGCTCGAGAAACAAAAAGAAGGAAAAAAACGCATGAAGAGCATCGGCAAGATCAACATTCCGCAGGAAGCATTCATCGAGGTATTGAAAGCGCAGTAACGAATGAATTTAAATGACGAAGCACCAATGACGAAACAATGACAAATAACAAAGTCCGAAAATTCGCGGCGGTCGCTAAAGAAGGCTTTTCTTCATTCGGGCTTGGTCATTCCTTTGTCATTCGACATTCGGATTTCGTCATTGCGACAAGTAATTGTCCGCCTTAGTACATGTTTACGCCCCGCTACATCAAACATAGCAGACTGCTCTTGCGGCATGCGCAAAAGTACTTGCGCTACAAGAACGATCTGCTCGGTCCATCGACATGGCATGAACTGGCCGCAGCCACGGAAAACCTGCGAGTGGCTTTACGGAAGCGCGATCACAATCGCATCCAAAGCGAAGCCGAAGCGCTCGACGAAAAATTGCACAAGCTCGCGCCAGTGACTTGGGAGTCGCATTGGCGGGAGAATTGCGAGGTGATTTTGGTCGCGATCGTCGTCGCGGTCGGAATCCGCTCATATTTTTTGCAGCCATTCAAGATTCCGACCGGCTCAATGCAACCAACCTTGAACGGAATCATCGGCCATCCCAGCACGGCATCAGCTCCGAACATTCTGCGGCAAATCGGCGAGTTCATTGTGCTCGGCCGCAATTACATCGACGTCGTGTCGCATCAGGATGATCAGATCCTGCAAATCGAGCAGAAGAAAGTTCTCTTCTTTTTCACCTTCTCGCGTCTCATCTGTCAGCATCAAAAGTTTCTTGTTTACGCTCCGCCGGAAACGCTCATTCACGATTTCAACGTTTTCCCGGAACGGGTTTGCCGGCGCGATGAGATTATCGCCCGGGGCGCAGTGGACACGGGCGATCAGGTCTTCGTCGATAAACTTAGTTACAACTTCGTCAAGCCACACCGGGGCGACGTATTTGTTTTCCGCACGAATCATATCTTGGGGATTCGCGAAGATCCGGAAACGGGCGCCCCTTTCTACATCAAGCGCCTGGCTGGGTTGCCGGGTGACACGCTGCGGATTGATCCGCCCCGGCTTTATATCAATGGAAAAATCGCGGAAGGTTTTGGTTTCGCCCGCGTCATGGCGGCGAAGTTACCCTATCGCGGCTATGCCCTGGGCCGCGATTATTTGGCGGAGCCAACTCGTTCATTCGTTGTGCCGGAGCATGGTTATTTCGCGATGGGCGACAACAGTTACAACAGCTACGACAGCCGCTACTGGGGGCCGGTACCGGAGGAGAATCTGGTCGGGCGCGGTCTGCTTGTTTACTGGCCGTTCAGTCGGCACTGGGGATTGATTCGTTAGGCCATTCTCCTCGCTCATGCTCTCCAGTTTGCCGCGAGTGTATCCGCTCCTCGGACTTGGCGGCGGATACGCGGTCGTGATGCTTTTCAATCCGGTGCGCCAGGCGCTGCGCGATGGATTTCGCTGCATCGCCCGCTTCAAGCGTATCTGGCTGACGTTTGTCCTGCTCGGTTTTGCCTACTCCGTTTTTCAATTTGCCACCTTCACTCCCATTCAGAACTCGACGGCTCTCGATCTAAACCAAGTCACGTCGCTGCCGAGCTGGTATTGGCCGAGACTGGCGGAGGTATGGCGCGAGACGCCATTGCCCGCGCTCGAAGGTGTCGCGGGAATTTTCGATAACGCGACGACCACTTATCCGCTTTCCGTGGTTGCCGCCGTGCTCATGATCATCAACTGGCGTGGCCTGCATGGCGCGTTGCTGCGCGCTTTACGGAAACGATATCGTTTCCGTAGTTATTTCATTTACTTGATCCTGCTCCTCAGCGCGATGGCGTCGCTCCTCAAGCCGATCGTGTTTTGGCGGTTACCAGAGTGGGGCGGCGTGGTCCCGGCTGCGGGGTTGCTGCAAATTTCCGCCACAGTGGATGCCGTGGCCTTCATCTTCGAATATCTCTTCGGCGTTTATATTCAGGTTTATTTGATCACCGTTTGCCTGGCGTGGGTGAAGGGCGTGAGTTTTGAAGAAGGCGAGCTCTGCCGCTTTGCCATGCGCCGCTTCAGTTATGTCTTGAAGTGGGCCGGCATCGTCGTGCTCATAAGCACGTTGATTGTGCGGATGCCGCTGCTGCTCGCCTACTTCATGAATATTCCTCATGTGCTCGATTACCTGCCGCTGGAGCGCGTGCTTATGAGCAGTTTGATCATTGCTTTTTGCTCCGTGCAAATCTCGCTTGCCCTGCATAACGAAACCTTGGGCGCGGCGATCCGCGCGCATTGGCAATTCATCGGCGCGAATGCGCATCGCTTCGGCTGGTTCCTCCTTATCTGCGCAACGCACTTTTTCTTCATCACGGCGTGCGATGCTATTGCGCGTGCCGCCATCGCCGATCGGCTGGTTGCCC
This sequence comes from Chthoniobacterales bacterium, assembly GCA_035567015.1. GTDB lineage: Bacteria > Verrucomicrobiota > Verrucomicrobiia > Chthoniobacterales > UBA10450 > AV133. The sequence goes on along the minus strand of DATMPQ010000108.1, from coordinate 6,623 downwards.
TCCTCTTTTGGAAATGCATCTTTGTCTTTCTCCGCGGCCTCATCACCGGGTGGCTTCTGGCTTCCTGGGTCTGTTTTTTTCGTCAATGTGAAACCGATCGCGTCGATTGGGAGAGCCGGATCCGATATTAGGCTAGTTGGGACGGCGTGAATGTGAATGCGGCCAAGATCACTCGCCAGAGCAAGTCGAATCTGGCCCTGGCATTTGTTTCCCTAGGCCGCGAGCGCCGTCAGGACATCACAATCTTCTACGCGTTTTGCCGCGTGATCGACGACATTGCCGACAATGTAAATCTTATTGCAGAGGAAAAAAGACGACGACTTGCCAAATGGCGCGGGTGGTTGCGGAGCGCGACTCCCGGCGAACCATTACTCGCTCTTGAGCTGCGTAGTTTGATCGACAAATACTCACTCTCGACCGGCATGCTTGAGGAAATTATTGCCGGAGTAGAGATGGATTTGACCATCTTGCGGTATGCGACCTTCGACGAACTTCGCGTTTACTGCTATCGCGTCGCCAGTGCCGTGGGTCTCGTTAGCATCGAGATTTTTGGATACCGCAATCCCATCTGCAAAGAGTATGCGATCGAGCTGGGGCTAGCCTTGCAAATGACGAACATTATTCGTGACGTCGGGAAAGATTTGCAGGACGGCCGCATCTATCTGCCCCGGGAAGATCTGGCGCGGTTCGAGTATTCCGAAACGGAGTTGCAGGATCGACGGTATAACGACCGTTTCGTCCGGCTGATGGAGTTCGAAGCGACACGGGCGCGGCAGTTTTTCACTCGCGCGGCGGCGCTGCTTCCGCGCGAAGATCGACAATCGATGGTCGCAGCCGAGATTATGGGTTCGGTTTATCGCGGCCTGCTTCGCCAAATGGAGCTGGACAAATTCCGCGTTTTCGGAAAAGAATACCGGCTCGACAAACTGGAGAAAGCCGGCCGGATCGTGGCGCAACTGCTCAAGTCATTGTGAATTTGTCGCGTCAAGCATCCGTCTGACTTTCTCATTACGAAAGTTTAATCATGAATATGAAAACGAAATTGGTCACAATTGTTTCTGTGGTGGCGGTCAGTTGGCTTGCTCTAATTTTCTCCGGCACGGCGGTGGGCCAGGACAGCGGTTCATACAAACCACCTTCGGGCGCAAGCCAAGCTGCCGCAGCTCCTGGATCGCAAGGTTTGAGTGGCGCCCCTGTGGCAACGCCGATCACTCCCGAGGAGGCCGCGAAAAAGTATCCGGCATCCAACGGACACTATCCTGTTGGCGAAAGAGATCCCCATAAAAACTCTGGCGTCGTTAGTAGCCCGTATCCGCCGCATAAGGAGTTTGACTGCTCGAAAATCGCGCACGGTGGGCTTGTTCTCGACACACGCGCGAACAAAGTCTTTGTCAGGCCATAAATTGGGATACGGCGATCGGTCCGGAAGAAAAGACGTCGAGGTCTTTTAGGTTCCGCTACGCAACATGCCTGAGCTGGCGCGGTTCAATTCACCAACGAAGATGTTTGTGAAAATCCGATTTTCTTATAATCATCGCCCTGAGTTCTTCTCTTGTTTTTAGTTCGTGTGACACTCCGGTCGGTCAGGGCGCCGGAGCCGGCGCTGCGGCTGGCGCAATCATTGGCGGCGCGGCCACTGGTCATGTTCGGGGCGCGGCCATCGGCGCCGCAGCAGGCGCCGCGGCGGGCGCGTTAATCGGCGCAGCGGTTGAGGAGGATCAAGCTGCACGTCACCATCCGCCGCCCGGTGGCTTTCCGTTCGCCCAATTCAGCGGCAGGCCGGGGTTGTTCTATAGCCCGTACACTGGCCTTCTCTACGATCTCCGCGGCGTCCCGCGCGGCGGACTCGCTCGTGACGTCGACACTGGCGAGCTCTTCCGAAAGCCGTAATCGAGCGACAGTTTATTTAATGAGGGCGCCGCGCTATAGGAACAATCAGCGTTTGCGCTTGCAGCGCATCCACGAGCGCCTGCACTTCCTCCGTCATTTTCAGCAATTCCGGCCACGGGCGGTGATAGTTCTCGCCCGGTAATTTGCGCGTGGCGTCAAGACCCATATGCGAGCCGATGTTCTGCTCGGTCGGCGCATGATCGAGCGAGTCGCTTGGGTTCTTGATGACGGTCGTATCGCGCGCCGGATCAGTGTTGGCGCACAAGCGAAAGAGCACTTCACTCGTGTTGTGCACGTCGCAGTCTTCATCGACCACCACAATGTATTTGCTGAACATCATCTGGCCCATGCCCCAAAGCCCATGCATTACCTTGAAGGCCTGATACGGATATTGTTTCCGAATGCTGACGAAGACGAGATTGTGAAAAACGCCTTCTGGCGGCAGCGTCATGTCCACGATTTCCGGAAAGTTCATTTTGAACACCGGTAGAAAAATGCGCACGCTGGCGTCGCCTAAATAATAATCTTCCATCGGCGGCACGCCCACGATGGTTGTCGGATAAATGGCATCGCGCCGATGGGTGATCGCCGTCACATGAAAAACCGGATAGTCCTCGACCGCGGTGTAAAAACCAGTGTGATCGCCAAACGGACCTTCCGCGCGCATTTCCCCTGGTTGCACATAACCTTCCAAGACAAAATCGACATCCGACGGCACATCGAGATCGATTGTTTTGCAGCGCACGAGCTCGACGGATTTTTTTCGCAGAAAACCCGCGAAAAGAATTTCATCCAAGCCGTCCGGCAATGGCGCAGTCGCAGCGAAGGTATAGACCGGGTCGCCGCCGAGTGTTACGGCAACCGGCATGCGTTCGCGCCGTTCGTAGTATCGCTTCCCGTGGCGCGCACCGACCTTGTGAATTTGCCAATGCATCCCCGTCGTCCGCTCGTCATAAATCTGCATGCGATAAACCCCCACGTTTCGCGCGCCGCTCTCCGGGTCGCGCGTATGCACATTCGGCAAAGTGACGAAACGTCCGCCGTCTTTCGGCCAGCATTTTAAGATTGGCAGATTTGCCAATGAAAAATCATTTTCATTGTCAATCTTGTGAACCACTTCCTGACATTCGCCTTCTTTTACCTGTTTCGGCCGTGCATGCAGCAGGTGAATTCCCTGTTTGAGCAAACTCCAGCCTTCGCGCAGGTCAGTGGGCGGTTTCGCTTTGAGGATGAGCTGAATCTCCTGCGCGATGTCTGCTACGTCCGCGACCTGGAGAGCAAGCGCCATCCGCTTGCGCGATCCCATCGTGTTGATGGCGACGGGAAACTCCGTTTTTCTTCCATCAACAATCGCTTGCTCGAAAAGAACCGCTTTCCCGCCGGCGGGCGATTTCATCTCGCGGTCGGCCCATTCCGCAATGAGCAGATTGGTGTCGACGGGGACAGCGACGCGTTTCAGTTCGCCCGCTTCGTCAAGAGCGTCGAGGAACTTTCGAAATGAGCGGTAAGCCATTTGTCGGGCGTGCCGCGACTCTGATTAGTTCGGTGGTAGAACGCGAGAGAATTCTTAGTCAGCGGTTACGGCGGCACCAGGTATTGGAACGCCCTGACCCGGCCATTTGCGAACGTGACCGTCTTGGTCGGATACGGAATGCTCGGCGGAATATACGAATAGTAGAATGGATCGTAGAAGGGGTCGCCAAAAAACACGAAAGAGCGGCCGTGATGATGATGCGTGCCCACAAAACCGGCGCCGCCAAATCCGAAACCGTACCCGAAACCGGGCCCATAAGGCCCGTAATAAGGATATGGATAGCTTGCGTAATTTACATAAATCCAGGTTTCGGTTGGACGACCGCGCATATTACCCACAATTTTCCGATCGGGTGAACCCCAGGCTAGCCAAACCGCACTTTGCGACATGCTATCGCGAATTTGACCCCGGCTCACGAGCGCCTGGTCGCCGGGGGGAAGGCTTTGAAAAATTTCCGGGTGCCCGGAAATCCGTGTTTCGGTTGTAGAACAACTCGCGAGGATTAATGCGCCGGCGGCAACGCCAGTTGTCAGCGCCCAGGAAAAAAATTGACGCTTCATCGGAAGAATCATACTGCCGCCAGATTCTGAGTCAATCATGCCACTTTCTTGATTCAACACCGCGTTAATCGTAACGTTGCATCCAATGGAAGATCGCTTCGGCCACCGCATCTCGTATTTGCGCGTCTCGATCACTGACCGTTGCAATGAGCGCTGCACCTACTGCATGCCGCAAGAATTGCAGGAATGGTTGCCACGCGAAGAAATTCTGACTTTCGAAGAAACATTGCGCCTCATTCGCCTCGCGGCAGAGCTCGGCGTCTCGAAGATAAGAATCACCGGAGGCGAACCGCTCACCCGCCGCGGTGTTCTCGATCTTATCCGCCAACTCCCGAAAATTCCCGGCCTCAACGACATTGGCCTTTCGACTAACGGGACACTTCTTGCGCGCCCGGTTGAACCGAATTTGACGATGGCGGCAGCTTTACGAGCCGCCGGTGTGCGCTCAGTCAACATTTCACTCGATACGTTGGATCGAGATGTTTATTCCCAAATCACCGGACGAGATTTGCACGCGCAAGTCCTTGACGGGATCGAAGCGGTGATCGCCGCGGGGTTCGAGCAGATCAAACTCAACGCCGTCTTGATGCGTGGCCGCAATGAAGATCAGTTAATCCCCCTCATCGAGTTTGCTCGGGCTCGCAATTTGATCCTGCGTTTTATCGAGATGATGCCCGTAAGCACGAGCGAGGTTCTCGATGAAGGAAATTTTGTGTCGATCTTTGAAGCGAAGCGCGCAATTGAAGCAAGTTTCGGAAATTTGATTCCCGAGCCGCAGTTTCGCACGAATGGTCCCGCGACGTATTTCCAAATCCCTGGTCGCCAACAGCGTGTTGGTTTTATCGGGGCGATGACGAACCTCCACTTCTGCGAAAGCTGCAACAAGCTGCGGCTCACCTGCGATGGCAAATTACGCCCGTGTCTCGGCAGTTATCTCGAATTCGATATCATGAAACCACTGCGCGCGGGCGCGAGCGATGAGGAGCTCAAGAAGTTCTTTCTCGATGTGGTCGATCGAAAGCCGGAGCAACATGACTTTCGCAACAACTATCAGCCGAACCGTAAGATGATCGCAATCGGTGGCTGAGTCATGAAACGCTTGACTCACGTCGCCGGGGATGGCCGCGCCCAGATGGCGGATGTTTCGGCCAAGCCGCTGAGTGCGCGCACCGCGATCGCGACTGGCAAAATTCGACTCCAACCAGAGACTGTCGATCTTATTTCGGAAAACAGAATTGCAAAGGGAGATGTCTTTGCCACGGCGCGGATCGCCGGAATTCAAGCGGCCAAACAAACTCCGCAGCTCATTCCGCTTTGCCACACCTTGCCGTTGAGCGACCTAAAGGTCGACATCGTTACCTCGAGTGACGGCGCGGAGGTAAAATGCACCGCCCGGACGGTTGCACAGACCGGTGTGGAGATGGAAGCGCTCACCGGTGTGTCCGTCGCTTTGCTCACCATCTACGATATGTGCAAAGCCGTCGATAAAGAGATGCGAATCTCCGACATTCGTCTCGTGGAAAAAACGAAGCAGACTGTAGCGGCGGTCTATGACCGTCGGACGAATTAATGCGACGCTCATAGAGCGCCACTACAATAATAGCGATGCAAATCCAAGTCGGAATTATAACCATCTCGGATCGCGCCAGTACGGGCGCATACGAAGATCTTGGTGGACCGGCGCTGAAGAAAGTGGCGGAAGACGCCGGATGGCAGGTCATGGCGGAAGCAATAGTGCCCGATGATGCCACGCGCATTCAGGAAACGATTCGTTCGTTTTCTCGACAAGGCTGCGGGTTGATTCTCGCCACTGGGGGAACGGGAATCGGCCCGCGCGATGTGACGCCGGAAGCAATCCGAGCCATTATGCGGGTGGAGCTACCGGGCTTCGGCGAAGTGATGCGGGCGGAATCGATGAAGATCACCGCTAACGCGATTTTGTCGCGCAGCTTGGCAGCGATTGTCGATCTTTCGCTCGTGATCGCGCTTCCAGGAAAACCAAGCGGCGCGGTGGAATGTTTTGGCTTTGTCGCTGGGGCGATTCCACACGCGGTCGCACTGGCGCAACGCCTGCCGACCTCGTGCTGAATTTCTGGAGCGTTTTCTGTGAACCCGAAAGCTTTCGAGGCTGACACGGAAACGCCGACAACATTCAAGCAACGCATTGTCTTAAATATCGATTGCAATATCTAAGATAAGCAATTGTCGAATCGTTCAGTCCGGATAAATGAGAAGCCTCATTAATAGCCGGCCCCCTTCGGTGAGATGCGCGTTGTCTCCGCGTCCCGCGATTTTGTCTTGCGTGAGATAGGAATAATCAATCGAGCTTTTTTTGACGTAACTTAGTTCCGGCTGTGTTACTCGTCGGCTGCTCGGTTCTATTTTGAGCGGCAAACCCGAACGCGCGAATGAGACTTCCCACGATGGCATCTCCGTTCCGGCGGCACCGGTTAGCATCCACGGGTAGAGTTTGGGCAACTCGAAATACCGCGATTTCGGTAATGTCACTTTGTAAAACGTCTCTTCCTCGACGATGAAGTCCGGAATCGTCAGGGATGGATTCTTGCGCAGCGCGAGATAGAGGCGGGCGATATCGAGCCCGGCGAGGTTGATACCGTTGTAAATGCCGTTGTGGTTCG
>DATMPQ010000107.1:0-4943 GCA_035567015.1 Chthoniobacterales bacterium | reverse complement strand
TTTCATTTCTCGCGCCTCACATCAGGCGCGAGAGGTCGCGCGGTAACGGCGAAGTGAATCGGAGTTCTTTCTTCGTCACGGGATGCGGAAATTTGAGGACACAGGCATGGAGCGCGAGGCGCTTCACCGGGTCGGTCCTCGCTCCGTATTTTTTGTCGCCGACGATCGGACATCCGGCGTCAGCCAGTTGGACACGGATCTGGTGACGGCGTCCGGTCACCAAGGTCAACTCGACGAGTGTCCGCCGCGGGGCGCGCGCCAGGACTCGGTAATGCGTGATAGCATGCCGCGTCTGGGCACGGCGCGGAGTGCTGTGGACTTTGAAAGGATTTGTTTCATCAAGGTCCGATTCAAAAACGCCGCTTTCGGCAGCGAGTCGGCCTTCCACGACGGCCTCATAACGTTTCTCGGCCTCGTCCCAGCCCGCTTGCAATGTTCGCTTCGCTCCGACGGTCTTCGCGAAAATCATCAGGCCCGAGGTCTCTCGGTCGAGACGATGTACGATCCAAATGCGATCGCGGGCGTGCCCTCTCCCTTGTCGAACATAATCCGTGAGTTGGAAGTAAGCCGTCTTCTTCGCTTCCGCTTCGCTTGCAACGCTGAGAAGATTCTCTGGTTTGTCGATCACGATGAGCGTCGCGTCTTCAAAGAAGATCTTCATTCCCGAAGACAACACGGTCTTCGGGACGCCGATAAGGTCGGAGCGGACAGAGACTACATCACCGGGCAGAAGGCCGTGATTAAACTGAGTGACCGGGCGATCGTTCACGGTCACGGACTGAAACTTTAGCCAGGTGCGCACACGTTTGCGTTTCACCTCTGGCCAGGTGGCAAAGAGATAGGCCAGAAGTTCCGCCGGCTTCTCGACGATGCTCCGCTTCGGCATTCTAGGAATCTAGCGAGGCAAGCGCGGTGCGCATTTGCGTGAAACGGTTCTTGGCGCGGGCCTTAGTGAGTTTCCTCTTCGCGCTCGCCTGATTGAACCCTGTTGCCGGATCCTCGGCGGCCTCGACTTCTGCTTTCACTTCCTGTTCCGCGATTCTTCCGCCTTCCGATCTTGCTGTCCCCAGGTTTAGAAAGCCAACCTTGTTGTGAACCAGGGAAGCTCGCGAAGTATTTTGGCTTCATCTCAGCTTATTGTTTCGGCGGCGTGCAGGGATCGGGCGTGCAGCTACAGAATTAGATTGTCGAACTTGCGATCAAAAGAATCGCATTCCCATTGACTGCCGTGATAGTCTGGGCGGCCTAACCAGACAAAACTATGTTACATATTATTTGGTCTATCATTATCGGTTTCATCATCGGTCTGATTGCGCGCGCCATCATGCCCGGTGCACAACATCTCGGCTTTATTGCCACCACTCTACTCGGCGTTGGCGGTTCAATAGTTGGTGGATTAATCGCCCGCTTGTTCTCCAAACCGGCGCCCGGTTCTTCGTTTCATCCCGCCGGTCTTATCATGTCGATTATCGGTGCACTCATCTTGCTCTTTATTTGGGGCAAAATGAACCCCTGATGCAGTTGGTAGTGCGGGATTTCCGGGTACGAACTGGAGGCCAAGTCGTTTCCAGCAAGCTTGCATCCTCGCCAGAGCTGAGATTCCATAACTGACAGTGCGAGAAGTCCGATAGGGATGAATGCCGCGCCCACCGGCCGCGGAATCTTCAATCGAGCGAGCCCACGCACTATCGGCCTCAACAGGTAGCTGAGCAGCAGCGCAAGAACGATCGGCAGCAAAATCGAGCGCATGAAGTAGAGAGTGTAGAAAACTGCCAGAGGACAAATGTTTAAAATTAGGACACTACCGAGAAAACATTCTTACGAAATCCGACCGCGCAAGGATAAGCGCGGCGTCGATTTAATCTCGGACGTGTTGGCATCCGGCACGTTGTGGTACGGCGAACCTGATAGCATCAGCAACGCAGTTGGTTACGCGAAATTTTACAGTCGCTCACATCCCGTTGTAATTCGCGTTTTCGATGAATCTGGCACTGTGATCGAAACGCACGAACATGCCGGAGATTTTCAGGAACCGTGAAGAGGCCAGTCTGAGAGGTTCGCGCTCAAGTTGTTTGGACCTTCTCACTAGAGTTGTCGTTTTCCGCCACCGGCTCAGCTGTAAGCGGCTCCCATCAGGTTGAAGAATTCGAGTCGCCTCCCAGCAGCGCTGTTCCTACATTCCGTAACCGCAGCGTCAAAATCTGAACCGCTCATCGTCGAGGGAGCTGCGATTACTTTATTCACATCCAAACGATATTTGTCGATCGACTCTCAGTGGATGCAGTTAACACGCTGATTGTCGCAACCTTCCACAGGAATTGCTCATTGTAACGCCGAGAGGAAATTCATGGGAGGGCGTGAGCCACAGACCGGATCAGTGGCAACAAAATAGCCGCAGGATTCAGGGAACCCTGCGGCTTTTATTGGTGATCTCCTATCCTGCGCTCAGTCTAAGACGACTACGTGATCAACCATACGCAAGTCGCCAGTGTTTATGTAATAGACGAGCACGCGAGTGCCAGGTTTGATCGCGGTTTGGACGACTCTTCCCGACTTGTCCACAACGTGACCATGCCCGTTGAGAACATAGCGCCCGGTATGATTCGAGCTGTCCTCGCGAACAACGAGCGTTTTGGCGGGCTGATAAGCGGCAGCAGCGCCTTCGTCAGGCGTTGGGATGATTGTTCCCGTTACCGTTACCGTTATCGGTTCCTCAGCAGTTGTTGCCTGCCTTTTATGTGTCGAGCTCGTCTGGGCAAATGCCAGCGGCGCAATCAGCACAAGGGCGAGAGTGACAGTTGTTTTCTTCATGATGCCTCCTTCTTGTTACCTCCGTGTTGGTTTTAATGGTTGCGCATGATGATGCGCTTTCCCTTGTACAAACGGATTCCGGAGCGCGCGCTCCACGGAATCGTAACTTTTTTCGCGGGCTTGCTTGTTTTCTGCGGTTTTGATACAAACGGCTGACGTGAAGACCCCGGCAGGGAACGGGCATGGCCGAAACGATTTCTTTCCTTCGACGCACTGGAGCGTGGTTGTCGCGGCCGGGGAAAGCCAGGCCGAACCGGAGATTGCGCAGGCTGCGCTCGCGGAGTTTTGCCAGACCTATTGGGCGCCGCTTTACAGTTTCGTGCGCAGCCGCGGGTACGCCATGGAAGATGCGCAAGATCTCACGCAGAGCTTCTTCGCCTACCTGATCGAGCATAAGATCTACGCGCGCGCCGATCGCACGAAAGGTAAATTCCGATCCTTTCTGTCGGCCTCATTGAAGAATTTCCTGGGGCACGCTTACGACCGTGAGCAAACGTTGAAGCGCGGCGGCTCCCTCGATTTTCTGCCGTTGGACGACGCGCGGGCTAAGGCGGCGGAGTCGCTCTTCCAGACGCATTTCATTTCAGCGGAGCCGGCTGGAGAAGACCGGGTTTTTGAAAGAACCTGGGCAGAGGCACTGGTCAGGGTGGGACTGGAGCGACTGGCAGCTGAGCAGAAAGCTGAGGGCAAACATAAGCTCTTCGAAGAATTAAGAATCTTCCTTACTAGCAGCCCCAATCCGCTGCCGACTTACGATGACTTGGCTGTTCGTCTCAGTCTCCCGCCCTCCACTCTGCGCACCCGCGTGACCCGATTGCGGGCGCGCTACCGGGAGTTGTTGCGCGCAGAGGTTCGCCGAACGGTGGACACGGAAGCCGAGGTGGATGAAGAGTTGCATTGGTTGTTTCGGGTGCTAGCGGGAGAATAGGGCGCACCATGAAAATATTGCCAGAATCCGCCGGTCTTTGCTCGACGTGCGGCCGGCCGTTGACCGTGAACAGCGAATGCCTGCCTTGTCTGGTGCGGATAGCGTTTGACGAACCGGCGGAAGCAGCGACAGCGCCTCCGGCTTCGTTGGTCTTCGGCGACTTTGAGGTCGAGCAACGCCCAGACGGTTTTTACTGGGAACTCGGTCACGGGGCCATGGGGGTGACCTATCTCGCCATGGACAAGGTTTTGCATCGGAGGGTGGCCCTGAAAGTGATCGAGGTGCCCGCGACCGCGCGCAGCTCACAAGCGATGCGCGAACGCTTTTTGCGTGAAGCCCGCGCCGCAGCTGCCCTGCGGCATCCGAATGTGGCCGCCGTGTTCCAGTTCGGCGCTTCGCCGGATGCCAGTCACTGCTATTACGCGATGGAGGTAGTCGAGGGCGAAACTCTGGAGGCCCGCGTGCGGAGAGATGGTCCGCTCAATGCAAAATCGGCTCTGGAAATTGCGATCCAAATCACGCGGGCATTGATGGCTGCGGCAGCCCACGGTTTGATCCATCGCGACCTGAAACCGGGCAATATCATGTTGACGCGGGGTGACACTGACACGGCGGAGCTCGAAGTGAAAGTCATCGACTTCGGCCTTGCCAAGGCGATCGCGGATGCCGGAGGAGAAACGGACCTAACGCACGGAGAATTTGTCGGTACGCCGAATTTCGCGAGCCCTGAGCAATTTGGAAGCGGTCCGGTCGATGCGCGCTCGGACATTTATTCGCTCGGGGCGACGCTCTGGTTCGCGCTCACCGGACTGGCACCACACTCTGGCAGCACGATCGAAGAGATTCGCGATCGTCAAACCCGCGACGATCTGCCAGTCGAGCAGTTGGTCGCGAGGAAAGTTCCTGAACCAATAATAAAGCTGCTGCGCTGCACGCTTGCCGTCGATCCCGCTCGGCGGCCCGCGTCAGCTCGGGAGTTGATGGAAGCCCTGGAATCCTGCCGCCGCAAGTTGTCTCATGGTATCGGTGTTTACAAGATCGCCGCCTTGATCGCAGTCGTGGCGATTGTCGCGGCAGCGTTGTTTGTAATCGGGCTAAATCGTCGAGAAATAACGTCGGCCTCCGCGAGGAACGTCGCGCCATCAGCGTCCGCACTGACGCCGTTGCCAGAAAAATCGATTGCCGTCCTTCCTCTGGAAAACCT
>DATMPQ010000106.1:0-3031 GCA_035567015.1 Chthoniobacterales bacterium | reverse complement strand
GGCAATCTTGCGGATCTCGGCTTAGGGATCGCCGTTATGACGATAGTCCGCAGCTTTCGAAAGCCATTTGGCGCGAATCCTAGTGTCTTTTTGACAAGCGGCGAGTCATCATTTGGCGACCTTTACATTGAAGGTCACCGTGTTGGCCCCGCCGGCGTTCTTGATGACGAACTTGTACTGCCCGTCCTTCTCCGGCGTGACTTTAACCGAACACTTCGGTCCAGGCGAGTCGTCCTTAGCGACTTCCGCGCCGGAGGAGTCGTAGACGAAAAGGTGCACGTCGGTATTCTTCACGCCGTCCGTGGTGGCCTCGAACTCTTTCCCCGCCGTGAAAGACAGGAGGTAAGCGACTTCTCCCTTGTCCTTCATCTGGATCTTCTTGCCACTGAACGCCGCCCCCTTGCCCATGTCGGCCGACTTGACGTCCTGCGCGGGACACAGGGTGGCGACCGCGAACATAACTGCCAGTGCTGTGACTAACCGAGTAATCGATCTCATTCTCATTGGTGTTTCCTCCAGAGTCGGATCAGATGCGGAGCACGATAATAGTGTCTAGTGCATTCCTTCGCCGCAGTTTCACTGATGATAGGGGTGAAGGTCCTGAGAAGTCCGGAGGATTTCATCAGGAATTTGTTAAGAAAATTAGCCTCAGGTAAGGAGTCATAACCGTGGTGCTGAGGTTTTCGCCTTATACTTTCCCAATAAAACGTGCCGGATTTCCTCAGAGTCTTTTTCCTACGATAGGTGTCTGTTGTTAGGGCGTGAAGGTGTCGCTCAAACCATTCTGTCGTGATGATTCTTCGAATCGCGATGAGTATTCCCCACAGACTCTGCACTCTCAACAGGTCAGCCTGATATGGCTCCTATTGGAAGCGCCGTGCAGAGTTGGCAGCATCGATCCTGCTAGGTCGTGAGATCGGTTCCGCGACACTGACCGGAAGGTTGCCCACAGGGGGAGAGAAAAACCAGAAGGCCAATGAACAAAGCTAGCATTCTCGTGGTTGACGACGAACCGCAGATTCGTCGTGTGCTGCAAGCCACTCTTTCCAGTAACGGCTACGATGTCGTCGAAGCCAAGAACGGCGATGAGGCTATTACCGCAGTCGTTCGAGAGCATCCAGACCTGATTCTGTTGGACGTGAATATGCCGGGCATGACCGGTTTCGAAGCCTGCAGCAAGATTCGAATGTCGTTCGGTGGCCCGATCATCATGGTAACGGTCCGAGATGAGGAACAAGACAAGGTTGTTGCTTTTGATTCAGGAGCAGACGATTACGTTGTAAAACCATTTGGAGTCAGCGAACTGCTGGCCCGCATTCGAGCAGCACTTAGGCGATGTTCTGGAGACGGACCGCTGTCGAAACTTGACACCTCGGAATTGAGCGTTGACTTTGGAATGCGGCTGGTTACGGTTCGCGGCAAGAGAGTGTACCTCAGTCCCAAAGAATTTGCGGTCTTGCGCATTCTCGTACAACACGAAGGGAAACCACTGACGCATGAAACGCTTTCAAAGATCGTTTGGGGATCGGGTCATCCCGAAAAAAAAGAAAACCTCCGTGTGTTGATAATGCAACTCCGGAAGAAAATCGAGAAGGATCCAGCGCACCCTCGCTACATCTTTAGCGAGCCCTGGTTTGGGTACAGGTTTCTACGTCCCAGCCCCGCATCCCCTAAAGGCCCATCGCGGCCTCGCAAGCCGTAAATTTCCTCAAAGCGGATGAGAGCCGTCCAGATCCAAATTCAATTCCAAAACATTTACGCGAGGTTCGCCTAAGAAACCCCACTGCCGTCCAAGCGTGTGTTGCCGTACCAAAGAGCGAAGCGCGTCTGGAGTCATATGCCTTTCGCGCGCAACGCGTGGAATCTGAAACTCGGCCGAGGCCGGCGAAATGTCGGGATCCAACCCCGATCCTGAAGATGTGACCAAGTCCACAGGAATAGGCGCCGAAGGAGCTTCCGCTTGGGCTTTTTGAACGTCACCCTTTACTCTGTCAATTAGGACCTTGTTCGTAGGAGCCAGATTGGAGCCGCTGCTTGCGGTTGCATCGTAACCCGTCCCAGCGTTGGACGGCCGTGAATGAAAATAGCCTGGCCCGGTGAAGGACTGTCCGATGATCCGCGAACCAATTAGTTTTCCATTCTTCTCGATTAACTGACCGTTGGCTCGGTCATGAAATAGGATCTGAGCCAAACCTGTGATACCGAGCGGGTACAACAAGCCAAACATCACGGTGGTCGCCAGCGTAAACCGTACAGCTATAAGGAAATTTCTTTTCATTGTGGAACTCCTTAGGCCAAACCCAGGTATGGCAAAACAACATCGATGAGCTTGATGCCGATAAATGGCGCAATAATTCCGCCTACTCCGTAAATCAGCAGATTGCGTTGGAGCAGTGCTGCTGCGCCCAACGGGCGATAGCGAACACCACGAAGCGCGAGGGGTATCAGAGCGATGATAATCAGCGCGTTGAAAATCACCGCGGAGAGGATGGCCGATTCGGGCGTGCGAAGGTGCATCACGTTCAGGACACCTAACACGGGGAAGGCTCCAGCAAACATCGCGGGAATAATCGCAAAGTACTTGGCCACGTCGTTAGCGACCGAGAACGTGGTTAGCGCACCGCGAGTAATCAGCAGTTGCTTGCCGATCTCGACGATTTCGATGAGCTTTGTCGGGTTGGAGTCGAGGTCCACCATGTTGCCGGCTTCCTTGGCGGCCTGCGTGCCGGTGTTCATAGCCACTCCCACATCCGCTTGCGCCAGCGCGGGGGCATCGTTGGTCCCATCGCCAGTCATGGCGACCAGCTTACCCTTAGCCTGCTCGCGTTTGATCAGCGCCATCTTATCTTCGGGTTTGGCTTCGGCGAGAAAGTCGTCGACCCCGGCCTGCCGGGCGATGGCTGCCGCCGTCAGCGGGTTATCGCCGGTGATCATCATGGTGCGAATGCCCATAGCCCGCAGATGATCGAACCGCTCTTTCATTCCTCCCTTGACGATGTCGGTGAGCGCGATGACGCCAAGAACTTTCCGA
>DATMPQ010000105.1:0-2857 GCA_035567015.1 Chthoniobacterales bacterium | reverse complement strand
CGATCAGCTCACCAAAGCGGTCCGCAGCGATTCGATCAGCATTCCCACGCCGGGCGAGCTTTTTGCCGCGCTCGAAAAACCGGGCAAGCCAAATTGGACGGGCCAATATCGCGGCCCCATCCCGATGACCTACCGCAACCGGGCGCAGATTGCGCTCAACCTCGGCGGCTTGATCGCTGACGGCTTCATTGCCGTCGAAGCCAAGGATAGCCAGCAGGTGAAGAACATCGGCTCGGACATCATCAAACTCGCCAAAGCGCTCGGGGTAAGCGAGAACCTGCTCAGCCGCGGCAACAGCATCAACGAATTTGCCGAGAACGACGATTGGGATGTTTTACAGGAAGAACTGGAAGCGACGCAAAACGAAGTAAAATCGTCCATGCAAACGCACAGCGACCAGGACCTGGTCATCCTCGTCAGCGTGGGCGGCTGGATTCGTGGCACGCAGGTGGTCAGCGCGGCCATCATGCAAAATTATGATGAGCGCAGCGCAAAAGTTTTGCGGCAACCGGCGCTGGTCAGCTTCATCCATTCGAAAATCAACGACATCTCGCCCGGACTTCGCGCTGAACCGCTCGTCAAAGATGTGAATGAGCAACTCATCGGCATCGAGAAGCTCGTCTCTTTCCCGGCGAGCAAAGCCCCCAGCATCGATGAGGTGCGAAAAGTGAACGAAGCGATGGGCAAAGTGATGGAGGCAATTCAGAACAAGACGGATGCAAGATGAAACGCCGCTTGCCAATCTTATTGTCGATGTTCATGTTCGCCGCCAGCCTCTCGGGCGCAGAGACGGACCGCGAAGTGCAAGCGCGCAAAACCGCGCTCGATCTCGCCGGTGCATTTACAAACGATGGATTCAAAATGCGCGACGGTCATTGGTGCGGGACGATCACGCCGCATGAGCTCGCCCTTATCGCCGTAAATTTGTACGCCGGAAACCAGTATTGGTTTTCGGTCGGCGCGATCGAACCGGCGAAAAAGATCGCGGTCGCCCTTTATGACGAGAGCGGAAAGCAGGTCACGACCGAAAACTACAATGCGGGCGAAAAAGCCGCCGCTGGGTTCTCACCCACGAATAGCGGCCAGTACTTCGTTTCAGTTGATCTGGTCGAAGGCGCGGCCAGCAGCTTCTGTCTGGTCTATTCTTACAAGTAACGCGCGCGGAGAAATGGGGGAATGGTTTAAGCTTCGGGGAAGCTTTCGTGAACGTAGAACGGAAAAGAGAGATCTTCCTTCTTCTGCATGCATCGATCGCGACCGCGGTCGCGCTGGCCGGATGCGCCGAATCCAATCCGAGTCAGGCGACGGCCCCGAACGGTGGAAAATTCTACGCCGTTATCACGGATTCCGCTCCATTCTATCGCTATGGTCCGCAGCAGGGCAACGGCCCAGATATGAAACTGCAAAAAGATAGACTGATGACGCTGATTCGCCCCTCGTTCGGTTATTGCAAAGTGAAATTGACCACCGGCGAGCAAGGATACGTCGCGAGTGACGATATCGGGCCGGCGCCTCCCGCACTTGTTGCCGCCGCGACTGCGCCGCCACCTCATCCGTCCCGAGCCGCGCGCTTTCCATTCGATTCGTCAGACCCGCGTCTCATCGAGCCGCAAGAGTCGCTTCCAGAATTCAACCCGGAACCGACTCCGATTCCAGGTCTATCACCATCCGGCAACTAGAATAAGCAGGGACGAATGCCGACGCGTGTTTTGCGCGGCATTTCCTTTTCGTTATTCGAGTTTCGTCATTTCGATTTAGAGTTTTGGGATGCGCCATTTTTCTATCCGTGTTAAATCCGTCTAATCCGTGGTCTATTTTCTTTGCGGCAATTTGGCGATGATGTCGATCCAGGTTTTTTACGAGGGCAATGTGCAAGGCGTCGGCTTTCGTTGGTCGATTCGACACATCGCCAAAGGTTTCGAGCTCACCGGCTGGGTGCGCAACTTGCCCGATGGCCGGGTTGAACTCCAGATCAGTGGCGAGGACGACGAAGTGCGCGCTTTTCTCGCTGCCATCATCCAAAGCGAGCTCCGCGCCCATATCCGCAAGCAGACAGAAACTGCGCTACTGGCGCCTGTGACTGCGCACGGCTTTGAAATTCGCCATGATTGATGCGGCGGTCGCGGTCAGCGGACTGACCAAGGTTTTTCCCGTCCCGTTCCATCGACAACCGATCGTAGCGGTGCGCGATCTCGATCTTCGCATCCAAGCCGGCGAAGTTTATGGACTGCTCGGCCCGAACGGTTCCGGCAAGAGCACGACGCTCAAAATCATTCTCGGTCTCGTTTCGCCCACGCGCGGCCACACGGAAATTTTCGGCTGCGACAGCCGAATGGTCGAGAGCCGTAAAGCCGTCGGGTTTCTGCCGGAGAATCCATACTTCTACAAATATCTTACAGGCGAAGAGACTCTGCGTTTTTTCGGCAGGCTCTGCGGACTCAGCGGCGCCCGATTGAAAAAGCGGATCAGCGAATTGCTGGAACTGGTCGGCCTAACCAATGCACGCGATCGCCGCTTGGGCACATATTCAAAAGGCATGCTTCAGCGCGTCGGGCTCGCGCAAGCGTTGATCAACGAACCGAAACTGATCCTGCTCGACGAGCCGACCGCCGGCGTCGATCCCGCCGGCTCCAGCGAAATTCGGAACTTGATTGTCGATCTTAAACGGAGCGGAATCACCGTCTTGCTCTCGTCACATTTGCTGGCGCAAGTCCAGGAAATCTGCGACCGCGTCGCCATTCTCGCGAACGGCGTTCTCGTGCGCGAGGGACAGCTCGCGGAACTGATCGCCATCGAAAATCAAACCGAATTTGTCGTGGCCGATGCCTCTTCCCATCTCGTCAAGGAAATTGAATCG
>DATMPQ010000104.1:0-8773 GCA_035567015.1 Chthoniobacterales bacterium | reverse complement strand
ATGGGAGATTGCTGCGTCTGGTTCGCCTTTCCGGAGCAGGGCAGTGCTGAGACTGTAGTGAGCAATGACATAATAGGGCCGCAGCGCCAGCGCTTTTTCATAATGAACGATCGCGTCGTCCACTAGTCCCTTTTGGAAAAGAGCGTTGCCGAGAGCAACCTGGGCGTCAGGATCAAACGGCTGAACCATTACTGCCTTTTGACAGTGAAGGATCGCCTCGTCGATTTCCCCTTTCTGCAGCAAAGCGTTGCCAAGATTGTAATTCGCGTCCGAAAAATCTGGCTGCATTTCCAAGGTTGTCCGGTAATGAGTGATTGCCTCGTCAATTTCCCCTTTCTGTGAGAGTACGATGCCCAAATTATTGTGAGCCATCCAGCAAGCGGCGTTTCTTGCCAGGGTCGTCCGCCAGAGCGCTTCGATGTCAGCATACATCGCGCTTTGCTGCCAGGTCAGCACCGCCAGGGTCGCAACCATGGCGACCGCCGTGCCAAAGATCAAAAGACGGCTTCTTTCGAAAGCGCCAGCCAGACTTGCCACACCTGCCGAAACCAGCGCAATTGGTCCGATGCTCGCCAAATATTGGTAATGATCCGCCACAAAAGTGTAGCGAAATGTGTAGAGCATGATCAAACCCAATACTGGACTGAGTGTTGCCACAAAGAACACCGTCGCGACCTCCACACCTCGCCCGACATAGCGTCTCGCGAAACAGATCGCTGCGCATAATCCAACTGCCGCCAACAACCATACATAGTCCAGAAGGTGAGTCGGCGAGATCGTCCATCGCGGATAAATAAACGTCAGAGTCGAGGGCCAGATCAGTTTGCCCAGATAGAACCAAACGGCGCGGCTGGCGATGAGAATGCGCTCGATCGGACCCAGCGCAAAGAGTGCCCCGCGCGTGCCTTGATGGTAGCGTTCCCACCAGACCGCGACCAAGCCCATTCCCAAACCAAAAAGGAAAAATGGGACGGTCTGAAAAATTCTTCGCCAGTTGATCTGCTTGTTTTGCAGCCACAAAATCAAGAGCAACGCGGCCGGTAAGGTACATGCCGTCGATTTGGCAGAAAGCGCGAGCCCATAAAGGACCAGTGCCAGCCCGTAGAAGCGCCATGGCCGCTTGGTCCGCTCGTCGACAAAGACGACCCAGGCGAGCAGCGTGAGCAAGAAGAAAAATCCCATGAGTACATTTTTCCGTTCCGTGATCCACGCGACGGATTCCACCTGCACTGGGTGCAGTGCGAAAATCGCTCCCGCCAGCCACGCGCCCGGGACGTTCAAACGCGCCAGGAGGCGCCACACCAGCAGAGCGTTCGCGACATGAAGAAGAATGTTAACCCAATGATAGCCGGACGGGTTAAGGCCCCAAAGCGCGTGCTCAATGCGAAAGGTGGTATAAACCAGCGGGAAATATTGTGACGGGGCATCGAGCGAAAACCAAATCCGGTGCAGGCCATTGGGCGCGGTCAGTAGTTCGTTATTTGTCACATAAGCATCATCATCCCAAAGGAAGCCGCCATGCCATGCGGGGCGGTAGGCGAAAATCGTCGTCGCGGCCAAGATTAGAACGAAGAGCCAGGCGCGCCACCGTGAACCAAAAGGCCATTCGGTGATTCCGTTCGACATCGTTATCCCCGTTCCTTGTGATAAGGAAGTCCGGACTGGTAGAGCGCGATTTCTTTTCGAAGCGCGTTAACCAAAATCGTGTTGTCTCCGGTACCAGCTAATCGCAGCGCTTGTTGAGCGGTTTCGATTGCATCGGCAAAGCGGCCAGTTTCTGCATAAGCCGCGGCAAGTATGCGTAGAATAAGCGGCCGATTTCCACCGGACAGACGGCTGGCCGTTTCAGCCAACAAGACCGCCTCCGACCCATTTCTAAGCGATGGGTCTGAACTGGTCGCCAACAGCCAGGCGAGATTGCTTTGCGCGGCTATGTTTTCCGGCGCAACAGCGAGAGCCTCTCTGTACTGAGCGATTGCATCTTGCGGACGGCCTTTCTCAAGAAGCGCGCTTCCCAGGTTTGCATGGGCATTTGCGTTGCCAGGCTGCAATTCAAGTGTCTTCTGGTAATGAACGATTGCCTCATCCGTTCGGCCTTTTCGAAAAAGGGCGCTCGCTAAATTGTATTGAACATCGGCCTGATTCGGCGACAGAGCTAGGCACGCCGTGTAATGGACGATTGCACCGTCCATATCACCCTTGGAAAGAAGCGCGTTCGCCAGATTGCAGGATGCATCGGCGTAATCAGGCTGAATCGCCAAGGCCTTTTGAAAGTGAACAATCGCCTCGTCCACTCGCCCGATTTGAAAAAGCGTGCTGCCGAGGTTGTTGTGGGCTTCCGCATCGTCGGGATTTATCGTCAGCGCTTGTTCGTAATGGGCGATCGCGTCCTCAAATTCACCTTTCTCAACGAGAAGACGCGCGAGATTATAGTGCGCTTCGACGTACTCAGGCCGTATGGCTGCGGCTTGGCGATAATGGGCAATCGATTGGTCATTCTGCCCGCGATCATGCAAAGCGATACCCAAATTGTAATGCGCCATCCAGCAGGCAGGATTCTTTCTTAGCGTGTCCTGGTAAAGAGTTATAAGATCGGTGTAGACGAGGCTCTGCTGCAAAGTCACAGCGCCAAGCGCGAGCAAGAGTATTCCAGATACTCCGGGTTGAAGAAACCGCTTCCATCGTGTGGCCGCGATGCCCTCGGTAATGCCGGCTCCAGCTAAGGCAAGCGGCCCCATGCTAGCGAGGTACTGGAAATGGTCGCTCACAAACGAATAGCGGAAAAAATAAACGCTGAAAAAGCCCAGGACGGGAAATAGCGAAATCACAAAGTATGCAGCGACAAACGATACGGGACGCGTCCATTTCCCTCGAACTAGCCACAAGCCAACCAGAGCAGCCAACGCTAGCAGAAGCGGAAAATAAGCCGTGAGTTGTGAGGAGTTAAGCTCCCATCGCGGATAGATGAAAATGAGCGGATGGGGCCAGATCAGTTTGCCGAGATAAAACCACATCGCGCGCCCAGCGATGATGAGTCGTTCTGGCCATGTTTGCGTCCACTCCGGACCGCTCGCGCGCGCGTGGAATTTCTGTTCCCAAATCGTCCAAACACTCGCCAGCGCAGAAATCAGGACGAACGGAATTAGGGTCATGAGGTTACGCGATTGGATTTGGCCTCTGCGCCACCAGATACAGAGCGCGAGCACGCCGGGTAGCATCACAGTGGAAGGCTTGCTCGCGATCGCCATGACAAAAAACAGAAGCGCCCAACCAAATCGCCACCAGCGCAGGCGCTCGCCCGTTCCTTCCGCGTCCACTTTCAAAAACCAGAAGATCGATAAGAGATAAAACAGGCACGACTGGGTATTTTTTAACTCCGTCACCCAGGCGACCGACTGCACCATTACCGGATGCAATGCCCAGAGCGCTGCTCCCAACCACGCCCCACGAACGTCGAGTTGTCGCAGTATGCGCCAGAGCAAAACCGCCGAGGCCGCGTGCAGGAGCACATTGAGAATGTGGTATGGCGACGGATTTAACCCGACGAACTTGTGCAGAGTCCAAAAGGTAGTGAGCACCAGCGGATAATAGACCGCCCGGGTGCTCGTCCAGATATCCTTCAATCCGAGCGGTCCGACGATACACGGGTTCTGCGTCAAATGCGATTCGTCGTCCCAAATGAATCCAGCATGCCACACTCGTGCGTAGGCGATAAAAATGATGCCAATGAGAAGAAACCCGTAGAACCAATCTCCGTAGGTTTTCTTCCTTTTCATCTTCACGAGTGTGTGGAAGACAAGCGCGCGCATAATATGGCGTGCCCCGGCTCAGCCGCACGTTCATTTTGTAGCGCCTCCGTACAAAGTGACCCCTTGTTCGCCGGCTTTGGATCGCGCCGAAGTGCGAAAATCTTTATGAACGACCGCCCAGCACGGCGTCTCGCCTGTCCGCGGGATAGTCGACAGGCTGGAAGCCCGTCAGCCGTGGCAGCCGAGACGGCTGTCTTCCTTAGAACGAAAAAGCAAACGGCCGGGTGCTTTTATGATTGTGATAATTACCGATAAATAAAGGATTCATTGCAATGAAAACGATCCCCTCCTTCTCTCGGGCTACCATGGACCCGACCCTTTGCATTGTGCCAGTTGATCCACGACACGGCCGACCGGTCGCACAGCTCGCCCGAAATGAATCGACTTGCACCGTTCGAACTCAACAACAACCGTCTCAGAAAGCCAGAGTGTTTCGCCCATGAAACTTTCGCGCAAAATCGAGAAACTGTTTTCCTTCGACGTGCTCCAGAGTTTTCGGGAACACGTTTGCCGCCGGACTCACCCGTTGAATGCGCAGCGATTTCTCGATCGGCTCGATCCTGCGGCGTGGAGACAACTGCACAAACTTTATCCACCCCGCCCGGATGCGATTAACCGGTTCGATGACGCCGCCTACTGGATGACAATCAACGTCGAACGAGCGCAGGATCTTTGGCTCGATCGCAGCCCGCCGCTGCGCATTCTCGATCTGGGTTGCGGCGCGGGCTACTTTCTCTATCTCTGCCAGTCTTTGGGTCACGAGGGTTTGGGGCTGGACACTCCTGACGAGCCGCTCTTCCACGGGACCACGGCATTGTTAAATGTGCGCCGCACCATCTCGCGCATCGATCCCGGAATTCCCCTCCCCGATTTGGGAGAAAAATTCGACCTCGTCACCGCGCATCGCGTCTGCTTTCACCGAGCAGACCGTCTCGGGAGCAATAACTTGAACGAGTGGACACCAGCCGACTGGAAGTTTTTCATCAACGACATTCGCACGCGATTTTTGAAACCGGAGGGCCGCCTGCTTCTCGATTTTAATCCGCGCCTCGACGGAAGCTCATTCTTTACGCCAGAACTCCGCGCTTGTTTTTTAACGGAAGGCGCGCGCCTCTTCCGTTCGAAGGCGCTGCTCGCGACTTATTCGAATCGTCGTCCGCGCTTCAAACAAACATGGAAGTTCGCGACGTAATTCTCCCGTTTTTGCACCTCTTCCGACTTCAGAAATCGGACAATTAGCCCACGCACGCACAGGCCGAAAGCCCAAGGCCGTCAACAGTGTAGAGTGTAGGTAGGTCGTAGTAATTAATAAAAAATTATATAAAGAGGGAGGTATCTACCTCTACATCTACGACGCGAGGGAAGAATTGAGTGTATGTAGAGTGTAGGTTCTTTCGCGCGGGGCTGAAAATTCTCAAAATGCGCGTGACCCCTGCTCCATTGCTCTCTGGTACGATCGGGTTTAATCTGTAGCCGTTTCGCTGTGCGAAACGCCCGCGTCCCCCGCAGGGTGAACGGCTAGAACATCGGCCTTTCCTCACGGGGCGGACTCGAGTAGCCACATCGCTCTGAAAAGCGTCATCCCACGTCGCATCAG
This sequence comes from Chthoniobacterales bacterium, assembly GCA_035567015.1. GTDB lineage: Bacteria > Verrucomicrobiota > Verrucomicrobiia > Chthoniobacterales > UBA10450 > AV133. Next base: position 3,367 of record DATMPQ010000104.1, on the reverse strand, counting down.
ACGCACGTTCACTAAAGCCAAAAGCAAACGGCCGGCCTGTTTCCAAGCCCGGCCGCTGTGAATCTGTGCCGCCCTGCGCTTTAGAACCTCTTCTTTATCTGGGCGTAATAGAACCGCCCTTTGATCGTATCAAGCGATTCGTCGTAACCGTTCTCGAAGGCGCCGGCCACGAACGGCGGATCTTCGTCGGTCACGTTCTGTAGTCCAAGCGTAATCGTGGTGTTATTCAGCCACGCGCGCCATCCACAGGGATTGTACTCGGCGGTGGAAACCGGCATGATGTTTTTGTCTTTGCCATCCTTCATCCTCACGTTTTTACCGCCATCCTTGGAAAACCCAGGCACTTCGGCTGGAGCCGGCGGCGGCAAGTTGAACGTGTACGATGCGATCAGGTCAAGCGTAGTGAACGCCGCGACTTTCCGCGCCTTCTTACCCTCCAGGCCAGTTGCAGGATCAGTTCTCGGCGTTTGTGACTTGCCACCCACCAGCGAGATATTGTCATCTTCATATTGGGCGATCCAGTGGACCACCGCGCCAATATCGAAACCGGCCAGCCCTGAGTCAGCCGGGCCGTCCCAGAACAGACTGAAATTTGCCCGATTCCGCGGCAGCGAGCTAGTCAGGCTGAATGCTGACGGTAAGAAGTCGCCTGCGATATTGAACCGCTTTGTATCGGGCATAGTTTGAAGGTTAGCCCGGGCCAACCAGGTGCCGTTGACCGTGGCCGTCAGTCTGCCCCAATCTCCGCCCCCAAACATCGTAGACTCCAGAATATAGATCGCCTCGTAGTCGAAACCTTCGAAAATCGCCCCAGCAAGATTTTCGTTGGGATCTAGGACGAACGTGATTGCGCCCCGATCGGGTTGGCCATTTGGGAGGGGTGGAGTACCCGGAGGCGGAGCCGACCGAGTAACCAAGCCGGGAAGATTATGCGAGATGATGAATTGCGCGCCGAGGGACGACACAAGATCTCGCATATCAATATGAAAATAGTCCAGACTCACCGTCAGGCCTTTGATCCATTTGGGACTGTAAATCACGCCAGCGCTATATTCATAGGCGACCTCGGGATGTAAGAAGGGATTTCCGGGAAGATTTTCCTGGACCTGTTTCTCGGTGAGTCGTGAAAATGGATCGATCACCGACGGAAAGCTCTCGATGCCTGCAGGCGAAAGCTCCTGCACCGTCGGCGCATGAAACGCTTCGGTGTAACTGCCACGCAAGGTCAGCGCCCCGATCCATTTGGGATCAAGCGGCTCCCAGCGAACGGACACCTTCGGTTTCTGCGTATTGTAGCTGGTGTGTGCCGCGGGAATGGCTAAAGTTGAAGAGGTATTGTTGTTGTACCATTCCTCGCGCTCGGCAAAATCAATCTCAAAGCTGTAGAAGCCGGGGAAATTCCATGTGGGACTGGTGATCGGGACCCGCACTTCCTCGTAGATGGACTTAACATCGCGGTTCACCTTTGAGCCTTCCAAATCCGTCGAGCCAATCGTTTGAAATGTCGTATTCAGCGAGTCAGGATACCGGTCCCACCTTTCCCCATGGTACTCACCGCCGAGCGCAAAGCCGACCGGTCCGGCGGGAAGATTGAACAGTTCACCGTCAATCTTGCCATACCAGAGAGGCAACTCGAAGGCGCCAGTGTTATGCAGGTTGACAAAAACCCTGTTTCTGGCTGCCGCCGTGTTATTACCCGCTTGGCCGAGGAACGCATTAAACGCCGTGGCCGGGTTCGTATCCAGCAGCGCATCACGCAGCCCAGGCTGGCTGACCTCGCCTATGGATAGGTCCGTCGCATCGTTCCGGGAGTAACGGAAACCGAGCTCCCAGTCCCAATTCTTGAAATAATCGCCAAATTCTCCCATCTCACCTTTGAGCCCGATATCGAAGAGCGTATCAATGTAAGTGTCCTGTTCATGTCTGGGTCCGGTTTCGTTAAGGGAGCGGTAACGAACCCCCGTAGTCATTGGGACCGGGACTCCGTTAATATCCAAAGTTGCGTTCGCGACCGTGAACGGATTAAACGGATTCTGGATTGGCACACTAATGCCGGCTGGACTGAAGTTCGGGCCCAGATCACCATTACCGCGAACGTGGAACGGGTCGGGCGTGAACGGGGCAGGCGCCAGGGATGCATCGAAAAACGAACGCACATATTTAAAGTCTCCAAACACCACCAGGTATTTGTCGCACAGGTCGCGGGTGAAGGAACCGTAGAACGTTTGCCGATCCGCCGGCGGAAGGGCTGGCGTGATAGCTGCGAAGTTAAAGCCAATAAAATTCCCATCAACCCCTGAGCCGGGCCCGTTGGCCGCAAAACCAAGCGCTGTGGGCAAGATATAGAATGGGGAAGTCGCAGCGTTTGGAGCCGAGTGCGGCGGTGGCGAGTTCGCGCTGAAAAACAATTTCGGGAGCAAGCGGAAGCTTCCAACGCGACCAGGTTCGTTCCCACTTCGGGCGTCAAATCCTCCAAACGGGATGAAATTCCCGTTGCTCGAAAGGTTGCGGTCGGCGCTGAAGAGGCCGCCGGTACGCTGATAGAAATCAGCGACGACCACAATGTCGGTCTTGTCATCTCCGGTGCCGGCTTTGATCCATGCCTCCCACTCACCCATGTCGTTGGATGCTCCGAGGTTTGTGTTCCCGTAACTGCCCCCGATCTCAAGCCCACGGAACTTGTGGACCAAAAAGTAGTTGACCACACCAGCCACCGCGTCGGCGCCATAGATAGCTGAGGCGCCATCCTTCAGGATTTCGAGGTGATCGACAATCGAGAACGGAATGAGCTGGATGTCGTAGCCGCCGGTCAGTGCACTCGTCGCAAGACGCTTGCCATCTATGAGGATCAAAGTCTCTTTCGGGAGCAGACCGCGCAAGCTGATCCGCACAGTGCCGTCACCGCCATTGGCGATGTTCTGGTTGATCGTTCCGCCTGCCTCCTGTGGCAGAAAAGTTGTCAGGTCCGTTGCGGTGCGGATGCCCAGTTTCTCGATGTCCTGTGGCCGATACGTGTCCACCGGATTCGGACCGGTCTCTTCCGCCGTCGGAATATTCGAACCGGTCACGATGACGCGCTCGGCGGTGGCTTCGCCGGCTGGTGCCGGAGCTGCCGGAGCCGGCAACTGAGCGAATGCGTTTGATGCGAAAATTAAAGGAAATCCAACGCTCGCCACAAAAGCAATGCGAAGGATTCCAAGTTTATTTAGCACGTTTTTTATCATTGGTTTCTCCATGGGTTTGGTTAGGTTTTGCAGCCGCGTCATTACTGCCGTAGCTGTTTTATTGACGCGGAAACTAACAAACGCACGAGGCGTGGCGTGAGGACATAAACCCGACAATTGCGGACGTTCAGTGAGATCGCGGG
>DATMPQ010000103.1:0-15681 GCA_035567015.1 Chthoniobacterales bacterium | reverse complement strand
TTGTCGCCAGCTACGGTAATATTAACCAACCAGGTTTCGGCACCCAGAACGTCTCCCAAGGCATGAATGGGCCATACAGCGCATACGTGATCGGCGACTACACGGGCATCACTCCGCCCTTTGACGACGAGGACGGTGACGATTAACAACAGGAGCCAATTGTCGGGGAGTCGCTCCGGAGCTAAACGATAATGTTGGACGTCGGTGGGCCGATCCAGCGCGCGAAAATCTAGTTGCCGGGTGGCGATAAACCTGGAATCGGAGTCGGTTCCGGGTCGAATTCTGGAAGCGGAGGCTCGAGGAGACGCGGGTCTGACGAATCGAATGGCAAATGCGCGGCGCGGGAAGGCTGATTTCGCGGCGCGGCCGCGCTCCGTGTCAACATATTCTCGGGAGGAGGAAAAAGCTGCAACAGTCGTTCGGGCCCGGCATGAATGGCCTGCAACTTATCGTCGTAATAAACGAGCACTCTGTAACCGAGATACTTGCGCTCACCGCCTTCTACCCGCCGAGGTGGAACCGTTTTGCGTTTTCGGCGCAGATAATTCACCGAGAGAATCGCGGGATTTGTATCTGTCCAATCGTGCTTAGGCGTCAGCCATTCGTAATTCACGCTAGCGTCGGTCAGCCTAATATCTGTGTCACCCACTGTGTCGTAAAGGAACACTTGGATCTTCACTTTGCTGGGATCAATTGTGGCGTTCGGCTGTTTTTTTATGCCGATCCGCAGCGTCAGATTTGTCTCCGCGTCGGGGTCGGGCGTTTTAGTGGCCTTCACATCCGTTATAGCGAACGTCGGGGATGGCTGCGCTTCTAACCGCGCTTTACGGCTTTTGGCTTCCGCATTGCCAGGATCGAGTTTTGGACCTCTTTCGGTATCAGCCATTGAGTTTTTTACGTCGTCTTCCGCACGCCCAAGCGAACCGGTCGCGAAGAACGCGGCGCCAATAAGTGCAGCACAGAAAAAATGTTTCATTCGAGATCTCTCCGCTAGCTGCGATTTTAAAAACAGAGCAGCGTTCGGGCTGCAGCTGTCAGAACCGCTGATGTAAGGATGACGTGTCGCCGGCGATAATGTTGGTGCCAGGATGTAGCGCGATTGCTTCTGGCACAAATTTCGGCCTTTCTATGGCGTCTCGCGCGCTAATAAGCGCGGATTTCAGCAGCATTCGTGCATTTTCACGAAATTTTGAAAGGGTTCAATGACCCGGTAGTGTCCTAATTTGAGCGGCGAAAATAACTGACTGCCAACCACACGCCGATGGCGGCAAAGAGAAGATTAAAGATCAAATACCAAACGCGGACGGGAGGGTCGATAATTGGTAGCTTTTGCAAAGAATTGGCGACCCCAGCGAGAAGAATTACGCCGACAATAAGCCGCCAGATGGACTTTCTCATTTCGCCCTAGCCTTTGCCGCAATCGCTACTTTGACGGCGCTCTGCGGCGAATCTACTGGCGGAATTTCCAGTATGGTCACGGACTTGATCTTGTCGCCCTCACGATAGCTCCACGCGTACGCTCGTTTTGCTTGCGGGTGTCCAATCAAATCGAAAACCTCAACCGTTCCTTGCCACGCTGTTTGGCCTTCAAATTGTTCCACTACCGGAACAGACTCAACGTGCCTGGAATCGCATCTGCGCGTCTCTTTTATCGCTTCCTGTAGCGTTTTAATTAAATCAGGCATCAATCAGATTCGACACCGTCCATGCACTCTTTTCAATTTCTGCTTCCATTGCTGGCGTGCAACGAAGTGAGCCGTGGACTTTCACGAAATTGTAATACGCCAGATGCAGCGCAATTGCAGCTTTGAAATTTTCCAACTTCTTTGAAAAAGCGAGTCTGCCGGTCGCCTTCTGAAATCTTCATTTTAAATTAGGACACTACCAATGACCCTTTCCGCGCGCGCGAAAAAACATTCACGGTCTTTTTCTACGGTCTGAAAATTTTTTGGTGCAAAATCGCGCAATTCTCCGCAACGCGGCGCGAATCCGAAATGGCTGAGACACCTAGCGTTGGCAACGGTGCGCAAGCCGATGAAAACCCGTGCAAAAACCCGTTCTTGAATTAGAAATCCGTTGCTCTATCCGGCTGAGCTACGGGCGCAGATCGCGTTGCAATATGTCGCTGTGAAAGAAAGAAAATCCAGTGCATCGTTAAATGGTTGAAGCGATGAAGCGATGAAATGACGGAGTAAGCGCTTTAACGATTGAACCCTTTAACGTGTTCGCGTGAACGCTCTCTTCGTCATCGCACCTTACAAATACGAAGGCCTGTGGGTTTTTGATGATCCGGCGGTCGGATTGTCGAAGGAGCCGTTTATCGCGGGCATCGATACGATGATCGATAAAGCGGTCGCCAATATCCCAAAGGCCGAGCGGGGATTTCGCGCCATCTTCAGTGCAACGCCATTTCCCGGATCGGGATTCAAACTGGAATGGCGCCGCGAAGATTCCGGCGGCAATTGGTACTACAGCGACCAGTTTAAGATCGAGGGCTGGCTTTGTCCGGCGCTCTTAAGATATTTCCCGAGCGCGCCGCGGGAGATTTACGTAAAGGCTGCTCACCGGTGAGGGTGAATTCACCTTCACCGTGAATGGATAACTTAGCGTTTCCGCGTGCGATTGAATACGGAGGTTCAATCAGAATCAAAGTCCGAGTGAAGGTATGGCGCCAACCGCCTTGCGCAGCGGCGCAAGCTCGTGATGCGTTGGCTGTTACCTTAAACGAGCGAAAAGACAAATCGCGTTTGCACGTGAGCAAGTACGTGGTTGACGCGAGTGAACGGGCAGCGTAGAGGAACGGCAATCTAGAGATCGCTGACAAGGTGCAGAAGGTAGCGCAAGTCTACGAATCAGTGTGGCCGCAGGAGAAGCAGGCGCCATACTCGTCGGTCAATCTGAATATACTGAGCGGCCGTACAGCAATCGCGATTGATGCCGGCAGTGCCAAGGCCGCTGCTCCGGCAGCGCCCTCTTGATGCGGTGGAATCGTCACCCTCCGGTGTGGTTGCGGCTTCGCCGTCTTAGGATACTCCTCGACTACCTGTCGTTTGGCGGTTGAGTAGCAACTCCGCGACATCGAGCACCTTAACGTTTTCCCCTCCTTGCGTGCCCGCCATTCCGTCGGTCATCATGTTCAAGCAAAACGGACAGGCCGTCGCGAGTATGCGCGCGCCAGTGGCGAGCGCTTCCTGCGCGCGGACACGGGAGACACGTTGCTCCGGTGCTTCATCGAACCACATCCGGCCCCCGCCTGCACCGCAACAGAAAGTTTTCTTTCCGCAGCGAGGCATTTCGCGAAACTGCGTGTCCCTGGCAGCGCCTACCACCGTGCGAGTCGCATCGACTTCTCCGTTGACGCGAGCTAGATAACACGGGTCGTGCAAGGTGATTGGCTCACCGTTGTTGACGCCGTTGCCATTGCTCAATCGTCCCGCGCCGACCAATTCTGCGAGCACCGTTGAGTGATGTTGCACTTCGTATTGGCCGCCGAAGTGCGGGTATTCGTTCTTGAACGTGTTGTAACAATGTGGGCAAGGGGTGACGATCTTCTTTGCCTTGTGGCGGGCAAGCGTCTCGACATTGGTCTGCGCGAGCTGTTGGAACAGGAACTCATCGCCGATCCGACGCGCGGGATCGCCGGTGCAACGCTCCTCCGTCCCCAGGACGGCGAAATTCAGTCCCGCTTCCTTGAGTAGCTGGGCGGTCGCACGCGCGACCTTCTGTGCGCGCGGATCGAATGACGCAGCGCAGCCGACCCAAAATAGATACTCGAAATCGGGATTCGATTCGACAATCGGCACGTCGAGGCCATCCGCCCAAGCCAGGCGTTCGGAGTTGTGGCGACCATAAGGGTTGGACTGGTTGCGGACGTGTTGCAGCGCTTTCGCAGGCGGCCCGGAAAGTTTGCCTTCGCCGATCAAATCCCGACGCATGTCGCTGATCAAATCGACGTGCCCGATCAACACAGGGCACTCCTGGACGCACGCCTGGCACATCGTGCAGGCCCAAAGCGTTTCATCACGGATCGTCCCGTGCACGTCACCGCCGCCGCGTGACATCAAAGCGCGCAAATCGATCACGACCGCTTTGGGTGAAAGCGGTTTCCCCGTCGCGGTCGCCGGACATGCATCTTCGCAGCGGCCGCACTCCATGCAGGAATCAAGGCTGAGCAGTTGTTGACGGGTGAACTCCGCAAGTTGGTGCACTCCCGTGCGACCCATCCGCTCGACCTCTTCCATCTTCAACGGCACGAGCGCGCCCATTGGCCGTTCGGGACGGGCGGCAATATTGAGCGGGCCAGTGATCACATGGAGAAAGCGATTGACCGGAATCGTGGCGAAGAACAGCGCGACCAGAATCGCGTGCAGCCACCAAGCCGCGAGGTGCATCGTTTGCGCGCTGCCCACGTCGATGCCGCGTAGCATCGTCACATCAATCGCCCAGCCGACGATCGACCAGTACGCCACCGGCGGTTGCACCTGGGTGTAATGCATGCGCAGCGCTTCCACCAGGAAACCGGTGACACCGATGGACAGGAGCAACCCCAACAGCCACCAGTCGCTCTGGTTGTGGCCAAGGCTCGGCTTCCGCCGGAAGGCGCGGCGATACATTGCCAGGACGCAACCGATGCAAAATGCGACGCCGAATACGTCCAGCGTCAGTTCGTAATTCAGGTAGTACCAGCCGTGGTGAAAGTTGATCGGCCCGTCGTAGGCGATCCCCAATAAGGTAGTGCCGATGGTGAGCACGACGAACCCGCTGAAGAGCAGCAGGTGGAGTAGAGCGCCGAGCGACTTTTTGTGGACGCGTTTCTGCGCCAGCGCGTATGTGACGAGCCGCTGCATCCACACACGCCAGTGACGCTCAAATCCGCCCTGCTGACCTTTACGCCAGAGCCATACGCGGGCCATGACTTGCCACACGAGCACGCCGATACTCGCCGCCATCATGACGAAGAACACGACTTGCATCCATGGCGCGATGTTGCCGAACACTTCGCGCGTCGTGTTATTCACATCGGTCATAGCGAGAACAAGATCATCTGCGACTGGCAAAGGCGCGCGTGGATTGCAATGGCGGCGTTTTCATTAGTTAAAGCGAAGCACTACGCCTGCGAGCCGTCAGATACATCGTCTGGCGAGATAGTTCGTCCTTAAGACAGTAACGACATGCTAGTAGGAAACTGCCGCCAACGACGAAAATCTTCTTCTGCACACTGGTTTGTGGCTTGTTCCAACGCGTCACGCGCATTCCATGCTGAGTTGATGCGGTAATACTGCTGAATTGATGTGGTGATACAAGTGCTCTATGTCGACCCGATGATTGCCGAAGTCGTAGTTGGGACCGGGAATGAAGATCCCGGATGAGTCCCTCGAGCGCCTTTCGCGCTTCAGACAAATGAAAGAGAATATGCTTCTTATTCATGTTCGCGGGCTCTTATCATCTAACATCCTGGCTTAGCTTCGGCGAATTGATTCGATGAGTTGTGGGACGATCTGATGCAGGTCGCCCACCAGGCCGTAAGTCGCCATCTGAAAGATCGGCGCGTCGGGATCTTTGTTGATCGCGACGATGATCCGCGAATCCTTGATGCCCGCCAGATGCTGGATCGCGCCGGAAATGCCAAGCGCGATATACAACTCGGGCGCGACGATCTTGCCCGTTTGTCCGATCTGGTAGTCGTTAGGTGCCATATCTGCGTCGACCGCCGCTCGGGTGGCACCGACCGCGCCCTCCAATGCGTCCGCCAATCCGCCGACCAGACGCTCGAACGTTTCCTTGTCCTTCAGCGGCCGGCCGCCGCTTACCACGACCCGGGCTTCGGTTAAGTCGGGCCGGTCGGACTTGCGTTGTTCGCGCGAAATGAATTCTATGCCGTTGGGAAGCGACGCGGCGTCGAACGCGAACCGCTGGGTGAGACAGGGTGCTGCGTTGGCCGCAGGCGCCTCGAAGGCGGTGGCGCGGACCGTGAGCACGCGGCGGTCGCCCTCTACCTTGACCGTGGCCAACATGCTGCCGGCGTTGATGGGCCGTCGGTACACAATCGAGCCGTCCTTTTCTTCGATCGCGACCACGTCGGTAACCATCGGCGAATCAAGCAGCGCGGCGGCGCGCGGCAAAACGTCTTTGCTGAACGTCGAGGAGGTGCCAAGGAGAGTCTTCGCGCCGTGCTTTCGCGCCGCTTCCGCAATCACTGTCGCGTAACGGTCGGCCAACGGTTCCGCCAGTGCCGGGTCGTCGGCGACAAGCACGGCACACGCGCCGTAGGAAACGAGAGACGCGGCGATCTCGTCCAGGCCATGGCCGAGCACGAGTAACGCGTACTCACCACCGAGTTGTCGCGCCAGTGTGATCGCGTGCAAGGAGGGACGCTTCGCGTGTTCGCGATCGTGTTCGATCAGTACGAGGGTCTCAGCCATGCTCAAAGCACCTTCGCCTCCTGCCTCAACTTGGCGATCAATTCTTCGACCGAGTTGACACGTGTGCCGGTGGCGCGCTTCTGCGGACGTGACATGGAGAGCGTTGTGGTAAGAGGCTGCACAGTCACTCCCAGTTGATCACAGGTGAGGATTTCAATTGGTTTGCGGCGCGCTTTTATCAAACCGGGCAGCGAGACATAGCGCGGTTCGTTGAGGCGCAGGTCGGTGGTGACGATGGCGGGCAGCTCGATCGCGACGACCTCGAGGCCGCCGTCAGTCTCACGCGTGCAGCGGGCGCGCGTCTTGTTGTCCAGGAACTCGATCTGCGAGACGAACGTGGCCTGCGGCCAACCCAACAAGCCGGCCAGCATCTGCCCGACCTGGTTCGAGTCGTCGTCCACGGCTTGCTTGCCCATGATCACGACGTGCGGCGCTTCCTTCTCTACCAGCGCACGGAGAATCCGCGCCACCGCATACGGATCCAGCGCGCGAGTATCGTCGATGCGAATGGCGCGATCGATGCCCATCGCCAGCGCGGCGCGGATTTGTTCGTCGACCGCCGGCGCTCCGATCGTGACGCCCACGATCTCCGTCGCTTCGCCGCGTTCGCGAATCCGTAACGCTTCCTCGATCGCGATTTCGTCGAACGGGTTGATCACCGACTTGGGCGTCGAAGCCGTTGCGCCCGCGACGACGGCGTCGTTGGGGTCGGGTACGCTCTTGAACGGAACTAGGATCTTCTCGACCGACTGGCGTTGTTTCACAGTCCCAGCAGCGAGGCGATTAAGCTGCGCTGGATTTCGCTCGTGCCCGAGTAGAGCTTGCTGCCGATCGCGTCGCGCAATTCCCGCTCGACCTCGTACTCGGTCATGTACCCGTAGCCGCCGCGAATCTGGATCGCGTCCTCGCAGCATTTGACCCAGCAGTCGCTGATGTGCAGCTTGGCCATCGCGGCCTCCAGGTACACCTGCTTGCGCTGGCCGCGCAACCACGCGCAATGGTAGAGCATGTGCCGGGCGCTCTCCACGCGCAGCTTCATGTCGACGATTTTGTCGGCCACTCGCTGGAACTTGCCTATCGACTGGCCGAATTGTCTTCGCTCCTTCGCATAACGGACGCTCGTCTCCAACAACCGTTGCATTGATCCGACCGCGCTGGCCAGGATGCAGCCGCGTTCCCAGGTCATCGAGTTCGTGAACATAAGACTGCCCGCGCCTTCTTTGCCGAGAAAGTTTTCTTCTGGGACTTCGCAGTCTTCGAAAAACACTTCGGCCATCGGCGACGTGCGCACGCCCATTTTCTCGAGCTTGCGCGCGACGTTCAGCCCCGGCGAATCTTTCTCGACGAGGAAGGCGCAGATTCCGTACGCGCCACGCGCTTTGTCCAGCGTGGCAAACACGACGAGCAGATCGGCGACGGGGCCGTTGGTCACGAAGATTTTGCTGCCGTTGAGGACGTACTTGGAGCCTTTCTTGACAGCGGTCGTGGCGAGGCTGAATGCGTCGGAGCCGCTATTCGGTTCGCTCATGGCGTTGCCGCCGATGAGCGTGCCGTTACATAGGCCGGGCAGATATTTTTTCTTTTGCGTCTCGGAGCCGTTGTAGAGAACCGGAATGATCGCCGTCCACATGTGCGCGTTGATGGAGAACAGCAGGCCGTTGTCCTTGCAGGCGTACCCGAGCCGCTCGAGCGCCGCCACGGTGGTGAGTGGATCCATGCCGAGCCCGCCGTACTCGGCGGGGACTGGCAAGCCCTGGATCCCGAAGCCACCGCACTTTTTCCAGGCATCATGGTTGAAAACGCTGTCGCGGTCGTTCTCGATCACGTTGTAGTTGAGTTGCTGGCTGGCGAAACGGCCGACCGCGTCCAGTAGCTCTCGTTGTTGATCCGACCAAGCAAAGTCCATCGCGTTGAGTTCTCTATCGGCCTTGTGAACCACTTGTCCCGTCCCGAACAGCTTCGGCAAGGCCGGTTGCCGTCTGCCGCGGGCGTCACGCGGGGGACGCGGTAAGCGGCGACTCTACAGGCAAGCGGCGGAGCGGTCAAGCAAACGCGCCGATCGATAATGTCCCAATTTGAAATCTCGACCGCTCTGAGGCGATACAGTTTGGCAGCAAATATCTATTTTTGGGTTGAGCGGCTGGATGAACGCGGATTACCTTTCTCCTGATATCGACTAAAATAACGCACACGCCACAAATCTGTGCAGGTTTGTTCAGTTCAAGCTGGGCGCTTACCTTCTGGATTTTGCGATGCCCGCTCTTTGGGACTTGCCGTGAGGGCTCTCACCGAAAGAGTCAGCGGTCAGAAAAACGTCAAAGCCCGGGGTACGAGCTCGGATTTAGAATTTTTTAAAATGTGCACCTCGGAGCTAAAAAGACGCATCTTATGCAAATCATGGTTCAGCCCGGGCTCAAAATGGATTTTTTTTCGAAATCCTCGCGATTAGAATCAGGGAAAGACCCGCACCAAGGCCACCGGGAAAGTTGGCGGCCCGCGTTTTCGAAGAATGCGTGCGTATCCACAAACTGTACTGTAGAAACGCTGGCGCTAGGTGCAAAAAAAATGGACATTTACGAAGTCAGGGCGGCGGCGGAGCCAAAAGCGTTTAACCATCGCGGAACGGCCCGGAACTTCTCCAGCAACTCATGCGGATCATTCTGAAATTCGGCACCGGCATTCTTAGTAGGGCGAAAGGCGACTCGCTCGATTCCGCGCAATTCCGCAAGCTGACCGCCGAGGTCGCGGCGCTCGTCAAAGCCGGACACGAATGCGTGATCGTCAGCAGCGGTGCGGTCGGCGCCGGGCTTTTTCTGTTCGGGCTGAATGAACGCCCGGAGGATTTGCCGACCATCCAGGCGTGCGCCGCCATCGGCCAGTCGCGGCTCATGCGGCAGTACGAGAAACTCTTTTCACGCCACGGACTGCACATCGCGCAGTTGCTGCTCACACATCAAGACATCGATAGCCGTGCCCGATACGTCAACGCCCGCAATACACTCGAGCGTCTCTTCAGCCGCTGCGACATCGTCCCGATCATCAATGAAAACGATTCTGTCGCCGTAGAGGAATTGCGTTTCGGCGACAACGACCGGCTCTCCGCCGAAGTCGCGATTCTGGCGAATGCGGACATGCTGATCATTCTCACCACAGTCGAGGGTCTACTGGCGATATCGCATGACGGATCGCAGGCGGTCATCCCCGTAGTCAAGGACATGGCAGCGGCGGCGCAGTTTGTGCGCGAGGAGAAAGGGCGGTTCAGTGTGGGCGGCATGAGATCCAAATTGTTGGCCGCGAAAATCGCTGTGGACGCGGGTATATGCACGGTCATCGCGGGCGGCAGGACACCGTCGAACATTGGCCGGATCGCAGCCGGAGAAAATGTCGGCACCCGTTTCGAGACGGCGCGCCGCAAGCGGAAAAAATCCAGCGGCGTATGAATTTGCAGGAAACCATTGAAGACTTCGGACAGCGCGCTCGCACGGCATCGCGCGAACTCGCCTCCTGTAACACGGAAGCAAAGAACCGCGCATTGGAAGCGATGGCCGATGCGGTGCGGGATCGGGCTGCGACAATCCTCGAAGCGAACGCCAAAGACATCACTGCCGCTGAGGCGAACGCCCTGACCGGCGCGATGATCGACCGTCTCCGTCTCGACGCGAAACGCCTCGCGGGAATCGAGCGCGACATCCGGAGTGTCGCCGCGCTGCCAGATCCTGTGGGAGCAATTATCTCGCAGTGGGAGCGACCCAATGGCCTCCAAATTTCCAAGGTTCGCGTGCCCATTGGCGTCATCGGCATCATCTATGAGTCGCGGCCAAACGTCACCAGCGATGCCGCGATCCTTTGCACCAAGACCGGCAACGCCACCATCCTGCGCGGCGGCTCGGAATCAATCCACTCGAACATCGCCATCGCGGATGCGTTGCGCCACGGTCTGCGCTTTGCCGGGCTTCCGGAGGACTCCATATTGCTAGTGTCGACCACGGATCGCGAGGCGGTCCGCATCATGGTGCAGATGGATCGCTGCATCGACATGATCGTTCCGCGCGGCGGGCAGGCGTTGATCGAGGCGGTCGTCGCGCACGCGCGAATGCCGGTAATCAAACATTATCAGGGCGTCTGCCACGTCTATGTGGATCGCGAGGCCGACCTGGGAATGGCGCAGGAAATTGTGATTAACGCAAAGTGCCAGCGCCCGGGCGTCTGTAATGCGCTGGAGACGTTATTAGTACACCGCGATGTCGCCGAACCGTTTCTGCAAAAGTGCGGCGCCGAACTGCTGCGACGCAACGTGGAGTTGCGCGGCGACCGGCAGGTGCGGAAAATCGTCGGCGACGCCGTGAAACCCGCTTCCGAAGCGGATTGGACAACAGAGTATCTGGATCTAATCCTATCGGCGCGCGTCGTAGAAAGCGCGGATGCGGCGATTGATCACATCGAGAAATACGGATCGCATCACAGCGATGCAATCGTCACCGGCAACAGCGCGACGGCGGACCAGTTCCTCAATCGCGTGGATTCGGCGACGGTGTATTGGAACGCCTCCACGCGTTTCACCGATGGCGGCGAATTCGGCTTTGGCGCGGAGATCGGCATCAGCACCGACAAGTTGCACGCGCGTGGTCCGATGGCGCTCGAAGAACTGACGACCTACAAATACCTCATTCGCGGCACCGGTCAGATTCGCACATAATGCAGCGGGCTATTGCCGCCGGGTTACAGGCCCGCCCGGGCTTTCGGGCGCTGCTGCTGCTTTACTGATTGTTGAGGACCGTTTGCGGCGCAGGTTTGTTCAGTTCAAGCTGTGCGCTCACTTTCTGCAGGCCCGTAGTGAGAGCTTCGATCTCCTTCTGCTGCTGCACGATGGTCGCCCGCAAATCTTTCTCTAATTCCTCGACTTTGCGGTGTTCTTTGAGGAACTCGTTGAGCAACATCGCGTTCACTGCATCGTAGCGGACGCTGTAAACTTTTCCGTTAGCCTCGCGCACGACCAGATCGGGATTCACCTTTTCTACTTGCTCAGCCACCAAGCCAAACTGCGGGACGCCCTTGGGATCAAGCTCTTTCTTGTAGCGGAAGGTGACCGGTTTGAGCGCCAGAATCGGTGTCGCTTGCCTTGTCCATTGGTTTGATCTCGTCCTTGAATCGCTCGGAGGAAACTACCGTGCCGAGCTGGCCGGTGGTGGCATCTATCATTACTGCGGATCCTGTAACGGTTGCCCCGTTAATACCGGCGATAAAGGTAGCCGTCTGCGTCCCCACCCTGCCGATGCGAATGGTGTCGGACTCGCCAGCGCCCCCCTCAACAAGGTTGCCGATATCGCACCGGCCAGCTTTTCGATGACGAAAATCGAACAAACTACTGGCAGAAAGATTGTTGGCACAGTCGAAACACGCGAGCTGTATACGAGGCTTAAGTTTTGGATATCATCAGAGGCAATTGCGTGGCCAAACGGGCTTGGAAAAGTGTCGGGCAAAAAATTCACTTCCACCTGCAATTACTTGGACGTTCCCATCGGTATTATGCCGCAAGACGCCGGTTTCGATGGAGTCGTATACCTGACTCTAAATGGTGACCAGTATCACACATTTGCGATTCCGAAGGCTTACCCGCCCCACCATATGCGGGTCCTTGTTCCACTGAATGATGGAGCGCGCCAGGAGATGATGAAATACTTGCCATGGGGGGCGAAACCTTAGAGGAATGGTCCCCCTTCCTTCAGCGCGACGTGAAGGGCCAGAAGATTGGAATGAGCACGCTGGCGGCAATCCAGAGAATCAGGTTCAATGGCGCGCCGATCTTTGGGAAATCAGCGAAGCGATAACCGCCGGCGCCGAAGACATAGGTGTTGGTTTGGTGTCCGATGGGCGTGGCGAAGCTGGCTGCGCAACCAAACATGACCGCGACGGCAAAGGGTCGCGCGTCCACTCCCATCGTCGCTGCGATCTCGAACGCGATCGGAGTCAAGAGCAGAGCGACGGCGTTGTTGCTGATCAGCTCCGTTAGGAATGTCGCGAGCAGGTACATGACCGACAGCGTGACCCGCGGACCGAAGTGGCCGACTGCGCCGGTCACGCCGCTGGCGATAAGATGGGCAGCGCCGGTTTTTTCCATGGCGGCGCCGAGCGCGAGCATGCCGAAAATCATGTAGAGAATTCTCCATTGGATGGCGCCGCGCGCTTCCTCGACGTCGAGACAACGCGTGAGCACGACGAAGACAGCAGCGATGAGCGCGAGCGCGGCGATGGGCAGCACGTGAAAAGCGGCGAAGACAATCACGCTGAGAATTCCGACAATCGCGAGCGGCGCTTTGTGCCGGCGAAACGCGCGTTGCGCCAGCTCGGTGAGACTGAGGAAATCGCGCTCCTGCATGAGGCGATAAATCGCTTCGGCCGAGCCCTGCACCAGCAGCGTGTCGCCAAAGGCCAGCTCGACGTCCTGAAAATTTTCGCGCAGGTTCTCGCCCTGGCGATGCACCGCCAGGATGAGCACGCCATAACGCTGCTCGAAATTGAGCTCACGCAGCGTCTTGCCCAGAAAAGTAGAGCGGTTCCCGAGAATTCCCTCCATCAGGATGCTTTGTTGTTCGCCGATGGCTTCGAGGCCGAGGTCAGCTTCCGATTGGAAGACCACGCCGGCCATTTCCTTGATTCCTTTCACACCAGCGACTGAGCTTTCGAGAAGAAGCTGGTCGCCGGCGGCAAATCGCAAACTGCTTAGTAGCGTCTCGAGCCGCTCGCCGCCGCGCACCACAGTAATGATTTGCGCTTCGCGCAATCGGGCCAACGGCGTTTCGGCGATTGTCTTGCCGACCAAAGGCGACGCCTTACTGATCACTGCCTGGGTGAGAAATTGCCGCGTGATTCCGGTGCCGATGAGCGCGGCGAGCGTTTCGCGTTTGGGCAGAAGATAGCGTGCAAACGCGAGCAAATATCCGACGCCAACGATCGCGTAAATGATTCCGAGCGGTGTGATCTCAAACATCCCAAATGGCGCGAGACCACGGCGTCGCACAATTCCATCGACAAGCAGATTCGTAGAGGTGCCGATAAGTGTGATCGTGCCGCCGAAGATGGAGAAGTAAGAAAGCGGAATAAGAAGACGCGATGCTTTTAGATCGGTGCTGCGCGCGAGGGCCAGCACGACGGGGACGAACACAACCACGACCGGCATGTGATTGATCAGGGCCGAGAGCGGCAGCGTCAATGCCGCGAGAGCGAGCGCTGCCCGCCGTTCGGTCGTTCCGGCCATGCGGGTGAAAATACGCGCGAGAGAATCAATCACGCCCGTGCGCTCTAGGCCGGCGCTGAGCACAAACATGGAACTAATCACAATCGGCGCGCTGTTACTGAAGACGGTGAGTGTTTCATCTGCCGTGAGAACGCCGGTGACCAGCAGCACACCCATCGCGCTCAGCGCCACCAGATCGGGCGAGAGCCACTCGCGCAGGAAGGCCGCGAAGACGAGCACGATGAGCGCGAAAACGATCAACAAATGGATGGTATGGGGGCTCATGAGATCAACTGCCAGTTAAGCGGCGGCTTCGTTTTTCGCCGACAATTCCGGCAATCACAACCGCGAAATTATTTCCGCGCTGGAAAACTTTCCCCCGGCTCGACGGAGTCTCGCCCTACTGAAGAAACGATCGTCCAGGAAAACTGTGGACGCGAAGCCGATCACCGAAATTTAATCAAACACGCGATGCCGAAGAAAAGCCATGAGCACTGCCATGTGATACTGCCAACAGCCTCACCCTGGCCGGCAACGCTACCTGAGATTTTTTGCCGCAAAACTGCGCAACTCAGCGAAATGCAGCGCGAATCAGTTTGCTCAGGGCTAGCTCTGAAAAACAGACTGCGCAACATGGCGAAAACCTGCGCGAAAAAGAGCGCGTTATCGCCCTCCGCCGTCTTGTTGTTGGGATAGCCGCCGTCGCGTACCGGGGTTACGGCTGAAGCCGTCGGCGAAAGCGCAAACCAGGCGAGGGCGAGTGTGATGAGGAGGAAACCGAGCCGCAAAGGCGACCGGCTGGTTGATTTTCTTAAGTGTAGAGTTGTCATATTTTTTGTTCTCATGTGAAGAGGCGGCTCTTTTCTTTATTGCCCGGTGATTTCATAATCGCGAGCCGCGCGAGGCATTAAAAGTAACAAAGTTGTTACTTTTTAGTAGTGGCTTCGAGGCTGGACTGCTGTGAACATTAGGGCATGAAACTGTCACTTTTAGTCACTATTGGCGTGATCTTGTGCACGGGCGCGATCGCAAACGCCCGAGGCGGATTTAACCGGCACGGCGATATCCTTATCACTGATCAATTCAACAACCGCGTTATCGAGATTGACCCGACGGGTAACATCGTCTGGCATTTTGGAAACGGTCCAAACGATGTTTCGGCGAACTCGATTATTGGCACCAACGATGCCGAACGAGTGGGCGGCCTTACTCTAATGGCGGGTACCGGGGCCCCGGGCGGCACCGAGCCATTGTGCCCCCCACCGAATGGTTGCGTCGACAATCGCGTTCTGCTCGTGAACCACCACCGCCACATCGTCTGGCAATATGGAACGTTCGGCGTCACTGGCTCCGGGTTCAATCAGCTCAACGTTCCGGTGCAGAATACCTATTTGTCTGAGGAGAATGGCGACGATCATGTGCTGATCACAGATCAGGGAAACGGTCGCATCATCGAGGTGCGTCGCTCCGATAAGGCCATCGTGTGGCAATACGACGGACTTAACAATCCCAACTCCGCCGAACTGCTCGAAAATGGAAACATCCTCATCTCCGACGAGAACAATAACCAAGCCCTTGAAGTCACGCACACCATGCCAAGCACTATCGTGCACACGTATACACAAGCCGGCGGCGTGCCCTTCAGCGGTGTGGCCTTTGCCAGCCGACTCCCCAACGGCCACACGCTCATCACCGACTCCGCCAACAGCCGCATCGTCGAAACCGATGAAACCGGGGCCGACTTCTGGCATTTCTTCACCAATGTCCGCCCGGGCAGCAATCCGATGCCCCTCCCAACCCGCGCGGTCCGCTTGGCAAATAGCGACACGCTGATCAGCGATCAGTTCAATCACCAGGTAATCAAGGTCGATTCGTCGGGCAACATTGTCGCCAGCTACGGTAATATTAACCAACCAGGTTTCGGCACCCAGAACGTCTCCCAAGGCATGAATGGGCCATACAGCGCATACGTGATCGGCGACTACACGGGCATCACTCCGCCCTTTGACGACGAGGACGGTGACG